>CAXMSF010000117.1:0-31039 GCA_964196055.1 uncultured Gammaproteobacteria bacterium | reverse complement strand
CTGTATCGGCGCGAGAATCCGCCGTAGCCCAGCCGGGGACGGAACATACCACTTCGACCTTCCGGACCGATTGCGTCCCTGTAGCGCCTCCTTGATCCGTTAATGGCACTCCGGCGAACACACGATCCGCTGCTATCGGGGTCCAACGACGCCCGGCTGGGGAGGAAGTGATGCGAACGCAGAGGCGAGGCAGGCGATCGCTGTGCGGCCGCAGAAGCCGCTGGAGCGCCCTGGAATCCCGCCCAGCCGCTGGGAGCGCCGACCTTGGACCCCGCCGACGACATCGTCGATCCGACCGAGATCTTCAGTCCGGTGGATTGCGCCTCGGGGTAATCGAGGAGCCGCCGACGCGTGGGAGGCCGACCAACCGGTTCAACTGAAAGAGATCAACTGAAACAAGACGAGCCCGCAATCTGTTGGGGAGGATTGCGGGCTCGCTCGATCGGAAGAGAAATGTAATGCACCTAATGAGACGTACCGCCCGGCGAAAAGGTTTCATCGCCGACACGGCTTTCTTCGAGTGCGGCGGGTGAATGAGCCCCGGCTGCGATCGCGCGATCCCCAGGGGGGCTGTACCAGATCGGTGAGGTCCAGGCGCGCTCCTGGATCACCGGCCGATGCGTGGCCGAGCAGCAGGGCTCGAGGCCCTCGCTGATCGTCTCCGGGTCGTCGCAGTTTACGCCGCGTGCGTTGCAGAGTTTCTGGCTCCAGCGGCAGGTCGGGTTTTCGACGACACGGGCGTAGTAGAACGCGTGCTCCGACGCGTCGAATTCCGAATCTCGCCAGACGGCGCACAGCCCATCGTGGCCGGGCCCACTCGGCAAGCAGGTGTCGAGGTCGACGCTCGCGCCGTTGTCGGGGGTGCCCGTCACCTCGACGACACGCTCGTGCAGTTCGGATCCCTCGACCCAGCCTTTCACGATCTGAATCCGTTGCAGCGGCGTGCCGGGCTGCTTCGCGGTGCCCGGGTCGCGCAGCGCTGAAACCGCGAACCTCGGAGCCGCGGCAGCCCCCGCGCGCCACGGAGGCAGGTCGCCGCCCATCGGCGTTCCCTGCGCATATCCGGTGGCGGCGAAGGTCGCGCTCTTGCAGAGATCGTCCGAGTAGTCCCAGCCGCCGAAGAATCGGACGCTGATCCTCGGTCCGCTGGTCCCGTAGGCTTCGCGGCGGCGCATCGCGTCGAATAGCGATTCGCGGGTGTTTTCTTCGGCCCACAGTACCGCGAGACCGCCGGGATTGAAGTCGATCGCGTCGGGCAGGCCGACGGGTAGAGAATCGCCGGCCGGTGTGCCCGCGCCGCCGTGCCCGGGGTAGTCGGCGCTCTCGGCTACGAGTCCGGGGGCCGCGAGGTGGGTGTCCGTGCTTGCGACGATGCCGAACTTGAACGGGTTGACGCCGATGCGTCTGTCCTGCTCGAGTCCCGACTGAAGCGCGTGTCGAACGAATTGGCGCGCGGACGGGGGTTCAGCCAGCAGCGCGCTGAAACGACCGCGAAAGTTGCTCTGCGCGAGCTTCTCGAAACCGCAGAGTTCATCCTCGCTGCCTGTGCCGGTCATGCACTCGGATTCTCCCTTGTGTTGCATGATTTCGACCAGCGTCTCGAACTGCGCGCGTTCGCGCGCTTCGGATGCCGTGATCGGGCTGCCGTCATTGCGGTAAGTGTCGAACATCCTGCCACCGCCGAGATTCGAGTTGTGCGGGATGACCACCGCATCACAGTCGCCCGAGTTGGTGCATTCGCTGCGCAGCTGTGCGTAGAGCTGCGACAGTTCGACCCCATCCAGGAAGCTGATCGGAAGCTCAGGGACGTTCGCGTTCCGGAAGATGACGTTGCGGTGGAAGTTGTTGCCCGGGCCTGCACCGCCGGTCCATTCGTAGGCGACGAAGCTCGTGAAGTCGCAGGCAAAGCTGCGGTCGTAGGCGGCCTCGGCCGCTTCCTGGGTCTCCTGCCACGGTTCGCGCCCGGCCTCGCGGCAAACGGAGCCGTCTTCACCGCAGAAACCGTGGCTTTCTCCGATCGCGGAGCGGTAGTTCATCCAGAAGAAGGCCAGCCGAGGCCAGCCCCGGTAGACCCGGCAGACCCAGGAGTCGTGCCCTTCGACTCCTGGGGTTTCGCAGATGTGTCGCGCACCGAGCAACTCCGCATGATCGGTCACGGCCGCAAAGTCGAGCGGTCGCTCGAGCTGGATGTGGCGCAACGGCTTCGCGTCGGCGTCGAAGGGCTGGATTCCCACGCGTTCGCCACGCGCGAAGCGATACGCGTCAGCAGGGCGGTTTCGTGTGCCCTGGGTGCTCGCGTCGAGCGAAAATCGCGTGTGGACGTGCAGGTCGCCGAAGAACGGCGTCCGCAGCGAATTGGATTGTGCGCACGGCTCTCGCCCGGATTCAGCAGCGGCTGTGAGCGCCGCGAATACGCCGATCGCGATCGGTAGAATTCGGAATTGCCGCATGACCTCTCCGGATCGCGAATGGTGATGCGAATCAGACCAGGATCTTCGCGCCGGCCTTTGCGACGTCTTCCTTGCTGCTTTCCCCGCCGTCTTGCACGGGAATCTTCCAACCGGTTGCTACGGCGGGGCGCTCGCCGACTCGCTCGATCCAGCGCTGCAGGTTCGGCAGATCGTCGATTTCGACGCCGGCCCAATTGTGGATCCGAACCCACGGCCAGGTAGCGATGTCCGCGATCGAGTAATCGCCCGCAAGGTATTCGTTGTCTTCGAGCGCGGCGTCGAGGACCGAGTACAGCCGGTGGGTTTCGTTCTGGTAACGCTCGATCGCGAACGGGATTTTCTCCGGGGCGTAACGGAAGAAGACGTTTGCCTGGCCTTGCATCGGCCCGACGCCACCCATTTGAAACATCAACCACTGGATTACGCGCGATCGCTCGCGCGGATTTCGGGGGAGCAGCTTGCCGGTCTTCTCGGCGAGATAGAGCAGAATCGCGCCGGACTCGAAGACCGCGAAGTCATCGGCGTCGCGGTCTACGATTGCCGGAATCCGTCCGTTGGGATTGATTTCGAGGAACCAAGGCTCTTTCTGGTCGAGTTTGTCGAGGCGTACCGTCTTGACCGCATACGGCAGGCCGATCTCCTCGAGCATGATCGAAGCCTTCCAGCCGTTCGGGGTCGGGGCGGTGTAGAGGTCGATCATCGGGGAAGTCCTTTCGTCGCGATCGCTGGCGGTCAGAGATCTTCGAGGTGCTCGGTCAGATTGAAGCTGAGTAGCGCGGGTTCCGGCTCGAAGACGAGCTCGCTGATCGCGCAGTTGTCCATCACGGCGTGCCACTCTCGGTAGTGGCCGTCCAGGATTGCCCCCATCGCCATCGACAGTGCGCCGCCGTGTGTCACCACGACCACTCGTTCGCCTGGATGCGCGCCCGCGATTCGGCGCAGCGCCGCACTCAAACGCGCAGCGACCGATTGGGGTGACTCGCCGCCGTGCGGCGCATAATCGGGATTGCTGCGGATGTGGTGAAAGAACTCGAGCTCGTCGTGGAGTTCGGCGAAGGTCTTGCCCTCCCAGCTTCCGAGGTCGTATTCGCGCAAGTCCGCCTGCGCGTGATGCTGCACGTCCAGGAGCTCGCGAATCGCGCCCGCCGTGTTTCGAGCGCGCTGCAAATCGCTCGAGTAGACCGTGGTCGCGTCGGAAAACTCGAGCTGGATCCGCTCGGCCACACGAGCGGCCTGTCGTTCCCCGCGCGAAGTCAGTGGCGTGTCGATCGATCCGTGCCAGACCTGGTCGATGTTCGCCGCGGTCTCGCCGTGACGAACCAGGATGAGGACTGAGGGAGATTCCACGGCAGAGGAACATAACGCGTTTTCGGATGCGGGAGGCGTACGCATCCCGCGCGGGGGAGAGCCAAGCGGGGCCGTGCAGCGCCCTCTCGGGGTGGGCGAGAGGGCGAAGCACGACCCCGTAGCGGCGGAGAGCGTGGGGCTACTCCGCCGTACCAATCTCGGCGCTTGCGACTCGGCGCTCGCTCTGGCGAACGCCGTCGATCCGATTCACCGCGGACGGATTCCTGCGGGTGCACGCTGCGGACGACGTGCACCCGTCGATCCGCGCGGTCGAAGCGGATCGTCTCGTTCCGGCGCGGGTCTTGGTATTGCGTTCTATGACGCTCATCCTACGAAGGCCGCGAGGCTCCAGCTGTGAAGTGCTTCACAGCTGGTGCGATTTCTTCGAAATACGGGATCGCCGATCCCCCGCAATGCGAGTTCCGCGCGGTCACCGATTCGAGCCGCCGTGGCCGGGCGAGCAGCTGCCCCGCGGGGCATCCGATTTACTGAGCCCGACTTGGGCGCAGGCCGATCCCGCTGTATCAACCGCTCGTATGTCGAGACGACGCGCACCGGTCGCAAAGCAAACGCCGTACATCACCCCCGAAGGTGAGAAGCGCCTGCGCGACGAATTCGAACGGCTCTGGCACGAAGAGCGGCCGCGAGTGACGCGTGAGGTCACCGAGGCGGCGGCACAGGGCGATCGCTCCGAGAACGCGGAGTACATCTACGGCAAGAAGCGGCTGCGCGAAATCGACGCACGGGTCGAATTCCTCGACAAGCGGCTCGATGAACTAACGGTCGTCCGCGACGTTCCGGCGGACGACGGCACGATCTTCTTCGGCGCCTGGGTTCGCCTCGAAGATGAGGACGGCGAGGAGCGTGTCTACCGCATCGTCGGGCCGGACGAATTCGACGTGGAGCAGGGGCGGATCAGCGTCGACTCGCCGCTGGGACGCGCGTTGATGCGCAAGCAGGAAGGCGACGCAGTGGTGGTCCGGCGGCCGCGCGGCGATGCAACGTACGAGATCCTCGACGTCCGTTACCGACCTTTCGAGTCGGATTGAACGCCTCTCGAATCCAGCGCTGTTATGTTCAACGCCGAATCGGCGACGGGGGAGGGGGAGCAATGGCGCGGCGGCAGGAACAGGAGTCGGCCAGGGCCGAGGTGACCGAGGTTGCCGAAGGCGTGTTGCGGATGGAACTGCCGATTCGGATGCCCGGTCTCGGTCACGTGAACTGTTACGCGATCCTCGACGCGAACGGTGCGGCAATCGTCGATCCGGGCTTGCCCGGTCCGGGTACCTGGCGCGCGCTACAGGACCGGCTCAAGCAGGCCGGACTGGCGCCCCGCAACGTCCACACGGTGATCGTGACGCACTCGCATCCGGACCATTTCGGCGGGGCAGGGCGTTTCGCGGAGGAGTTCGGCTCGAAGGTGGTGGCGCACCACAGCTTCGGCTTCGGGGTGCTGACGCCGGCGGCGGCACCCGAGGTGTCCGTCGATGACCTCGCTGCGGAGAATTCCATCGCCGACGTAGCGAACGAGCCAGACGAGCTAGGGTCGGCGCGGCCCGACGAACAGGACCTGGATGCCTTCAAGCAGTTGCGTGCGGCGACTACCGGTATCACGCCCTGGGGTGGCGAGCGGCCCAAGCCACCGTGGCGGACGAAGCTCAAATGGCGGGTGATGCGTTGGCTTGGCAGCTCGGTAATTCCGACCATCACGCATCCGGTCGAGCACGGCGATGTACTCGAGCTGGCGGGCCGCGAATGGTTCGTGGTCCACACGCCGGGGCATACCGGGGATCACTTCTGCCTCCACGATCCGGAGACCGGCATCTTCCTCGCGGGCGACCACGTGTTGCCGAGTATTACGCCCCACATCTCCGGGATCAGCTCGTCCCCCGATCCGCTCAGCAGCTTCTTCTTCTCGCTGGATCGGGTGGCCGAGATGACCGGCGTCGGCCAGGTATTGCCCGCGCACGGCCATCCTTTCGACGACCTCGCGGCACGCTGCCACGCGATCAAGCGCCACCATCACGAGCGACTCGACGAGGTACGCGCGATCTCGCGCGAGCTCGGGCCCGCGACGGTGGCGGCGTTTTCGGAGAGGTTGTTCAAGCAGCGCAGCTGGGGCGCCATGGCGGAGAGTGAGACCTACGCGCATCTCGAACATTTGCGGCTCGCGAAGAACGCCGAGTCCCATCGCGACGACGCGGGCAAGCTGATCTACGTGGTCGGCTGACCGACGGCGGAGACGCGGGGCCGCATGCGGCTGCGACCCCGCGCCCCGGGGCGGACTCTCAGCCCGAATCGCCCACCCCCACGTCGTCGAGCACCGCGAGTGCCCGTGCGCGTGCGGCCTCGAATGGGTCCACGTCGTCCGGGCAGTCGCGCCGGACGGTGATTCCGCCGACTGCGAAGAACACGCTCTGGACCAGATAGAAAGCCCAGACCGCGAGCGCGGTCGAGACAACGCTGCCGTCGAAGATCTGCCCGGCGACCAACAAAGCGCCGCACGCCAACGCGCTCTCGATCGCAAGGGCGCGTGCGAAGCGCGACCGGTAGAGCAGCCCGCTGCGCAGCACGCCGAGTGCGAGCGCCGCGGCGAGCACGACGTCGCGATCGGAGGGGGCGACGACCGCAATTGCGCCGACCCCGAGTCCGAGCAGCAGCGAGGCTGCGAGCCCTTGACGGAGCGTCGGGCCGAGCCCGCTGAGGTACACCGCCGCACTCACCACCGCGTAGGCGGCGACCGCGCCGCTCCATCCGAACAGCGGTGTCGCGACGATTGCGAACGGGATGTAGGCCGCGGCAGCCAACGCGCCGAATAGCAGACTCCGGCCGAGGCCGTTCCAGCGCATCATCGGTCGGTTCGCGCGGGCTGCGTGCGGCGCAGCAGCTCCATCTCGACTTCTTCATCGGCCGCAGCCGTTGCGAGCGGTGAGCCGAAAGTCGGCTCGGTCCGCGATTCCGCGGCCAGCCGCTCGCGTATCCGCTGCTCCAGTATCTCGAACTCCTCCGCTTGCTCCGCCAGCTTCGGCTCGAGCCGTTCGCGTTCGGCGCGAATCGCCGTGACCCGCTCGCGCAGCGCGTCGGCTTCGCGCCGAAGTGGCAGCAGCCTGCGCAGCGCGAAGCGCGCGAGGTCGTCGCGGCCTCCCTCGAGCGCCAGGCGGGTGTCCTCGTCGAGGCGCTCCGCGGCCCGGTCGAGCCGGGCCGCGTCATCCGTGAGTTGTTGCGCCTCGTCATCGAGCGTCGCGATACGGGCGCGCTTGCGCTGCAGCTCGAGTTCGGCCTCTCGCACGTGCTGCTTGAGCAGCAGCGCCCGGTCTTCGAGAGATTCGATGATTCCATGTGCGTCGGCGCGAATCAGCCGACTGAGTCGTTGTGTGAATCCAATGGACATGTTGTTTCTCCTCGTGTGGATCGGGGGGGCGCTACTTCCGGCTGCCTACACGCCGTTCGGCGACACCTTTCGAGTGCAGCGTCTTGCCGAGTGAGTTCTGCTTCTTCGCCTGGTCCGGTCCGGTGAAGGCTTCGTCGACCTCGGCTTCGAGCGTGTCCGCCGCGCCGATGCTGGCTGCGACAGCGGGGGCCGCCACCACTCGGTTCAACATGCGGTAGCGGTCCTGGAAGTCCGCGATTTCACGCTTTGCTTCCTCGGGACGGCCGGACTTGACGTGACTCGCCACACTTTGTCGCAGCTGGTTGTATCCCTCGACCGCGACCGAGCGCGCCCAGGCGTCTTCGTCGAGGCCCGCGTAGAAATCGCTCTCGTCGACCACGCAGGCGATCTTGGGGAAATCGTCGAGCTGGAGCTGAACGCGTTCGGCCCCCGCGCGATACGCCACTCGGACTTCGCCGAGTTCGCGCTCGACCGACTGGTCCGTCGGGACCCGGAACGTGACCCAGATGCGGCGCTTCTGATTCGAGAACAGCGCACCCGGATGGAAGGTCGCGTCGCGACCGCTGCGCGTGAGTGGGTAGCCGGCCGCTTCGACGACTTCAATCCCGTCCGCGGGCGCGAGCGTCACCGAAAGGCCGCTGGCAACCGTTTCCCGCGCGGTCTCGAATTCCGCTGCGAAGATGTCGGAGAGGTGCCGCGAGTCCTCCAGGTAGAAGTAATTCCCGGTACCCGCATCGGCGAGCATGGACATCAGGGTTTCGTCGAAGTCTGCACCGACGCCGACTGCCGAGAGGGTGAACTCGCCGCGGGCCGCGCGGGAGGCCTCGCTCCGGAGTTCGGCGTGAGTTTCCGCCGCGAGACCGTCCGAGATCAGGATGACTCGCGGGGCGCGGGAAAGCTCGCGTGCCGTTTCGATCGTGCGGAGCCCGAGCCGAAGCCCGGTGGCCATGTTGGTTCCACCGCCCGCTTCGATCGAATCGACGATTCGAGTCCAATCCGCGGTTGCCATCGGGGTTGCATGCGAGAGGGGAATCGCGGTTGCGGCGCCGTTCGAGAACGGAACCAACGCGAAGCGATCCTCGGCGCCGAGGCGCGAGATCAGATGGTGGATCGCCGCGCGCGCGTCCGCGATCTTGCGGCCTGTCATCGAGCCCGATCGGTCGAGTACGACGACCAGGTCGGTCGGGATATTCGGTGCTGCGAAATCGTTCGAGGCACGGCCTTCGATCAGCAGCTCCATGCGTACCAGGCCATCGCGCCCCTGCATCACCGCGGTTCGATCGAGTGTTCCACTGATGTGGACCGCGCCGTGGCCGGCCTCGATCTTGCTCGCCGAAACCGTTCCAGCCGGATCCGCTGGATTCGGAATGCCGGCCGTGTGGGCGTGGTGGGCCGCGCCGAGCGCGAGGGTGATTGCGAAGAGTGCGACCAGGAGCAGGCCGCTGCGTCGGTTGGGTGTCGTCGGTTGCGTTCGTTTGGTCATCGTCGTTGCCTCCATTCAAGCGTCGAATTCGTTTGTTCGATCGACATCACAACGAGTAGGTGAGGCCCGTTCGCGCGGCGATCAAACTCGCGTAAAGCTCGAGACGGACCGCGTTACATGGGCTTTACAGACGAGTGGGTTCAAGGCGCCTACACTTGCTTGGCGGAATCGTGGGGAGCCGATGTCGGACGAAGCCGAAAAGCGCAGGATTCTGGTCGTCGAGGACGAAGAGGCGATTCGTCGCGGCCTTTGCGATGTTCTTGCGTATCAGGGATATGCCCCGAACGGTGTCGAGACCGGCGAGGACGGCCTGCGCGAGGCGCTCGCGAACGACTACGACCTGGTCGTCCTCGACCTGATGCTGCCCGGTATGAATGGCTTCGACGTTTGTGAAGCGGTGCGTGCCGAGTTGCCCGAGCAGCCGATCCTGATGCTGACCGCGCGCGGATCGGAGGAGGACGTTCTCGCGGGTTTTGCGTGCGGCGCCGATGACTACGTGACGAAGCCGTTCTCGGTGTCGGAACTCGTCGCGCGCGTGCAGGCTTTGCTACGCCGCTCCGGGCGCGTACGGGCCGAGGATCAGCCACCATTCGAGTTCGGGCGTTGGAAGGTGGAGCCCGCGAGCGGGCGCGCGCATTGTGGCGATGAGGCCCTGGAGTTGTCGCCGCGTGAGCTCGCAATCCTCGCGCTGTTCGTGCGGGAGTCCGGCCGCATCGTCAGCCGGCGCATGCTGTTGCACGAGGTTTGGGGCTTCTCGAATCCGGAGAAGATCGAGACCCGCACCGTCGACATGCAGATCGGAAAGCTGCGCCGGAAGATCGATCTCGCTGAGACCTCCACGATCGAGACGATTCGCGGCGCGGGCTACCGCTACACGGCCGGCCGGGGCTGACGCATGCGCCGAATCCGTTTCGTCTTCCTGCTGCTTGCTGCCGTGCTGCTGGTGCCGATGGGCTTGCTGGTGCAACGGGCGCTCGAGAGCGTGGCGCTCGAGCGCAGAGTGAGTCACCGAGCGGTCGCGGAACGGCTCGTCGACGAGATGGAGCGTGAGTTGAGCCGCTTCTTGCGCTCGGAGGATGAGCGCAAGGTCGATGACGAACGCTTTACCGGAGCGGCTGTGGGCGGGGACGATGTCGTACTCGGCTGGTTCCAGGTCGATTCGGGCGGAAGCTTCGCGCAGGCTCGCACGACGGGCGCAGTCGATGCCGAACTCGAGGCGCTCGTCACCCGCGGGCTGCGCCTCGATGCCAAATCGAGACCCTCCGCTCCCGCGCAGCAGGCGCCAGGCACCACTCGAGAATTCCAGGCCGGCAAGCTGGAATTCTCCGAGGACTTCGCAGATCCCCGCGGGATGTCAGGCAAAAAAAAGCAGTTGTCACAATATGATGCGCTGCAATCGCTCAACAAGGGGGCGAGGATGCGCAGCGACCGCCAGGTGAAGCGCGCGGCGTCGCCGGAGCGGGCGCTCTCTCTCGCACCCGAGCCCGCCGCGGGCGACTTCGCAATGTCGCGGCCGTCTGCCGAAATCGACGAGCGTCGGCTCGAGCCGTCGGTCGGAGCATTGCTGCGTTCTTCCGCGTCGAGCGTGGAAGACGCCGACAACGAAATGGAACTGCGGGACATCGCGGTTGCCGAGGCCGAAGAGCTTGTACCGTCCGAGCCGGCGATCGAGGTGCACCCGATGGCGGGACGCCTGATCGACGGTGAGCACCTGCTGTTGTTTCGGCGCGTCGACCGCGGCGACCGCAGCCACCGGCAAGGGCTGGTGTTGGCTCTGCCGGCGTTGTTCTCGCGCCTGGACGCGGCGGTCGTGGGCGAAGGAGAGCTTGCGGCGTTCGTCGATCGCGACTTCTTCGTCGAGGCCGCCGAACCCGAGTCGCGCGCGGGGGCGGGGGTCTATCGCTATCGCCACCGATTTGCGGATCCGTTCGCCGCAATCAACGTCCGATTGGATCTCGCGCCGTTGCCGGACGTCGGGGGTGCGGATTTCGTCTACGCCATCTCGATGTTGATGCTCGTTACGGGAACCCTGGGCTTGTACGCGGTCTACCGCATGGTGGCGGTGACGATTCGCTTTGCGGAGCGCCGCAGCAATTTCGTCGCGGCCGTGACCCACGAACTCAAGACGCCGCTCACCGCGATTCGGATGTACTCGGAGATGTTGCGCGACGGCATGGTCGAGGACGACGACAAGCGACGCCTCTACTACTCGACCATCACCGCGGAATCCGAGCGCTTGTCGCGCCTGATCGACAACGTCCTCGAGTTCTCCCGACTCGAGCAGGGGACTCGCGAGACGAATCTCGTCGTGGGGGCGATCGGTCCCGTGGTGGGCGAGGCCGCTGCGATGCTCGAGCCGCACGCACGCGAGGTGGGCTTTCGGATCGATGTCGAGGTCGAAGCGGGGCTGCCGCCGGTCGGTTTCGATCGCGACGCAGTCGTTCAAGTGGTGTTCAATCTGGTCGAAAATGCGCTCAAATACGCGCGCGACGCAGGCGATCGCGTGGTGACGATCCGCTGCGCGCGCGCTGGGGACGGGGTCTCGCTCGCCGTGCGCGATCGGGGCCCGGGCGTTTCCGGCAAACATGTTTCGCAGATCTTCGAACCCTTCTACCGCGGGGAGGACGAACTGACCCGGACGGCGAAGGGGACCGGGATCGGCCTCGCCCTCGTGAAGGGGCTCGCAGACGCGATGGGCGCGGCGGTCGTGGGTCGCAATATGGCGGACGGCGGCTTCGAAGTGGCACTCACGTTTCGGATTGTGCCCGCGAACTGAGGCGCTGCGGCTCGCCCCGACACGGGAAGGGGCATTACACTCCACGACATGGCCGCAGCCCGCACCGCTTCGAGCCGATTCTCCAGGAATCGGGCGGTTGCGTGCTTCGCCATTGCCGCACTCGGTCTTGGCCTGCGGTTGTGGGGCCTGGATGCGCATACGCTGACCCACGCCGAAGTCTACGTTCCGCGAATCGAGATGCCGGAATACGTCAGCGCGCCACCACCGCGGTCGACGCTCGCGGCGACCACGCTCGGAACGTTGCACCACGACAACCACCCACCCGGCTACTACGCCTTCATGTGGGCTTGGACAGGCGCGTTCGGCACCGACCTGTCCGTGCTGAGACTTCCTTCCGCCCTTGCGGGTGCCGCGACCGTCGCGCTTCTGTTCTTCATGCTGCGTCGCCGCGACGGTGACGGCGTCGCGCTGTTCGCGACCGCGCTGCTCGCGCTGCATGGTCATCATCTGTTCTGGAGCCAGCAAGCGCGGATGTGGGTCTTCCTCGGCGTGTTTGCGGTGCTCTCGGTACTTCTGCTCGACTCGCTCCATCGGCGCTTTCGTGCGACATCGGCGGTCGCATATGTTGCCGTTGTCGTGGCCGGGCTGTGGTTCGAGTACAGCTTCTGGCCCTTCTTTGCCGCGCAGATCTTCTGGGAACTCTGCCGAAGCTGCGAGGCTCCGCGGGCGCCGGCGACGCTCGACCTCCAGCTGGCGGCGCTGGTGTCGTCGCTACCCGTGCTGTACTTCCTGAAGGTTCATCTCGCGTCGGAGCGGACGGAGTACCTCGCACGCACAGGCTTCGTCGAACATCTAGGTAGCTTCCTGTTGCTGCAATGGTGGTTGCGGGGCCCGGCTCCACCCGAGCGGCTGGGCCCGCTGGCCTCGCTCGGGGTGCTCGCGCTGCTCGTCGTGTGCGCCGGGCTACTCGTGGCCGGGATCGTGCACGTGCGCTCGGCGAACGGCGGCCGCGAGCTTCCAGCGGCGCGGACGCCGGGGTTGGCATTGGCCTGGGGGGCCGCCGCGCGTCCGCTGCGCGCGCTGCGCAAACTTCCGTGGTTCCGGCGCCTGACCGACGACCCCGCCAGCGTGCACACGCTGCTGCCGCTCGCGATCCTGCTCGCAGGGTCGTTGTTCGTGCCGAGTGTTGCCGCGCGCAGCCTGTTGTTCATCACGCCGTTCGCGCTGTGGTTGGTTGCGCGTGGGCTGTTCGCGTGGCTGCGGAGTCCTGCGCTCCGGATCGTCTCGACCGTCGTGCTGCTCGCGATCGGCGTGATTTCGGTGCGCCAGTACACCACGACTTGGGAGGGAGAAATCGACTACCAGGGACTTGCCGAAGCGATGCAATCCGAAGCGTCCGGCGACGACCTGATCCTGATCAACGACGCCTGGTGGAGTCAGCCGATGCACTACTACCTGCCGCCGAGTCGCTATCGAACCGGGGACTTCGGGGAACATTCGGGAGGCGTCGCGGAGGCTGGAGGCGAGCGGCCGGACCGCCTCTGGGTCGTGATCTTCGACAATCGGGACGTCGCGGCCTTCGAGGCCTTGCAATCGAAGCTCGGCGACTACCGCGAGAGTAAGCGCGTCGATGCATCGGCGGGCTATGCGGTGTTGTTGCAGCGCCGCAACGGCAAGGCGCGGGTCGGCGACTGATCGGCGCGCGCCGCGCCCGGATGGCTACACTGCCGACCTCGGTTGCGAAGAGAGGAAGTCGAATGGCGCGGGAATTCGGCCGCGCGTCCTACGGGCGCGAAGCGGTGCTGCTCGCGACGTTGCTCGTGACGCCGTTCCTGTTGCGCGTGTTGTGGATCGCGGAAGCCGGTGGGCCGTTCGCGGTCTCGGACCTGCGTGGCTTCCTGTCCGACGGCGCGGTCGGACTCGTGGGCTTCGCGCTGGTGGTCTTCTCGGCACGGGTCTCGAGACTGCTCGCGGTCGGTCTCGCGGTCGTCTGGGTCGGGCTCTCTTTCGCGAACGATGAATGGGTGCGTGTGATGGGTGCGCCGGGCTCGTTGCTCGATCTCGGCTACCTCGGAGACCTCACGTTCGTGGGCGGCTCCGCGGTCGCGATGTCGCACCCGTGGCTATTCGCGGCTGCACTACTGGTTTCGGTTGCAGCGGCCTGGTCCAGTGCGCGCTCGACGCGGGCCGCTCTCGCTCTCGTCGCACTCCTGCTCGCCGGCGGGCTCTTCGGGCTGCATGCATGGAGCGCGGAGCGCCAGGCGGTGGCGCATTGGCGGCAGCGAAACTTCATCCAGTGGAACGTCGAAGGCTTGCTTGCGCGTACCTCCGGCGCGGCTCCGGCCGCTGTCGTGAATCCTCACGCTGCGATGCTCGCGCTGGATCCCGAGCTCGCTGCCGATCTCGACGGTCGTCCCTTGCAGCCCGCCGTGGGCCGGGCGCGCAATGTGCTGTTGGTGGTACTCGAATCGGTCTCGGGGGTACACGTCGAACGTTTCGCCGCGGCCCATGGGCGCTCTCCGGTCGCCGCGATGCCGCGGCTCGACGCTCTCGCAGCCGGTGGACTCGCCTATGACCGCTTCTTCACCTTGCAGCGCAAGACCAACCGTGGCCTGTACGCGATTCTATGTGGCGAGCTGCCGAATCTCGCGGGGGGGCTGCCGAAGATGAGCGCGTATCCGGAGGTCGGCGGTCGTCGCTGCCTGCCCCGGATTCTGGCTGACGCGGGTTTCGAGACCGCTTTCGTGCAGGCTGCGCCGCTCGGATTCATGTTGAAGGGGCAGTTCATGCCGCGTGCCGGCTTCGAGCGGGTCCACGGCCGCGAGTGGTTCGATCGCGCCTATGCGCGGAGTGTCTGGGGGGTCGACGACCGCGCGTTCTTCGAGCGAAGTGTCGAACTGATCGAAGAACTCGAGGCCGGCGACGCACCGTGGTTCCTGACCCTGCTCAACGTCGGGACCCATCATCCCTACGTCTTGCCCGAGGATTTCGACCCCGACGAGCCGTCGCGCTTCGTTCGCGCGCTCGCATACCTCGACAGCGCACTCGGAGCATTCGTCGATCGTCTCGAGGAGGACGGCGTGTTCGACGACACGCTCGTGGTGGTCGTGTCGGATGAATCGATGGGAATTCCGGGCCTGTTCGTCGACCCCTGGGATAAAGCCGTCAGCCAGAACTGGGGCCTGCTGGCCGTTCTCGCTCCGGGCGTCGCGCCTGCGCGGATCGACACGCCCTTTTCGCAGATCGACGTGTCGCTCTCGATCCTCGACGCGCTCGGTCTGGGAGACCGTGGGCACGAACTCTACGGCCGCAGCGTCTTGCGTCATTACGACCGGCCGCGACGTCTGTACTTCGCAAATTCGAATCTGCATGCCGCTGGAGCGCTAGATCGCGACGGCTCGCTGTTGATGTGCCTCGATGATTTCGCACGCTGCCGGAAATGGGCGCCACAGGGCGCCCGCAGCTTCGGGATCGACGCAGTCGAGCACCCATGGGTGGCGGAGAGCGACGACTTCGTGCGCAGCATGGTGCACAGCAGCGTCCAGACGATCACGACGGAGGCGTCGCCGCGCGTGTTCGACCTCGTGGGTGAGCCGCGTATTTCCCTCGATGGGCCGGGGCAGGGCGAAGTCATCCACGGGGGGCAGTACGTCGATCTGCGAGCCGGTGACTGGCTCGAGGTCGATCTCGAGATCGCAGCGGCGGGATCCGGCGAGGGCGCTCGCGGCCTGCTGACCCACCTCCTGAAGCAGCGCGACCCGCCAGCGCCGTACGTGACGAAGGTCCCGCTTCGGGCCGGCCAGACGCTGCGTCTGCATTACAGCTTTGCGCCCGATCGAGCGGTTGCGGACCTGCAGTGCCAATCGATGGGCGAGTTGCTTGCGGGCGATTCGGTCGAGTTGGATTTTCGCCGCGCCCGAATGCTGGTCCACCGTTCGGGGGCACCGCCGGGCCCGGGTCTGCACGTCGTAACGCGAGCGGTCGAAGCCACGCGCTAGGCCCCGAAGGGATCGCCCGGCCACCCGCTGCCGGAACGGATATCATTCTTTCGGCCACGCAAAGTGCCGTCGGGGGAGCGATGGAAAAACTCGTCTACGTCTTGTGGAAGCGGCCGGAACAGGACGCTGCGGATTTGCGCGACGAGCTGCTCGGGGTCCGGGCGAAGGAACTCGGGAAACTCGGCGCCCGCAGACTCGCGCTCAGCATCGCCGACGAGCACACCGCGTATGCGCAGGGCTCGACCATCTCGCAGATGAAGACACCGATCACCGCAACGCTGTCGTTCTGGCTGGACACACACCTCGACCGCGGCCCGCTCGAGGCGGTGCTGCGCGATGTCGTCGGGCGTTTGGCGGGCTACCTGGTTTCCGAATCGGTCCCGATCGTGAACACCACGCAGCGTGTGAAAGCCGGCGAGCGCACACCGGGGATCAACACCATCGGCTTCCTCGAGAAGCCCGACTCCCTGAGCTACGACGAATGGCTCGAACTCTGGCAGGGGCAGCACACACGCGTCGCGGTCGAGACCCAGAGCACCTTCCTCTACATCCAGAATGCAGTGATCCGTCCGCTCACGGTGGATGCGCCGCCGTGGGTCGCGATCGTCGAAGAGGGTTTTCCCGCCGCCGCGCTCACGGATCAGAAGGTCTTCTATGCCGCTGGTGATTCCGATGCGAAGCTGGACGAGAACCGCGGCCGAATGATCGAGAGCTGTCGCCGGTTCATCGAATTCGATCATCTCGATTCGCACGTGTTCAGCCAGTACGTCCTGGAAGATTGAATCGCGAAGTGTCTCACTGGGGAGGTCGTCCGATGAATGCGCCGCTTGCGGGAATCCGAGTCGTCGAAGTCGCGAGCTATGTCGCGGTGCCGGCCGCCGGAGCACTGTTGGCCGACCTGGGGGCGGAAGTCGTCAAGGTCGAGGTTCCGCACGGAGAGATCTACCGACACGGTCGCCCGAGCTTCTCGGGCTACGCGACGGATTTTCCCGAGAGCCCCCCGTTTCAGATGGACAACAAGGGCAAGCTTTCGGTCGCCCTCGACCTCAAGCGGCCGCAGGCGCGCGAGGCGCTGGGGCGCATGATCGGCGAGGTGGACATCTTCATCACCAACCTGCTGCCCGCGCGTCGAAAGAAATACGGACTCGATCACGCCGAGTTGCTCGAGCGCCACCCGAATCTGCTGGTTGGCGCGGTCAGTGGCTACGGCCATGGCGGGGATGCGGGTGACTGGCCGGCATTCGACTACACCACCTACTGGGCCCGCACCGGAATGATGGACATCATGCGCGACAGCGATGCACCGCCCTCGATGCAGCGCCCTGCGGTCGGCGACCACGCGGCTGCGGTGAATCTGGTGTGCGGGCTGCTCGCGGCTCTACGGCTGCGCGACGCGGGCGGCGGTGGGCGGTTCGTCGACGTGTCGTTGCTTCAAACCGGACTCCACATCCTCGGGACCGATATCTCGAACGCGCTCGTCACGCGCGAGCCGGCCAAGCGGCACAACCGTCGGGCTGCGCCGAACCCGCTCTGGAACAGCTATCCGGTTGCGGGAGACCGCTGGCTGCTGCTCGCGATGATCGAGGCGGACCGCTACTGGCCGCAATTCTGCGGCGCCATCGAGCGCCCCGAGCTGCTCTCGGATCCGCGCTTCGAAGATGGCTGGCGGCGCGGCGAGAACAGCGCCGCCCTAATCGAGGAGATCGAAGCGGCTTTCGCCGAGCGGACGCTCGAGGAGTGGACGCTCCGCCTCGATGGCGCGGGCTTGATCTGGGCTCCGGTGCGGCGCGTCGAAGAAGCGATCGACGACCCCCAGGCGCGAGCGATGGGCTACTTCCAGCCGCTCGAGCACGCTACGGCTGGTGGCTTCGAGACCGTCGCGCCGCCGTTCCGGATCGAGGGTTGTGAACTCGGTAGCCGCCGCGCGGTCGCGCCGCTGGGGGCCGATTCGCGCGCGGTCTTGCGCCAAGCCGGTCTCACGGAAGAAGAGATTTCCGAACTCACCTGATCAATCGGATCGTGAAGTCTCGACCGGATCCGGCTCCGTTTCGTTTCCGGCGGGAATCCCTTCCGGGGCATGCGTCGTATTCGACGTGGCTTCCGCGGCCGCGCGGCCGCGGCTCAATCGCGCGATTCCGCAGGCCGCGAGCAGCGCGAGCACCGGGATCTGCGGCACGTGATAGCGGGGACCGCCGAGCAGGACGATGTGGAGGCAGAGCCAGGGCAGCAGTACGCCGAGCAGTAGTAACGCCGCCGTACCGCGTTTCCAGGTGCGCGCCGTCGCGAGTCCGAGCGCCGCCAACGCGAGCATCGTGAACCAGTAGCCGTTCGCGGTCCACTGTAGTCGTTGCCAGGTCGCCGGGTCGATGTGCCAGGCCGCGGGATCGGGGCCGAGCCCGCGTACCAACTTGGCGCCGCGGGCGTCGCCGCGGTAGGTGAGCCGGAGTTTGTTCGCGATGATCCGCATTTCCTCGCCAGGGTTCGCGCGCACGAAGGCCCAGGCGTCGCGCCAGCCCGCGTCGTTGCGCGCGATAGCGGTCCAGGCGGCATTCTCGCGCTTGAAGCGTCGTTGCAGGGCCCGGTTCGCGAGGAAGTCCTGGCCGCCGGTCGCGCCGGGGTGGTTCGCGAGATAGACACCGATTCCGCCACTGGCCGCGGTCGGGAGAAAGCGGTCGAAGGTGACGTAGTTCCGGAGGGTCCATGGCACCAGCACGCTGGCGACGACGAGGAGCAGTACGGCCGTGGTGCGTGTGAAATCCGCGCTCTCGCGCCGGGTCCGCCACAGGTAGAACGCGATGCCGGGGGTCGTGACGAGCGGTTCGGCCTTGACCAGCGCAGCGGCCCCGAGGCACAAGCCCGCCGCCGCGAACCGCATGACCCGCCGCGAGTCGGCCTCGGCGGCGTTCACCGTCAGCAGCAGGGCACCGACCAGCAGTGCGTTGAAGAGCGGTTCGCTCATGTGGCTACCGCAGAGGAAGATCATGCCGGGCCACAGCGCATAGAGAACGCCCGCGGTCAGGCCGATCCGTCGCCCGAACAGGCGTGAGCCGAGCAGCGAGAGCAGGGTCGCGGTGGTGGCGTCGAAAAACGCGTTGGCGAACAGTGCCACGTGCGTGCTCGAGCCGAAGATCGCGTACAGCCCGCCGAGCAGCATGGGCCAGCCGGGCATCCACCGCACCACCGGGCTGCCGTCGACATCGATGTAGCCCCAGCCGCGCGCGATGTGCTCGCCGTAGGCGTGGTAGAACTGGCCGTCGGCCGCCGGTTCGCCGGGCGCCCACAGCACGAAGACGAGCCGCGGCAGCAGGGCGGCGGCGAACAACGCGAGTGCTGTGCTCCTCCCGATCATCCGCAGGGATGATACACGTCGCGGTAGGGCCGGGGGTTCAGTCGGAGTCGACCGGCCGAAGTTGGATCGTCGCATTCTCGGGGTCGAAGACGATCTTTGCGCTGCCGTCTCGCAGTTGCCGCATCACCTCGTCGACCTTCTCCTCGAAGCCCTTCTCGGAGGCCCCGTAGTCGGTGCTCTCGCGGGTGACGAATTCCTCCGCGAGGCCACGGAGCGCCTCGGGGCTCAGGTCGCAGGGAGCGACCTCGATGACGCGATCGCGCTCGGATTCGTGGGACGGGGTCATGGCCGGTCCACCTGCTCGCCCGGCCGGGGTGGCAAGCTCTTCTCGAAGCGCACGATCTTCGCGCGGAGCGCGTAGTCGGGGCCGACGCTGGCGAGCGCCCGTGCGATCCAGGCTCGCGTTGCTTCGGTTTGGCCGAGCAGCAGGTGGGCGCGCGCAATCTTCAGATAGAGCCCGGGTGGCGTGTCGGGGCCGAGTTCGCGCTCGACGGCTTCGAATGCCGCGAGCCCGATCGCGGGTTCGCCGAGAGCGATGTGGGCCTGTCCGATGCAGGTCTTCAGCGGTGCCGCGCGCAGGACCGACGGGTGGCGACGCTCGAGTTCACGTTCGAGTTCGAGGACTTCGTTGTATTCGCGGAGCGCCAAGTGCAGCGTGCACGCCAGCTCGCTGACCGAAAGCGGATTCCAGTAGCTTGCGGTGCCGGCAAATTCGGGTCCGTCCGTGAGCAGCGTCGTGAGTGCGTGGTTGGCTTCCCGCAGGCGGCCGCGTTCGTAGTGTTCGACCGCGACGAGGAACCAACCTTCGCGGTAGGCGGGGTCGCGCGCGATCTCGTACTCGAACAGGCCGAGGTTCGACTCCCAGGTGGGCAGCCGTGCGAGCGTGCGTTCGGATAGGAATACGAGCAAGGCGAGCGCGACGACGGTCGTCGGGACGCGACCTGCGCGTCGCGCGAAGGCCGAGGCGAGATCGGCGACGAGGAGTGCCGCTCCGAACGCGGACAAGAACCAGTAGCGTTCGCCGTTGGCGTGCAGCATCGGCAGCAGCCCCGCGGTCGGGAGGTAGGCGATCCAGATCCAGGCGATCCCGAGTGCGGCGATGGGGCGACCCCTGCGCAGGCAATATACTCCGATGATGACCGTCGCGGCCACGAGAGCGAGACCGAGCAAGAAGCCCGCGTCGCCCGGTCTGTCGACCACGCGAATGACGTCGCTGGTAGAGGAATGCAACGGCACGAACAGCCATGCGAGCTTCTGGGGCCAATTCGCCACCGCGCTCAGCAGTTGCGTGGTGCTGCTGCCGCCGAGCGGGGGCAGCGGAGGCGCCGTCTCGCCAAGGATCCCGGGGCGCCAGGCGAACCAGTACGCGAGTGCAATTCCGATTTGTGCGGCCACGAGCCCCGCGGCGCGCATCTTCGCGCGGGTGCCGCTGGACTCGTGGCGGACCGCGGGTCGAAGCTGCAGGAGCAGTGTCGCCGCGAGCAGCGCGGGAGTGACGAGCGCGCGCTCCTTCGACAGCAAGGCGGCGGTCAGTGCCACGAGCGAAGCCGCGCCCAGGACGGCGAAGGCGGTTCCTGAACGTGCCCGCGCGGCTGCGAGCGAGAGGCCGATTGCGGCCAATACGAAGCCGCTGCACAGCGCACCCGAGACGCCCGCAATCCAGACGTAGCATTCGATCCCAACGGGATGGCAGGCGACGAAGAGCGCCGCGAGCGCCGCGGCGGCAGGTCGACCCAATAGCCACCACGCGAACAGCGCGAACACGCCGAGGCACAGCGCCCCGACCACGAGTCCGGCGGTGCGGAAATGCCGCGGCTGTGAGCCGATGTGCGCGTCCACCCATGAAAGCAGCACCACCTGGAGCGGCCGGTAGTAGCTCTGCCGGGCGGCGTCGCCGCGGTGGGCGATGCGGTGCAGCGGCTCACTCCAGGCCTGGTTGATTTCGTCCGGCGGCCGCAACATGCTGCGCCCCGCGATCGCACTGGTATCGGTCCAGCTGAAGTCGTAATCGAGTGCGGGGGTGTAGAGGACCGCGAGTACCAGGCCGGGGAGCGCAAACAGCAGCAGGGCGGTCCACAGGCCTCGCACACGCTGCGTGCGGACGGTTGTCGGAGACTGTGGGCTTCGTACGCTCGCGGTCATCGACGTCCGCTCTCGATCGGCGGGTGAAGGGAAGGGCGGCCGTGCCCGACGACGGTGGTAGATTAGGGTAGTGGAGGCAGAACGTCCGGCAGGTCGTTTCGCCGCCGTCCTTGTCGCGATTGCGATGCTGATCTTCGCGGTCGCGACGATTCATGCGGCGCGTGTGGCTGATGCGGGTCGAACGGTCCTGGGCGGTGGCGCGGCGGCGATCGAAGTGGTGATTGCGGTGGGCGGGGCGTTGCTCGGAGCCGCGATCGCCGGGGTTTCCGTGGTGCGTGGGTTCGGCCTCGTGGCCTGTCTACTGTGGTTGTCGTGGCTGGTGCGGCGGCCGGCCGAGCGGCGCGGTGCGCAGCCGCTGCTTGCGGCGATCGCGCTCGGCTGGATCGCGCAGTCCTTCCTGCTGTCCGGGCTCGTCGCGATCGGTTGGGCGGTCTATGCGGCCGCAGCGGCCGCGGTCTGGCTCTCGGCTCCCGCGGCGGCACCGGCGGAGGCGGATCCCGGCCCATCGCGACTCACGGCGCTGTGGATCGTTGCGTTGCTGGGGGTCTTTGCGGTCGTCGGTCTCTACCGCCTCGACGTGGTTCCGAACATCTACGCCGACGAGATGGCCTACCTGCGCGCCGCGCGGATGTTCGCAGGGCAGGTCGAGATCGGCCGGATCCTCGGTCGCGGAGCGTTTGAGCTCTATGTCTACGACCAGTTCGTCGCGCAGAGTGTGCCGATCCTGCTCCAGGCTGCCGCAGTCAGCTTGCTGCCGTCGGATGTGATCGCGACACGGTTGCTGTCCGTGGTGGCGGTCGGCTTCTCGCTCGTCTTCGCGGTGCTCGCGCTTCGGCGCCCGCTCGGCGATCGCTCCGTCGTGTGGATGCTCGCGCTCGCTGTGACATCACCGCTGCTCGTCGTCTACGCCCGCTCCGGCTTCTATATCAGCGTGTCGATCCTGCACGCGGTGGTGTCCTTCGCCGCGCTCTTGTGGCTGCTGCGGCGATGGGACGTACCGGCCGCGGCATCGGTCGGTGTCTTGCTGGGGGCTTCGCTGTATCAGTACCAATTGAGCTGGTTCGTTCCCGTATTCGCTTTGGCGGGCTTCGTCGGCATGCCGGAGCTGTGGCGGCGGTCCGGTGTCATGCGGGTCATCGGCACCGTCGTGCTCACAGCTTTCCTCACGGTGCTGCCCGCGCTCGTCTGGCTCGACACGGGGATCGATGCCGTCAACTCGCAGACTTTCGATCGCGCGGTTTGGACCACACCCGCGCCGGGTGCGCCGCCGTCCCCGCACGAGATCTGGACCGGTGTGCTGGCCGTCGCCCCGGATTCGTTCGACGAAGCCGAGTTCGGTGCGCTCGTCGATACGGTTGTCGAGCGTGGGCTCTCGCCGACCGCCGACCGCAGCAACTGGGGCGACCGCCTCGTCTGGATCGGTGGATTGCGGCCGGAGGTCGAAGCAGTGGCCGCGGAGATTCGTGCGGACCACCCGGATTGGTTGCTACTCGAATTCGACTGGATCAACAAGGATCCGGTCGACCGCTTCCGGCGCATGTTGAGCCAGCTCTTCTACGAGTCGAGCTGGGAATCTTCGGGGCGTTGGGTCGACGGCCCGCTGATCAACCCTGCGCTCGCGCCGCTGCTCGTGGTCGGGATCGCGCTGGCGTGGCGCCGGCGACGCGAGCCGGTGTTGCGCCTCTTGCTCATTTGGGTAGTCGGCGGAGCGCTGCTGCCGGCGGTATTCGGCGGGCCTGCACCGCGCCGAACCTCGTTGATGCTGCCGTTCGTGTACGCGGTGATGGCATTGCCGCTCGTCGACCTGGGGGCGCGGCTTGGACGGCATTCCGCAGCTGTGCGCTTCGCGGGTGCGACCCTCGCGTTCGCGCTCGGCGCGGCGGCGATCGCGAGTGGCAGCCATCTCTATTTTCGGATCTGGGAGCACCAGGGCGGCCTGCCGGGCGGGGGTGGCGAGCTGCTCCATTACGTGAAGCTGCTGAAAACGCGGCCAAACGACGAGATGGTGCTTTCGCCCGCCATGTACCGCGGACTCGCAAACTACCTCGATGCCGGGGAAGCCACACGCGACTGGCCCGAGCGGGTCATCAAACCGTTTCGGAATCAGCCGTTGCGTGTGGTGCGCAAGCTCTCCTGTGGGCAGCCGCCGCCGTTCACCTGGATCGCGCGCGACACCCCCGAGCATCGGGATGCGCTCAGCTTCGTCGCTCAGCACTACGCGGTCGAGGCGGAAGACCAGGATGGCCTGCTGGTACGCCGCGTGACAGCCGCACGCGACGGGCTGTGTTCGGCCGGATCGCAGTTTTCACACCCCGTGCGCGGGCCCATGGATGTGGGGCGAAGCCAACGCTGAAATCCAAGAAGCTCAACGTTTTCAAAGATTTCCCTCAAGAAAGCGCACATTTCTCCGATCTCTCGGAGCATGAGCCAGCTTCGAATCGTAACCGGTCGGGCCTTCGTGGCCCTGTGGGTTGCAGGCTTGGGATTCCTCGCGCTCGCACAGCCCGCGCACGCGCTGTTCGGATCCCCGACCGTTGCTCTGATCGCACAAGCGGTGGGGGCCGTTCTGCTCGGCGCCCTGTTCGAGCTACGTGGCGCGATTCGTCAGCAGTGCGAGCGACTCAGCGCCTTCCTGGTGCGGTCCCGCGGACTGCGTGCCGTCGTGCGAACGCTGGCAGTCGGCACCATCGCCGGCCCCTCCGCCGAGGCGGCCGGGGGCGATGCGACGAACGAGACGCCTGCGGCGGCCTCGAACCCCCGCCACACCGCGCTGTCGCCGTGGCGGAAACGGGATGTGGCTAGCTCGGCGGCGTCGGTGGAAACATCGCTGCAAACTGCGGCGTCCGCGCCGCTCCAGTCCATTCCGCCAGTCCCGCCGACCACAGCATAGTTTCGCGTCCGATCCGGCCACTCGCGATCCAACCTGCGATCTGATCCGAGGCGTAGGGGCCGGACGCCCGACCGTTCTCGGCGATGTGCCACGCGACCGCCGCTGGGACCGGCGGCGGCGTCGGACCGTTGGGTGGCGGCGAACCCACCTGCGGGCCCTGGTCTTCCGCTCGCATGCTCTCCGCCATCGCCATGCCCATTCCGAGGCCGACGCCCGCCCCCGCGAGGCCGCCGGCAGGGTTCGCGGCTGCGGTCGGCATCGACTGGCCGAGCTGGTAGCCCTGGTAGGCGGCCATATCGCCGATCACGCTCATGCTCGAGCGCACGTCGAGCGCCTGCTCGACCTCGGCGGGAACCGAAATATTGACGATATAGAGCTGTGGCAAGTCGAGTCCGTATTCGTCGTCGATCCGCTCGAGCACCACTCGGCGGACCTCTTCGGAAAGTTCCTGGTAGTTCGAGGCGAGGTCGAGCAGGCCGATCTCGGACTTCGCAACCACGTCGGCGAAGGCCGTGCTGATGATCGACCGCAGCAGTTCACTGACTTCGTCCACCTCGAAGTTCGAGTCGGCACCGACGAGTTCCCGGAGCAGCGTCTTCGGGTCGGATGCCTTGAGGGTGTAGGTTCCGAAAGCGCGCACCCGCACCGATCCGAAGTCGGGGTCGCGCATCAGCACCGGATTCGGCGTTCCCCATTTGAGGTCGGTGATCTGGCGCGTGCTCGCAAAGTAGACCTCGGCCTTGAACGGACTTTCGAAGCCGTGAACCCAGCCGGCGAGGGTGCTCAAAATCGGCAGATTGCGGGTCTCGAGCCGGTATTGACCCGGTCCGAAGACATCGGCGATACGGCCTTCACGCACGAAGACCGCGTTCTGACCCGGGCGCACGATCAGCTGTGCGCCGTACTTGATCTGGTTGCGGAAGCGCGGGAAGCGCCACAGCAGCGTGTGGCGACTGTCGTCGACCCACTCGATGATGTCGATCATCTCGCTGCGCAGCTTGTCTAGTAAGGCCATTTCGTCTCCTATTTGAGCAATGCGAAGAAGGTTTCGACCAGGGACTCCAGCGCGCCGATCCCGCGGTCGCTCGAGGCGGTGCCGAAGCCCCGGATGCTGAAGGCGTTGGGCTCGAGCGTCTGAGACGCGAGTGGCTCGGACTCAGGGGTCAGCACTGCGGCCGGTTGTCGGCCGCTCAAGATGAAGCCGGCGATTTGCTCGATCTCGTCGGCGTCGAGCCATGTGCCGTGTGCGCGGCAGCGGTCGATGATCACTCCAGAGGCCTTGCGGAAATTCCGGCGATGCATGAGTGCATCGCACTCGGGGCATCGCCGATACTGCACCTTTTGCGCGGCCGGATTCGCGCCACGTGTGCGCGGCTCGAGGCTGGCGAGCGATTCGGGGCTGGCGTTCCGGCGGGCTTCGGACGCGCGACGGATCAGCGAGTCGATTTCGTCGCCCGGGACCCAGAGGCCATTGCAGCTGCCACATTCGTTGAGGGGGACGCCCGCCACCTCACGTGCGGGCATGAGCGCCGCGCAGACGGGGCAGGGCATTTCGTGCCCCGGAACCTGGACCGGATAGGGGCTGAAAGTAACGCCGCACGCGGTGCAGAAACGACCATCTTCGGCGTTTCGCGCGTAGCACTCGGGGCAGATCAGGCTCCACGATTGCGACGGGTCGCGCACGATCACGGCGTTGCAGTAGCTGCACTGCGCGGCGCCTTCTGCGGCCAGCGCGCCGCAGGCGGCGCAGCGATGGATCTCGGCGTCGCGCGGAGCCGGCGGTCGGTTCTCGATCGCCTCGCCGCAGCGGCACGGAATGGTCTTGGCTTCGATCCCGGAGACATCGTACTGGGCGTGGCAGCTGGCGCAGGCTACGAGGCGCACTGGGGGTCGATCCTCCGGCGGCGGCGCACGACTCGCGCCGCTCTCCTCATCGGGAGGACCCGGCTGTGACTTGACCGCCTGCCAACCCGTTGGACGCCGTGATTCCCGTCCATATTCGGCTCTTTATGAGTGAGGGTGCGCTGAGGAACCGGCCGAAGTGCGTATAATCTGGGTGGAGGGCTGCTTTTGGATCGGAAGTCACCCAGAGCCGTGCATGAATGAGTTCGAAACCGGACTGCGCCACCGCTTGCGGCGTGCGCTGCGGCAGATGGTGCAGCAACACGAGCGCCTGCGAGCGCTGCATCGCCGCCTCGATGACGCGCTCGAGCGCGGGGCGGTCGACGCCGTGCACGCCGCCGCGGAGCGTCTGCACGCGGCGCTGACGGCTCACTTCGAGCTCGAAGACGCCGTGATCTTCCCAGCCATTCACGGTCTCGCGCAGCGCAGTGTCCACGATCTGAACGCGCTTGCGCGCGAGCACCGGCGTTTTCTGGCGGAACTCGAACGCTTGCGCGAGCAGCTCGACGCCGCGGCCCTCGTGAAGTTCGCCAGCGCCTACCGCGCCTTTTCGGCCGCTGTCGGCGACCACGAGCGACGCGAGGAGGCGCTGCTCTCATCCCTCGAAGGCGCGGCGGATTCCCCCGCGCAGGCCGACGAACCGCTAACCAGTGAAGTCAGGAGATCCCGATGAAGACCCTGCTCGTCCCGATCGATTTTTCGGCGCATTCCACGCGAGCGCTCGACGTGGCCAAGCAGATCGCGCGGCTCGCGGGCGGCAAGATCCACCTGCTGCACTGCTACCAGCTCAACGTTGGCGGGGTTTCGCCGTACGGGGTGACGATCCCCGACGACTTCAACCAGCGAATCCGGGACGCCGCCGAAGAGCAGCTGACGGCTCTCGAGCAGGCGGTTGCGGCTGATGGAATCGCGGTCGAGTCCCATCTGACTCCGCGTTACCCCTCCGAGGCGATCTCGGATCTCGCGAGTGAGCTCGGCGCCGAGGTGATCGTGATGGGTACGCGTGGCACGACCGGCCTCCAGCACATCCTGCTCGGCAGTGTGGCCGAAAGGACTCTGCGGATTGCGCCGTGCCCCGTCCTGACCGTCAAGGCCGGTGACTGAGGAGAGTTCGGCGAGGCTCGGGCGTCCCCCTAAATCGATGGCCCGTTGCGTGTGAAGCTCCCGCGTGCAGCCGGACTGGGATTGCGAGCCGCGACCGTGGCGAAGTGAATACGCGGATGCGCGGGCCTGAGCTAGACGGCTGCGATCGTACCCTGCTCGATCACCCGTTCGTAGCTGGTGCGGACATGCCGCCGGACGTCGGCGAGGCGTGTCAGTAATTCAGCCCCGGTCGTTCCGGTCTCGACCAGCTCGGCGATCACCGGCAGTGAGTCGCCAGTCGTTACGAGGCTCTCGGCGGCGCGTGAATGGACCCAGCGATTGCGCGCTTCGACTATCCGGAGCGTGCGATAGCCGTCGAGCAGAGTTTCGAGCCCTTGGCCGTCGCAGCTGGCGGCGAGCATTGCCGGCGTGCTCGGGAGTTCGGGCAACGCGCTTGCGCCGCGTTCGATCAAGCCGCCACCCGCCAGGAAATCGAGGTCCATCGATCCGCCGAGCCCGGTCTTGATCGGAATGGTCGCGTCGTCCTCGTCGGCGCGTTCGAGTGCAACGCGGTCGCGCATGTCGGCGAGGGCGGGCCAGGGATTGAAACCGTCTCCGACGACGCGATGTCGCACGCGATCGAGCAGCGACTGGGCGGGCGCGATCGCACCCGCGATCGCACGCGACCGCAGCAGCGCGAGATGCTCCCAGGTCTCGGCCGTCTCGCACTGGTAGCGTTCGAAGCCGTCGAAGGAGGTGACGAGCATCCCCTGTTGCCCGGACGGACGTAGCCGGGTGTCGACCGCATAGGCAATGCCGGCTCCCGTCATCGTGCTGAGGTAGGCGATCAAGCGCTGCCCGATTCGCGACATCTCGACGATCTGCTCTGGCCCGCCGCGATAGAGGAAGATCAGGTCGAGGTCGGAGTGGTAGGTGAATTCCCGGCCCGCGATCTTCCCCATCCCGATCACCGCGAATTCGGCTTCGCTGCCGTCGCTCGATCCACCCGGGTGTGCGAGTCCGAGCGCCTGGCTGGTGATGCACTCGGCCAGGCTCGACAGGAAGTCGGAGACTTCTCCGAAATTGGCGCCACCGCCGAAGTCGACGCAGGCGGCAAAGCAGGTTTCCTCGCGCCGCAGCAGGCGCAATTCGTCGAGGCAGCCCTCGAGGTCTTTCGGATCGGTCGCGAGTTCGCGATCCGCGAGTTCGTCGCCGCGCTTCGCGAAGCTGGTGACGTCGCTCGCTGCGAGACGCTCGAAGAATTCGGGCCGGTGGCTGAGGAAGCCCGCGACCTTGGGCTGCGACGCCAGCACGCGTGCCAGGCCGACCAGCATCGGGCCGTCGATTGCGGCCGCGGCGGCATCTTCGGAGCGGTTCTCGAGAAAGGGCGCGCCGCAGACTGCGAGGCGCTCTGCGAGCAGGGTATTTGCCAGGGCGTCGTGCAGGCGTTCTTCGAGAGAGGGACTCATTCGCCCTCGCTGAGGACGAGGGCGTCGAAATGACAGCGAGTCTCGTTTCGCACTGCTGTCCAGTCTTCGAGCAGGCGATTGCGCGCGCTCGTGCTCGAAACGTCGGCGTAACCCATTCGCCGTGCGAGTCCGAGTTGGGCCTTCGGGTCGCGTGGGAACTGTTGGGTCTGCTGTTCTTCGGGCAACTGCACTGCGTGCTCGGCGCGCCGCAACCACAGATATGAGTCGGCGAGGGAGGTCGTCACCTCCGCGGGCAGAAGTTCGAGGCGTTCCAGGAGCACCAACGTGGCGAGTACGTTGCCCGTGCGTAGCTCGGGGTGGCGGCCGCCGAAGAAGAGCTGCAGCGACTGGACGATGAACTCGATATCGCGAATTCCGCCGGGCCCCTCCTTGAGGTCGGCCTCGAGATCGCGGCCAGCTTCGAGGCGTTCGCGTTCGATGCGTTCCTTCATGCCACGCACCGCGTGCATCACGCTCGGATCGATCAGACGCCGGTAGACGAAGGGCGTGATTCCCTGCGCAAAGGCGTCGGCGGGCGGCTGTGGGCCCGCCACGGCGCGCAGTCGGATCAGCATCTGGCGCTCCCACTCGGCCCCGAACGATTCGTAGTAACCAAGAGCGGCCTCGACGGAGTTCGCGAGGACGCCGGTCTTTCCCTCCGGACGCAGGTCGAGGTCAACGCGGTAGCCGAAGCCGTCGATGCTCGGGGCCTCCATGTGGGTCTTGAAGTGTCTGATCAGCGTCGCGGCGCGTTGGTTCTGCTCCAGCTCGTTGTCGGTATCCCGGTCGTAGAGGAACAACAGGTCGACATCCGAAGAAAAATTGAGCTCGTTGCCGCCGAGTTTTCCGAGCGCCAGCAACGCCGGGGCCTCGCAGCCGATTTCGTTCGACGCGCACTCGAGGCCTGCAACGAGGCAGCGATCGGCGAGTTCCGAAAGCTCCGTGAGGCTGGCGGCGAAGTGGCGCTCGGCGAGGTCGCGTCCGGTGATTCGCAGCAGCCCGCGATACTTCGCGACCCGGAGGGTCGCCCAGTCGGGTGCAATCGGGGTATCGACCGGCGGAGCGGGCGGGTCTCCGGCCAGCTCCGCGACCCAGTGGGGGTGCCGCAGCAGCCGCCGCGCGAGGAAGTTGCAGTTTCCGAGCACTCGCGGCAGCGCGGGCGTGAGCGTGAGATCGAGCGGTGCGCCGGCTGCGCGAGATTTCTCGGCGAGTTCGAGCAGGCAGTCGGCGCCGAAGCCGGGCCGGGCAGAACTCAGCAGCGCTTCGCACCAGAGCGCAGCCGTGGGCGCGAGGTCGGAGTGACGGAATGCGGCCAGAAAAGCGGCGGCGCCTTCGTCGGGGTGTTCGTCACCGACGGTCGCAAGGAGTGCGCGATCGGGCGCGCCGGATTCGAGCCCGGAGACGAAATTCTTGGTGAGAGTTTCCATGCTTCCTGAGTGAGTATCGTGTTCTGCTGAGCGACGCCCGTCTTCTGGAAGGGTGCATGGCAGTCATGAGCCTCGCCCCGGGGTATAGTGGGCGCCGGGGGTCGGATGTCGAACACTTCGAAGAACCGCAGAACGCTCACGCTGCGAATCGTGATCGGCATGGTCGCGGGCGCGGCGATGGGTCTCCTGCTGAACGCGGTCGGCGTTCGAGGCTTCATCGACGAGTTCATCGTCGGCGGCTTGCTCCACGTCGGGGGCGCCATCTTCCTCGCGAGCCTCAAACTGCTGGTCGTACCGCTCGTGTTCGTGTCGCTCGTATGCGGTACGGCGGCGCTCGAAGACGTGACGAAGCTGAGTCGGATCGGTGGCAAGACCGTCGGTCTCTATCTCGTCACCACGGCGATTGCGATCTCGATCGCGCTGCTCGCCGCGATCGCGGTGAGCCCCGGGGCGGGCTTCGACCTCGTGAGCGATGCCAGCTTCAGCGTGAAGGATCCCCCCTCGCTGGCGGATACTTTCATTCATCTGTTCCCGACCAACCCCATTCAGGCGATGGCGGAAGGGAACATGCTCCAGATCATCGTCTTCTCGGGGCTCTTTGGCCTTGCTCTGACGCTTGCAGGAGAATCGGGCAAGCGTGTGCTCGGCTTGTTCGGCGACCTGAACGAGGTCGTGCTGAAGCTCGTAATGGTGTTGATGGAGTTCGCGCCCTACGGTGTCTTCTGCCTGATTGCAAAAGTATTCGCGCTCCAGGGATTCGGCGCAATCGGCCCGCTCGTGGCGTACTTCTCGGTCGTGCTCGGCGTGCTGCTCGTGCACGCACTCGTCAGCTACCCGCTGATGCTGCGGGGGCTGGCGGGACTTTCACCGCGGGTATTCCTGCGCAACATGCGTGCACCCTTGACACTCGCGTTCAGCACTGCGAGCAGCAACGCGACGATCCCGGTGACGCTCGAAACAGTCGAACATCGACTCGGCGTCGACAACTCCATCGCCTCGTTCACCGTGCCGCTCGGTGCGACGATCAACATGGATGGCACCGCGATCATGCAGGGCGTCGCGACCGTGTTCATTGCGCAGGCCTACGGCATCGAGCTGGGCATGACCGATCTCGTCACCGTGGTCGTGACCGCGACGTTGGCGTCGATCGGGACGGCCGGCGTGCCGGGGGTCGGACTCGTCATGCTCGCGATGGTGCTGCGCCAGGTGAATCTTCCGGTCGAGGGAATTGGCCTGATCATCGGAGTCGACCGCCTGCTCGATATGGCGCGGACCGCGGTGAACGTGACCGGCGACGCCACCGTGACCTGCATCGTTGCGAAGAGTGAAGGCCAGCTCGACAGTGAGGTCTTCCACGCCGACAACGTTCCC
>CAXMSF010000116.1:0-2666 GCA_964196055.1 uncultured Gammaproteobacteria bacterium | reverse complement strand
GGCATCTTGCCGCCGCCGTACGACAGTGCGCGCAGGTGCGGCAGGTCCGCGGAATCTGCATCTCCGAGTGCTTCGATGATCCGCGCCAGCATCGTCGGCACCACGAACGCGTTCGTCACCTTCTCGCGGCGAGCGAGTTCGAGCCAGCCGTCAGCGCTGAAATTCGGCAGCTGCACGATCCGCCGGCCCGAATAGACCGAACTCACGATCGCTGCCATACCCGCGATGTGATACGGGGGCACGCACACCAGTGCCGCGTCGTCTTCGGCCGCCGACGCGAACTCGACCGAGCCGAGGATGTATGACACCAGGTGTCTGTGGCGCAGCACCGCGGCCTTCGGCGGGCCCGTGGTGCCGCTCGTGAACAGCAGGATCGCAATGTCCTCGGCGTCCATCGACCAGCTCGGGTCGCCGGCGCTTCCACCCCGCGCGATGTCGAGAAAATCTTCGCGGGTCACGATGTTGGTGCCGTCGAGGTGCGCCAGTTTCGGAGCGCGTTCCGAATCCGTCACGAGCACGGACGGCACGATCTGCCCGACGAGACGTTCCAACTCCTCGCCCGTGAGGCGATAATTGAGCGGAACGTACGGCAGGCCCGCCCAAGCACTCGCGAACAGGCCGACCGGAACCGCGAGACTGCTCACGTCGAGCACCGCGAGGTGTTTCACGTTCCGACCGGACACATCGGCCGCGGCGGCGCCCGCCGCGTTGAAGAGTTCGGAATAGGTGAGGGACTCGTCGCCGTTGGTCACGGCCACACGATCGCCCAGACCCTGGGCGGCCATCTCGAGCAGCATCATCAGATTCATGGATCAGTCCGACGAGGGGAGCGGCTTCGCTTCCTTGAGGACGAGAATCTCACCGTTCGCGCCGAGGGAACCGTCACCGGGCTTGGTGCAGAGCAGTTCGAGATCGCCCGCCTCGTTCACATAGCGCTTGCCGAGGGCCGTGCCCTTGGCCGCATCGGCCTGGATCTCGACGCCGGCCGGAGCGTCCGCCCCGATGTCGATGACCGCGACACCGCCACAGGTGACTTCGATGTCGCTGTCGGGGGCCGCAATCACCATCGCCTCGGTGGCGCAGACCGCGCTCTTGATTCGGGTGCCAGTCTTCAGTTTCGCCATTGCAGTAGAATCCTCCGGACGGCCCAATATAGGGAAGAATCTGGCATCCCACCGCGCCGGAACCCCCCGGAATTCCTGGACTCCAGCCCCCGGCTCCGACGGGACGAGTCGCCGCCGCACACCCGGGGGAGATATCATCGGCCGATGCCCCCGCTCGCGCAGATCCTCCCGGACGGGCCGCTTCTCCGCATCGGTGGGCGGGGCGTGGCCAGCGATTACGCGGCCAGCCTGCTGATCTCGCTCGGAGGGCAAGTCGAGCGTCGCGAGTTCGATCGAAGTGCCGCCGACCCCCACCCCGCCTGCGATTGGGCCCGCTCCGGCGCCATGGCGCTCTCGGGCCCGGCCGAGGGTCCCCCGCGACTCGCGCCGGGCCCACTCGCGAGCTGTGCTCGAGGCGCCGCGGCCGCGCTGGCCGTGCTCACCGACGGGGCGAACTGGGGCGGCTTCGACGCTCCCGCGCTGCTCGGCGAGCGGGCCGCGATCTTCGGCCTCGAACGCCGCGGCACGACCTCGCCCGGGGGCAACTGTCGACTGCTGCGCGCAGCGGACGGTTGGATCGCGCTCAACCTCGCGCGGCCCGACGATCGCTCGCTGCTACCCGCATGGCTGGGTGAAGGTACGCAGGCCGACCCGTGGCTCTTCGTCGAAGAAGGGATCGCGGGGCGGCCCGCCGCCGAAGTCGTCGAGCGCGGGCGACTGCTCGGTCTGCCGATTGCGTTCGCCGCGGAGCCGCCATCGAAGTCGCCGCCCTGGTTCCGGGTCGCCGCGATCGGACCACGCGTGCAACGCGATGCCGCGCAGCGGCCCCTCGTCGTCGACCTGTCGTCGCTCTGGGCGGGGCCGCTGTGCACGCAACTGATCTCCCGCGCAGGTGGTGCGCGGGTCGTGAAGGTCGAGAGCCTGCGCCGGCCCGACGGCGCGCGCTCCGGAGCGACTGCGTTCTTCGACCTGCTGAACGCCGGCAAGGCGAGCGTGGCACTCGACTTCGGCAGCGATGCGGGACGCGCGACCCTACGCGCGCTGGTCGATCGAGCGGACATCGTCGTCGAGAGCGCGCGGCCGCGTGCGCTCGCGCAGCTCGGCCTCATTGCTTCCGAACTCGTCGCGAGCCGACCGGGACTCAGCTGGATTTCGATCACAGGCTACGGGCGCAGCGAGCCCTACGCCAATTGGGTCGCGTTCGGCGACGACGCCGCGGTCGCGGCCGGGCTCGCGACAGCGACTGGCGACGCGGAGGGCCCTCCGCTGTTTTGCGGCGACGCGATCGCGGACCCGCTGACCGGACTCCACGCCGCACTCGCCGCGAGAGCGGCGTTCCTCGGCGGCGGCGGGGTACTGCTCGATCTCTCGCTGTGCGACGTCGCCGCTCACGCGCTGACCTTCGACGCGAACGCGCCAGCGGCTGCGTTGTGCGAAAGCCGCGACGGCTGGGAGGTGGTCGCGAACGACTCCCGCGCGTCCGTCGCACCGCCGCGCGCGCGGACCAGCATGGGTGCCGCAGCAGAACTCGGTCGCGACACCGCGGAAGTGCTGCGCGAGCTG
>CAXMSF010000115.1:0-8519 GCA_964196055.1 uncultured Gammaproteobacteria bacterium | reverse complement strand
CGCTTCGAGAACGCGATCGTCTCGCGTTTGTGGTTCGCGCTGCAGTGCCGCAGCAGCAGGTCCGCGAGGTTCACCGGAAACAGCGGATTGCTCGGAGTCCGGGAAGCTTTGGACGACGTGACGTGGTGGTGAATCTCCCGGTTCGGGAGTCGCGCGAAGGCCCGGGGGTAGGCTTGGTGGGCGTCGGAGTGAAGCTCGACCGTGGCGCCATCCGCGATGAGCCTTGTCGCGAGCTCCTGGACTGCCTTTCGGGTGGCTTGGGGATCTGGGCGGCCGAAGCGGGTTTCCAGACGCAGCCGTTTCGCCAACTGTCGCGGCTTGTGGGTGCCGCCGCGGCGGCGTTCGGCGTCGTTGAAGCCGTAGACGTAGTGGGAGACGCCCACGAGCAACTGCAGGTCGAAGGGCCAGTAATGGCCGGACTCGAGGGTGCGGAAGCCGTCGAGCACGACGGTTTCTTCGGGAGATCGCGGACGCAGGGACTCGTGGAACAACAGGCAGTGGCGCCCGAGGCGCTCGACGTGGCGTTGTAGTGTCGAGTGTCGGACCCCCGAGGCGCGGGCGATCTGGCGCAACCCCGAGCAGCTGAGGATGCCCCAGAAGGCCGCCTTCAGGAGGTGCGGGGACTTGAGCCAGTAATCGACAGAAAACGTTTGTGAACTGAAGTTCCGGTGGCAGTGTTGACAGACGTACCGCTGAACGCGGCGCGGACCTTTGGCGCGTTCGAAGAAGCCCTTCTTCTTGAAGCGCCAAGTTCCCGAATCGGCATGGGAATCGCAGTCGGGGTTTGGGCAGTGCGGGGGAGTGAGCTTCCGCGAACGTCGCAACACGCGCACTTACAGTGCATGGAGCGTGCCGGACCCAATCTTCGAGCCGCAACCGGTGGGATTCGCTTCGGTGTCGCACTACCATGACGACCGCAATGACTGACGCCCGGCCCCTCAATTCCGCGTCGGCGAGTCCACGCGACGAATCCCTGCCGGCGCCCGACCGGGAGGAGATCGTCGGGCGTTTCCGTTCCGTCCGCGCGTTCACCCTCTCGCTCGTTTCGCCGCTGGAAATCGAGGATCAGGTCGTCCAGTCCATGGCGGACGTGAGTCCGACGAAGTGGCATCTCGCGCATAGCACATGGTTCTTCGAGCGCTTCGTGCTGCAGGAGTACCGGCCCGATTACGTTCCGTGGCATCCGGACTTCGGCTTCTTGTTCAATTCCTATTATCAAACCATCGGCCCGATGCACGTTCGCGCGAAGCGAGGGCTGCTCACGCGGCCGACGGTCGCCGAGGTCGGTACTTACCGCCGCGAGATCGATGATCGGATGTGCGATTTCATTGCGGACTGTGATGCGGAGTGTCTTGGCGCGATCGCACCGTTGCTCGAGCTGGGATGTCATCACGAACAGCAACACCAGGAACTCATCCTTACCGACATCAAGTACAACCTATCCTGCAACCCGTTACTCCCTGCCTATCACGAGATGAAGACGGAAGCCGGCCGATCGAGTCGCTTGGAGCGAATCTCATGGATCGAATCGGAGGGCGGGCTGAGCGAGGTCGGTCACGCCGGGCCGGGATTCTGTTTCGACAACGAGCTGCCGCGCCACGAGTCGCTGATCCGGCCGCACGCGCTCGGGTCACGCCCGGTTTCGAACCGAGAATTCCGGGATTTCATCGATGACGGCGGTTATGCGCGACCCGAGCTCTGGCTCGACGCGGGCTATGCCGAGGTTGCCGCAGAGGAACGCGAGCATCCGCTCTACTGGTATCGCCAGGACGGAGCCTGGATGCAGTATTCGCTCGCGGGGCCGGTGTCGCTTGCCGAGGCCGAGCCCGTCTGTCATGTGAACTTCTTCGAGGCCGACGCCTACGCGCGTTGGTGCGGGCGACGTTTGCCGACCGAGGCGGAGTGGGAGGTCGCTGCCGCGCAACAGCCTGTCGCGGGGAATCTGGCCGAGAGTGGCCGCTTCCACGTCGAAGCGGCGGGCGCTTCGCAGGACGGTCTGCAGCAGCTCTTCGGTGATGTCTGGGAATGGACCGCGAGCCCCTACGTGGGATACCCGGGCTATCGGCCGCCGGCGGGTGCGGTGGGGGAATACAACGGAAAGTTCATGTGCAATCAGATGGTTCTGCGCGGCGGCTCGTGCGCGACGCCGCACAGTCATCTGCGGGCGAGTTATCGCAATTTTTTCCCCCCCGATGCGCGCTGGCAGTTCTCGGGATTCAGGCTGGCGGCGGATACGTGAGCGTCGTCGTGGGCGCGGTCGAGATGGTCGATCTCGAGCCGGCGGCGGCCGACCTGGCCGTCGACGCCATCGCGGGGCTCGGCGCCGTGCCCAAGACGCTGCCGTGCAAGCTGTTCTATGACAAGCGGGGTTCCGAACTATTCGATCGGATATGCACGCTGCCGGAGTACTACCCAACACGCACCGAGGTTGGCATCCTGCGCGATCGGATCGCCCCCATCGTCGAAGCCGTGGGGCCGAAGGTCCAACTGGTTGAGCTCGGTAGCGGCTCGAGTGTCAAGACCCAGATCCTGCTCGATGCATTGCTCGACCCCGTCGCCTACACGCCGATCGACATCTCGCGCGAACACCTGTGGGAGTCGGCTGAGCGCATTCAGCGCGCCTATCCGTCGTTGCAGGTACAGGCCGTGTGTGCGGACTATACCGAGCCCCTCAGCGTTCCCGATCCACGTCGCACTCCTGCGCGCCGCGTCGTCTTCTTTCCCGGTTCGACGATCGGAAACTTCGATGAGGATGAAGCGCGCCGTTTCCTGCGCCGGATCGCCGACATCGTCGGCGTCGGCGGAGGCCTGCTGATCGGTGTCGACCTTCGGAAGAGCGAGGAGGTCCTGGTCGCTGCTTACGACGACGCGCAGGGGGTTACGGCCGAATTCAACCTGAATGCGCTCCACCGCCTGAATCGCGAGGCCGGCGCCGACTTTGCCGTGGATCAGTTCGAACACCGAAGCATCTGGAATCGTGAACTCGGACGCATCGAGATGCATCTGGTCAGCCGGGTGGAGCAATCGGTCGAGATCGCGGGGCAGTGCTTCGATTTCGCGGCGGGCGAAGCGGTTCGGACCGAATCTGCGTACAAGTACGGCCTCGAGCAGTTTGCCGCGATCGCAGACGGCTTCCGGGTGGAACGGGTCTGGCAAGACTCCGAGCGGCGTTTCAGCGTGCAGTATCTCGTCGCTGAAGAAGAATCAGCCGATGAGTGCTCGAGTTCGCGCGCCGCTTCGAGCTGAACCATAGGCGACGGCCCCGAAGGTCGGTCGCAGGGAGGAGTCGTGGCGAAGAAAGCTTCTGATCGTTGGGACGCGATCGTCATCGGCTCCGGACTCGGGGGCCTGGCCTGCGCGGCCTATCTGTGTGCAGCGGGGCGTCGAACACTCGTGCTCGAGGGGCATTCGGTCGCGGGTGGCAATTCGCAGGTCTTTCGGCGCCGCGTCCGTGACGTCGAATACGAATTCGACGTTGGCATTCATTACATCGGCGAATGCGGCCCGAGCGGCGGGATCACGCAGATCATGAACAGCGTCGGGCTCGCGGAGCGGGTCGTGTTCCGCCCGCTCGAACCGGACGGATACTCGACGTTGATCTTCCCCGATCTCGAGTTTCGGGTCCCGGTGGGTTGGGATCGCTACCGCGAACGATTGCTTGCGACATTTCCCGACGAGGCGGACGCGCTCAGCAAGGTGATGGACACGATGCAGCGCGTGGACGCCGAGGCGAGGCGGTACCAGGATCACGAGATTGCCGTGGACCGACTCGCGGAGCACGCGCCAACGTTCCTCGCGTGGGGCCTGCGACCCGTGACCGATCTGTTCGCAGAGCACGGCCTGTCGCAGCGCGCGGCTGCGGTGCTGCTGGGTGAGCAGGGCGACTACGCGGTGCGTCCGTCGAAGACGCCGGTGGCGCTCGCAGCCGGCCTTACGGGGCACTACATGAACGGTGCGTACTACCCGGAGGGGGGTGGTCAGGTCATCGCGGGCCGTCTGATCGAGGCGATTCGAGCCTACGGGGGCGAGGTGCGGACGCGCGCGCGCGTCGCGAAGGTTCGAGTCGAAAATGGCCGCGCGGTCGGTGTCACGCTCGCCCGCAGCGGCGAGGAGATCGACGCCGAGACCGTGGTATCGAACGCCGATCTGAAACGAACCGTCGGCGAGATCGTCGGTGAGGAGCACTTCTCCGCTGCAACGGTCGAGCGCGTTCGCGGCTTTACGATGACGCTGCCGCTGTTCACCGCCTACCTCTCGATCGACCTCGATCTGCGCGAGCTGGGCGTGCCGAACACGAACTACTGGATCTGGAACAGCTACGACATCGAGGGGCTCTACGACGAACTCGAGTCGGGCCGGATCCCGGATCCGCCGATTGCCTATGTCTCGACTGCTTCGCTCAAGGACCCGAGCAACCCGCACCTCGCTCCGCCCGGCCAGACGAACCTCCAGGTGATGACCTTGGTTCCGCGCGACTACGGCTTCTGGAAGCAGGAGCGTGGGCCGGTCGCCGAAGGGCGCAACAGCTATCACCGCGACCCCGCCTACCGTCGGAGCAAGGAAGAACTCGTCGAGGGAATTCTCGAGGTCGCCGAGATCGCGATCCCGGGGCTACGCGAGCACGTCGTCTGGCGGGAATCGGCGTCTCCTCTGACCCAGGAGCGCTTCACGCATTCGACCGGCGGTACCTCGTACGGAGTCGAATTCTCCTGCGATCAGATGGGCCCGATGAGGATGGGCCCGAACACCGACGTCGCGGGACTGTTCCTGTGCGGCGCCAGTACGCCATCGGGACACGGCATTGCAAACGTGCTTCGCAGCGGAGTGGTGGCGGCGGGCGCGGTTCTCGACACGGATCTGCTTTCGCTGGTCAGAGGCGGCGAGGTACTGGGCGATCGGGCGAAACTCCCCGAGCTCCGCGACGACTGGGACGCTTGGCGGGAGAGCCACTAACCCACCCCCGAGTCTCGGGCCCATAAGTTCATCTCCAGACGGCTGTACCGATTGTTGTCGTCGCTTCCCGGGGGCTTGACCGCGCGTGGGGTGGGGGGTGCCTTCCGCGCCCTTTTGAACGGTTGCGAAAGGCACCCCCCACCCCACGCTTCAGGCGAGGTACCGCACCACAGCAAAAGCGGCTCGGGTCCGGGGAGCCTTTCGCAACCGTTCAAAAGGGCGCGGAAGGCTCCCCGGACCCGAGCCGCGTTTCAGCAAGGCTCTCGTTGAATGACTCTCGCTGCAGGCCGCAAGTCGTCTTGAAGAGCGGACTCCGAGTCCGCAAGGAGGTGAGAAGACGAAACGCGCCCGCGGTATTTTCGAGGGGGAAGAGTGGATTGACATATCTGTCAATCCGGGGAATCTATGGGCCTCCGTCGGGAAACTCCGACGGCAGAATCCCGTTCCCTCGAGATGGATCCGAGCGATCCAGCCCCGGAGACCCAGACGCCATGAATTTCGACTTCTCCGACGATCAGAAACTCCTTCAGCAGACCGCGAAGGACTTTCTCGAAGAGCATTCGCCGCTCAGCGTGTGCCGCGAGGTGCTCGAATCGGACGCACCCTATTCGCAGAGCCTGTGGAAAGGTGCCGCCGAACTCGGCTGGCTCGGGACCGCGGTTCCCGAGGAATACGGCGGTGCTGGTTTCGGATACCTCGAACTGGCCGTCGTGGCCGAAGAGGTCGGCCGAGCGCTCGCGCCGATCCCGTTCTCGTCGAGTGTCTACCTCGCCACCGAGGCGTTGCTCCTCGCAGGCAGCGACGAGCAGAAGAAGCGCCTGCTCCCGAAGCTCGTGAGCGGCGAGTCGGTCGGTACGGTGGCATTTACCGAGAAGGCCGGGCAAAACGGCGTCGAAGCTGTCGAAGCGCGCGTCGAAGGTGGGAAGCTCAGTGGCAGCAAGTTGCCCGTGCCGGACGGCGGAGCGGCGGATGTCGCCGTGGTTGCGGCACAGGACGGCAAGGGGCTCTCGCTCTACCTGGTCTCGCTCACGGGGGATGGGGTCGAACGCGAAGTGGTGCGCTCGCTGGACCCGAGCCGTCCCGCGGCTCGCATCACCTTCAAGGGTGCACCGGCCGAATTGCTCGGCACGGAGGGTGGCGGTGCGGCGTTGGCCGAGCGTGTACTCGATCGTGCTGCGGTGCTGCTCGCCTTCGAACAGCTGGGCGGAACCCAGCGCACGTTCGACCTCACGCGGGAGTTTACGTTGGAACGCTATGCATTCGGACGGCCGATCGCGTCCTTCCAGGCGATCAAGCATCGGCTCGCGGACCTGTGGTGCGAGATCGAACTCGCGCGCTCGAATAGCTACTACGGCGCCTGGGCGCTCAGCAACGAAGACGACGAACTCGGTGAGGCTGCGTGCATTGCGCGCTTGCAGGCCAGTCGTGCCTTCGATCTGGCTGCAGTCGAGATGCTCGAGTTCTTCGGCGGCGTTGGATACACCTGGGAGTACGACTGTCACATGTTCTATCGCCGCGCAAAGTCGACTTCGGTCGTACTCGGCAACCCGGCGTGTTGGCGCGAGAAGCTCATCAGTCGGCTGGAGGCCGACCGGGCTGCCTGATTCGCTATAGCCAGCTCCCCTCTCTTACTTGCGCCTACGAGGCGCCGCGAGGACCGATCATGGATTTCAACGATACCCCCGAAGAAGCTGAATTTCGCGCCGAAGTCCGCGCCTGGCTCGAAGCGAATGCTGAACCGCGCGGCCCCGAGGATGGGGGCGGCGTCGATCTGGGTGAGCGCGTAGACGACGAAACCCTGCGGGCCGCCAAGGCCTGGCAGAAGAAGAAGGCGGACGCGGGCTGGGCCTGCATCCGCTGGCCCAAGGAGTACGGTGGGCGCGGCGCGACCGCGATACAGAGCGTGATCTGGGGCCAGGAGGAGTCGAAATTCAAGACGGCCCCCAACATCTTCGGCATCGGCCACGGCATGTGTGGCCCAACCGTGATGACGCACGGAACTCCGGAGCAGAAGGAGCTCTGGATTCCGAAGCTGCTGTCGGGTGAGGAGATCTGGTGTCAGTTGTTCAGCGAGCCGTCCGCCGGTTCGGACCTCGCTGGCTTGCGCGCTACCGCAGTGCGAGACGGTGACGATTGGATCGTCAACGGGCAGAAGATCTGGACTACGGGTGCGCAATTCTGCGACTGGGGAATCCTGGTCGTGCGCTCGGACCCGAACGCGGCGAAGCACGCGGGACTCAGTTACTTCGTGGTCGATATGCACTCGCCCGGAATCGAAATCAAGCCGATCGTCCAGATCAACGGTGGCACGGGTTTCAATGAGGTGTTCTTAGACGACGTCCGGATCCCGGATGCGAATCGCCTGTCCGAAGTCGGCAATGGCTGGGCGGTTGCGATCACGACTCTGATGAACGAACGCGCGTCGATCGGCGGCGGCGGCGGCCGCGCCGGAATCGGGGATCTACTGCGCCTCGCGCGTGAAGTCGAGTTGAACGGCGCGCCCGCGATCGAGGATTCGGGTGTCCGCCAGAAGCTTGCAGACTTCTACGTTCGCTCGAAAGCGGTGCAGTATACGGGCAACCGCACGGTGTCGGCGCTGTCGCAGGGCAAGACGCCGGGACCCGAGGCGAGCCTCGGCAAGCTGGTGGGGGCGGTGCTGATCCAGGAGATCGCCGCCTACGGGATCGAACTCCAGGGGGCGGCGGGCTTGCTCAACGATTGTGAAAACACCGCGCACGAAGGGAGCTGGCAGGAGCGTTACCTCGGTATTCCCGGTCTGCGGGTCGCGGGCGGTACCGACGAAGTACTGCGGAACATCATCGCCGAACGGGTGCTCGGGTTGCCGCCCGAGGCGCGGGTCGACAAGGGCATCGCGTTCAAGGAGATCCCGACCGGGCCGCCGTCGAAGTAGCCATCGCGCGTCCTCCGACCGCCGCTGCGAGGAGAAGGACTGTGGAGTACGAGGCGATCCGCTTCGAACGGGAAGACTCGGTCGCGATCCTCACGCTGAACCGACCGCAGCGGATGAACGCCTGGACGGGTGCAATGGCGCTCGAGCTGTCGCATGCGCTCGGCGTCTGCAACTCCGATGACGCCGTGCGCGTCATCGTCTTGACCGGTGCGGGGAGGGCGTTCTGCGCGGGCGCGGACCTCGGCGGCGGCGGCGACACCTTCGGTGACTTCGTCGAGCGCCGGGACTCCAAGCGCGAGCCGGCGCCGATCCTGTTCCCGTGGCAGATCGACAAACCCGTGATCGCCGCGATCAACGGGCACGCGATCGGGGTCGGGATCACCTACCCCATGATGTGTGATATTCGTTTCGTCGCCGCGGACGCGAAGATCCAATTCGCGTTCGTGCGTCGCGGCATCCTGCCCGAGCTGGCGTCGCACGCGATCGTGGCGCGCGTGGCGGGGCTGTCGAATGCGGCCGATCTGCTGTTGTCCGGACGGATGATCCGCGGCAGCGAGGCGGCCGAGCTCGGTCTCGCGAGTGCGGCGTTGCCCGCCGATGAAGTGCTCTCCACCGCGCTCGCGCGCGCCCACGACATGGCGCGGAATGCCGCACC
>CAXMSF010000114.1:0-24278 GCA_964196055.1 uncultured Gammaproteobacteria bacterium | reverse complement strand
CGGGCGCTTCGTCTTCCTGCTGCCCGGCAATCCGGTGAGCTGCTTGTGCGCCTACGAGTTCTTTGCGGGGCCCACGCTGCGCGCGCAGGGGGGGCGCGATCGAGCCTGGCCTCACCGACGCGTGCGGCTGCCGCTCGCGCGCAAGATCAGCTCGGCGGTCGGGCGCACCGACTACGTGCGCGTCGCAATCGAGGCAGGGCGGGTGCTGCCGATCGCGACTTCGGGTGCGTCGATCCTGTCGTCGACGGTGCGCGCGAGCGGCGCGGTCGTGGTCGCGCGCGAGATCGAGGGCATGCCCGAGGGTGCGGAGGTCGAGGTCTTGCTCTACGACGACGAGCCGTTCGAGGTGGAGGGCAAGTGAAACAACAGCAGTTCCTCGAGGTGATCGACCGGGACGAAGCCGAGCGTCGTTGGCGCGAAGTCATCAATACCAAGCCCGTCGGCGTCGAGAGCGTGCCGCTCACATGCGCGCTCGGGCGCGTGCTCGCGGAGGATGTGCGCGCCGAAGTCGACGTCCCGGGTTTCGACCGCTCGAACATGGACGGCTTCGCGGTGCGGGCGGAGGACACCTACGGCGCGAGCGAAGACGAGCCGGTGCATCTGCGGCTGACGGGCGAAACGATCCCCACCGGCATCGCGCCCGCCGTGGAAGTCACGGGTGGAAGCGCGAGTGTGATTGCGACCGGGGGCATGTTGCCGCGTGGTGCGGACTCGGTGTTGCCGGTCGAATTCACCGATGTCGCCGCGGGCGAAGTCATCTGTCGCCGCGAGCGCGTGCCGGGTGCGGCTGTGTCGTTTGCGGGTACCGACATCGGCGCGGGCGAGACCGTGTTGTTCGCGGGCGCGAAGCTGACCTCGCGCGAAACCGGCGTGCTCGCAGCGATCGGCCGGCGCGAAGTCGGAGTGGTAAAGCGGCCTCGCGTCGCGATCCTCTCGACCGGTGACGAAATCGTGCAACCCGGCGAGGCGATGCGGCCGGGTCTGGTCTTCGACAGCAACGGCCGCATCCTCGTCGATGCGGTTGCGGAACTCGGCGGTGAGCCGATCTTCCTGGGCGCGTTCCGGGACGACGAGAAGGCCTTGCGCGAGGCGCTCGCGCGCGCACTCGAGGTCGCGGATCTGGTGTTGCTCTCGGGCGGCACTTCGAAGGGCGAGGGCGACCTGAACGCGCAGGTGGTCGCGGAGTTGACCCCCGGCATCGTGGTACACGGCGTCGCACTCAAGCCAGGCAAGCCGATCTGCCTCGCGGCGAGCGACGGTCGACCGGTCGTGATCCTGCCGGGCTTCCCGACCTCGGCGGTCTTCACCTTTCACGAGTTCGTGGCACCGGTGATTCGCGAGTTGGCGGGCCTGCCGCCCGGCCGGCGCGAGACCGTGCTCGCGCACCTCGCCCAGAAGACGGTTTCGGAGCGCGGCCGACTCGAATATCTATTGGTTGGCCTCGTCCATCGCTCGGACGGCGAACTCGCGGCCTACCCGATGGGAAAGGGGAGCGGCAGCGTCACGGCGTTCAGCCGTGCGGACGGTTTCGTGAGGATCGGGCGCAACACGGAAATCGTCGAGGCCGATACCGAAGTCGCGGTGAACCTGATTGCGCGCGACCTCGAGGTTGCGGATCTCGTCGTGGTGGGCAGCCACTGCACCGGCCTCGATGGGATCGCGAGCGCGCTCGCGCGCGAGGGCTTCCGCGTGAAGGTGCTCGCGGTCGGGAGCCAGGGCGGGCTTGCGGCCGCACGCCGCGGCGAGTGCGACGTCGCGCCGATCCACCTGCTCGACCCGGATACCGGCCGCTACAACGCGCCGTTTCTCGACGACTCACTGCGACTGCTGCCGGGATACACGCGCGAGCAGGGGGTGGTGACGCGCGCGGCCGACGAACGTGAGATCGATGAGCTGCTCGCCGATCCGACGCTTCGGATGGTGAACCGCAACCGCGGCAGCGGGACGCGGGTATTGATCGACGAGCTGCTCGGCGAGCGGCGCCCACCCGGCTACCCCTACGAGCCACGCTCGCATTATGCGGTTGCGGCGGCGGTGGCGCAGGGGCGCGCGGATTGGGGGGTCACGATAGACACGGTTGCGCGGCCCGCGGGTCTGCGATTCCGTTCACTACGCGCGGAGTGCTACGACTTCGCGGTGCCGTCCGATCGCTGGGATCGCCCGTCGGTGCAGGCCCTGCGGCGACTACTCGCCGAAGGCGGCGCGCTGCGCGCAGAGCTGGAAGCGCTCGGATTCGGGCCTCCGGGCGTGGACTGATCGCGAGAGGAAAGAGGTCGCATTGGCAAAGACGTTGCGCAGGGGGACGCGCCTCGGGAAGTATCGACTCGAGCGATTGATCGACCGCGGTTCGTTCGCGCAGGTCTGGAAGGCGCGCGACATGGTGGAGGCGCGCATCGTCGCGCTGAAGGTTGCGCACGCCGAAGTCGTCGATGACTGGGGGCGCAAGGAAATCGAGAAAGAGGCGCGCATTGCGAGCCGTCTCGATCATCCGAACATCGTGGCCGTGCGGAATGCGGACTGGATCGAGGGTCGTTTCGTGATCGCGAGTGACCTCGCAGTTGCGAATCTTTCGAAGTACCCGCGCGCTCGCCGCTTCGGTCCGGTGGCGCTCGGCATCGTGCGGGACGTCGCGGCGGGGCTCGCATACGCGCACGAGCGGCGCTTGATGCACCGCGACGTAAAGCCCGAGAACATCCTGATCTTTGCAGACGGGCGCGCGGCGATCACCGACTTCGGGGCCTCGCGGTTCGCGAAGGGGTTGACGCGCGCCTACAACACCGAGACGGGGACTCTCGGCTACATGGCGCCCGAGCAGGCCTATGGGCGCGTGCGCTTCGCGTCCGACGTGTTCTCGTTGGGGCTGATCGCGTACGAGGTGCTGACAGGCATCCTGCCGATGTGGCCCTTCGAATGGCCGCCCGATCGCTTCGACGTCTTCGAAGCCAAGGTGCCGCAGCCACTGCATGCGGTGTTGCGCAAGGCGGCGCGATTCGACCCGAAGCACCGTTACAAGGACGCGGTCGAGTTCCACACCGCACTAGAGGCCGAGTTCGCGCGCATCGAGAAACCGGCCAAGCACAAGCGGCGGAGGCTACAGCCCGCAGACCGCTCGCCCCTCGAGGTGGACGCCGAAGCCTTCCGCCGCAGGTACGGCAAGGCACTCGGGCTGCGTTATGGCTGCCACCGCTGTGGTGGGCCGATCGCCGAGGCGATGAAGTTCTGCCCCTGGTGCGGCGACGCGGACAACTCCTTCGCGGAGATCACGAACTTCCCGCTGGTGTGTCCGGATTGCGAACGCGGTGTGCGGCCGGAGTGGAAGGCGTGTCCGTGGTGCTACCCCGGGCGCTTCGCGAGCAACGGCCGAACGCCGCCGCACGACGCACACGCGGAGCGGAGCTGCACGACGCGCGGCTGCACGGGGAAGCTGCGCGCATTCATGCGCTATTGCCCACAGTGCAAGACGAAACCTCGTCGCGCCTGGAAGCACGAGCATCTGCCCGATCGCTGCCCGCGCTGCCGCTGGCCGACCTCGCACTCGTTCCTGCGCTTCTGCCCGTGGTGCGGCCGTCGCGAGCCGCGCGCGGGCTCGTTCGAGGTGACGCAGCGCTGACGCTGTGACGCGCGCTAGCCTATGCTCGCCGACATGAACGCAGCTCGGGTCGCCGTTGCGTGCGCCGCGTGGAGCATCTTGCTCGGCTGTTCGCAAGCCGAGCCCGCGCCGGCCGAGCGTTGCGACGTGGCGATCGAAGGGCTTGCAGCCGGCTTCGGTGCACGCGGCCCGCACTCGGTCGCCAGTGCAAGGATCGAAAATCCACGTTGGCCCGGGCAACAGGTATCGTTGCACTACCCCGAAGGCGCCATGGTGCCGGTTCCGGTGGTGTTCTTCGGGCATGGCAACGACCTCGGCGAGCCGAAGTTCTATGCGGCGCTGATCGATCACATCGCGAGTACGGGGATCGCGGTGGTGTTTTCGCCGTACGCAATCGGTTCCAACGTGCACGTCGATCGCTACGACGCGATCCGCTCGGGCGTCGACGCGGCGGTCGAGCAGTGGGGTGACCGGCTCGATCTTTCGCAGGTCGGCTTCGTCGGGCACTCCTACGGGGCGGGCGCGCTGCCGTGGCTCGCGCGTCACGCGCTGGTCGAGCGCGGCTGGGGGAGCGAGGGCGCGCTGTTGTTCTCGCTCGCGCCGTGGTACGCGCTTGCGATCTCTGCCGAGGAGCTGCGTGGGATGCCCGAGCGGCTGCGTGCGCTATTCATCGTCTTCGAAGCCGACAAGGTCAACGATCACCGCATCGCGATCGCGCAGTACCGCAAGCTCGGTGTTCCCAATGACGGCAAGCAGTACGTACTCGTGCGCGCGAGTGAGAATGAGGGTTGCAAGCTGCCCGCGCGCCACACCCTGCCGCAGTCGGTCGGACTGCGCGCGCGCGACGACGCGCTCGATGAGCGTGTGCTCTTTCGGCTCTTCGATGGGCTCGCGGCCTGGGCGTTCCGCGGCGATGAGGCCGGGCGCGCGGTCGCGTTCGGCAATGGCGTCGCCGAGCAGGTGGAGCTGGGAAGCTGGCCGGATGGTACGAAGCTGACGCCGCTCAAGGTGCGCAGCGATCCGCAACCCGTGCACGAGTCGTCTCACTATCTCTTCGAGGTGGACGATCGTGACGGCTGGATTCGTTACGGCGAGCCCGGCACCGCCGGGATCAGCCCAGGCGACGCAGCGCCTGGGCCTTGACGATCGCGTAAACGGTCGAGCCGGGTGCGAGTGCGAGTTGCGCGGCGGCAGCTGCTGTGACCTTGGCGACGAGTTTCTCGCCCGCATCGAGAGTGACATAGACGTCGCCGTCGCGATCGTCGCAGGCGACAACACGTGACTCGAGCACGTTGCGGGCGGAGATCTTGCCGGGTCGGTCCGCGGCGAGGACGACATCTTCTGCGCGCAAGCCGATGCGGACGCTGGCATCGGAGTCGAGCGAGGCGGGCAGCACCAGTCGCAGGCCTGCGTTGCTGACGAAGGAGGGAGAGCCATGCTCGCGTCGGACGCCGCCCTCGAACACGTTTTCGATTCCGAGCGCTTCGGACAGCGGGAGTACGGCGCGGCTCCACAGCACGTCGCGCGGGGCTCCGGTCGCGGCGACGCGGCCCCCGTCGAGCACGACGACGATTTCGCCGATGAGTTGTGCCTCGTCGGGGTCGTGGGTGATGTAGAGGATCGGCAGATCGAGCTGGTCGCGCACGCGCATCAGGTAGGGGAGGACGCGCGCCCGCAATGGCAGGTCCAGGGCGGCGAGTGGTTCATCGAGGAGCAGCGCGCGCGGGCCCGATGCGAGTGCGCGGGCGATGGCGACGCGCTGCGCTTCGCCGCCCGATAGCTGATCGACCGTGCGATCCAGCAGCCCGCCGATTTCGAGTACCTCGATCGCGCGCCCGCGTGCGGCCGGATCGCGGCCTGCAGCGCGCGTGCGGCCGAAGTCGAGGTTCTCGGCGACGTTCAGGTGAGGAAACAAAGTAGGGAACTGCGGGACCCAGCCGAGATCGCGGTGTTCGGTCGGGAGGTGCAGACCCGCGTCGGGGTCGTCGAAGGTGGCACCGCCGATGCGCACGTGTGCGTTCGCGCAGCGCTCGAGGCCGAGTACGATCTCGAACAGGGTCGACTTCCCCGCGCCGCTCGGTCCGAACACCACCGCGACACGCTCGTCCCAGCCGATATCGATGTCGAGCGAAAAATCGGGGCGGTCGATACGGCAGTGGATCCTGCTGGCTCGCTCGCTCACGGGCGGCTCCTGCGCAGCCAGCCTTCGGCGACCAGCATCGCGGCGAGCGCGATCGCGAACGAGGCCGCGCAGAGCGCGAGCGCGCCGCGCTCGTCGCCGAGCTGCACGCGCGAGTAGATGCCGAGTGCGAGCGTCTCGGTGCGGCCTGGGATGATGCCCGCGACGAGCGCGGTCGCGCCGAACTCTCCGAGCGCGCGCGTGAACGCGAGTACGCTGCCGTAGAGAACGCCGCGCTTCGCGAGTGGCAGCGTGACGGAAAAGAAACTGCGCATCGGTCCGAGACCGAGCGAGCGCGCGACTTGTTCGAAGCGCTCGTCGACCTCGCCGAAGGCCTGTTCGCAGGCGCGCGTGAGCAGTGGGAAGCCCACGACGGCCGCTGCGATTGCGGCCGCCCACCAGCTGAAGACGAGATCGATGCCGAGTGAGTTCCAGATGAACGCCAGAGGGCCGTTGCGGCCGAGTAGAACCAACAGCGCGAAGCCGACTGCGACCGGGGGCAGGACCATCGGGACCGCAACGAGTGCCTGAACGAGCGCCTTGCCACGGAATTCGCCGCGCGCGAGGCAGAAGCCGAGCGCGACCGCGGGCGCGAGCATCGCGGCGGTCGCGACCGCACCGACGCCGAGCGTCAGTGCGACGATGCCGGGCAGTGCGCTCAGGTCGCCGTTCACGGGAGCGCGAAGCCCGCAGCGACGAACGGCGCTGTGCCTGGCTGGCTCCGCAGGAAGGCGAGGAAGTCCGCTGCGAGCACGGGCTCGCGTGACTCCGTCGCCGCGACGGCGGAGTAGTGGATCGCGGGTTGTTCGGCGTCCGGAATTTCGAAAGCGATGCGCGCGCCGCGCGCTAGTTGGGCGTCGGTGGCGTAGACGATCGCGGCATCGGCGTGCCGGTTCTCCACCGCGACGAGCGTCGCGCGCGCATGCGGGGTGGGGACGATGCGCGCGGCGAGTGCGTCGAGCAGGCCGCGGCCCCGCAGCCACGCGCGCGCGTAGCCGCCTAGCGGCACGGCCGCGATCGGGATCGCGATCTTCGCGAGGCCGGGAGCGAGCAGATCCTGCGCGCGGAGGATCGCGATGCCCGGTTCGCCCTCGGGTACGACGACCACCAGGCGATTGCGCACCAGCGTGAAACGCGAATCTGCGATCACGTCGCCGGTTTCGACGAGCGAGTCGACGATCGCTTCCGCGGCGGATGCGAGCACGTCGATCGGCGCCCCCGCGCGCAGCTGCGCGGCGAGCGCGTTCGAAGCGCCGAAGGTGAGCGCGAGGGTCGCGTCGGTATGGAGGGCCTCGTAGTGCTGCGCTGCTTCCGTAAGCGGCGCCTGCAGGCTGATCGCGGCCGCGATCAGCAATTCCGCGGCGAATGCGGGCCGGCCGAGCAGCAGCAGGGGGAGCAGCGCGAGCAGCAGCAGCGCGCCCGGCGGTGCTGCGCGCTCTCCGCCTCGGTGGAATCGCATCGATCCACGTTATCGGATCGGGCGGACTCTCGAAATCCTGAGCCGCAGCGACGGTATCGCGCCCGAAACACCCTGCTAGCCTCCGGGCATGACGGGGCCCAGCTTCACGATCGACGGCGGCGCGAGTGCGGAGCGTGTTTCGCACGTCCGCGGAGCGGTGAGATAGCGAAGCCGCGCGGCAGACGCGGTGCACGGCGTCGCACGCGCGGTCGCAACGTGCGCAGCCGGGCCGAGCTACTCGAACTCACGATCGACGAGCTCGCGGCCGGTGGCGACGGCGTGGGCCGCGCGGCCGACGGCCGCGTGGTATTCGTGCCCTTCACCGCGCCAGGGGATCGCGTGCGAGTGCGAGTCGAACGCGCGCACGCGCGCTTCCTGAATGCGAAGGTCGACGCCTTGATCACAGCGAGCCCGCACCGCAGCGACCCGGTCTGCGCGGTCTTCGGCAGTTGCGGGGGCTGCGCGTGGCAGCACGTCGACTACGCGGCGCAACTCGACGCCAAGGCGAAGATCGTGCGCGACGCCTTCGAGCGCATCGCGGGCACAGCGGCCCCGGCGAAGCTCCAGATCACTCCCTCCCCGGCCGAGTACGGCTACCGCAGCCGCGCACGTGTGTTCGTGCAAGGCGGCCGCGTCGGCTTTCGGCGCCCGCGTTCGCACGCACTCTGCGAGACCGAGCGCTGCCCGATTCTCGCGCCGCCGCTGCAGGACGAGCTCGCGCGGCTCGCGCGCGCGGAAGCCCCGAGCGACGGCGAATGGGAACTCGTTGCCGGCGATGATTCTTCACGCGCGTTCGAAGTCGGGGCCAAAGCCGGCGATCGCGTCGGCTGGCGGCTCGGCGACGATCGCTACGAAGTGTCGGCCGGTGTGTTCGCGCAGTCGAACGCGGGGCTGTTCGAGCCGCTCGCGTCGGCTGTCGTGAGCGCGGCCGGGCAGGGCGCACTCGTGTGCGATTTCTTCGCGGGCGCGGGCTTCTTCACCCTCGGGCTGGCGCGCCGCTTCGAGCAGGTGCTCGCGCTCGAGTCGAATCGCGCGGCCGCGCGCGACCTCGAACACAACCTCGCGGCTGCGGGTCTCACGAACGTGCGCGTCTCGGCCGAGCGGATCGAACACGCGCTGCACGACGGCTCGCTCGACGGCGAGCGGCCCGACGCGATCGTGCTCGATCCACCGCGCACCGGTCTGCCGCCCGACAGCAGCGACGCGCTTGCCCAGCTCGGCCCCGAGCGGATCGTCTATCTCGCCTGCGATCCGGCCACCCAGGCGCGCGACGTCGGTTACCTCGTCGGCAGCGGCTATCGGCTCACCCGGCTCGAGGCCTTCGACCTGTTTCCGCAGACGCCCCACGTTGAATCGCTGGCCGTCCTGGAACTCACAGACGGTCGGAGCTCGGGGTAGTTAGGGCTCGATCAGCCCGTGGCGGACCGCGTAACGGACGAGCTCGGTCGCCTTCCGGACTCCGAGCTTGCGCATCAGGCTGGTGCGGTGCGCCTCGACGGTCTTGTTGCTGATCGAGAGTTCGACGGCAATTTCCTTGGCGGAAAGGCCTTCCGCAATCAGGTGCAGCACCTCGCGCTCGCGCCCGGACAACAGCGTGAAGGGCTGTTCGGTTGCGGGACGCGGTTCACGGATCTGCGCGACGATCTCCTTGGCGACCGGCGGGCTGAAGTAGCTGCCGCCGCGCGTCACGGCGCGAATCGCCGAAAGGATCTCGCCCGAACGCGCGTTCTTGAGCAAGTAGCCGTCGGCCCCCAGTGAAATTGCATTCTGGATCATCGGCGGGTCCGCGTGTACGGACAGAAGGATCGTCTTCACCTCGGGGTGTTTGGAACGCACCCGCTCGAGCGTCTCGAGCCCGCTGAGATGCGGCATCGTGATGTCCAGGATCACGACGTTCGGGTGATGTGTCTCGACTTGCTCGAGAACTTCGCGGCCGTCGGCGGCCTCACCACACAGCTGGATGTCGCTTTCGCCTTCGATCAGACGGCGGACACCCTCGCGAACTACGCTGTGATCATCTGCGACAAGTACGGAAATCACCTGAGTAGACTACACCGATTCACCCAGTTGAACCATCGCATAGTTGCGTGGGGGCCTACGGTAAGGCGTATTGGCGATTCTGCGGAATCTGCGACTCTGAGTCGCAGACGAGAACTGGGCCGAAATGCAGGCTACGCTTGGGTCGAATCCACGGCCACCGTTCACGACCTCCATCGGATCGGAGAACCTGAAAATCGGACTGCCAGTCACCACCGGCCGACCCGTCGAAGGAAGCTGACGCGGGCCTGGCGTTCGAGGTGGCGGTCTCGTTGGAGAGGATCGTGCTGCAATTCGAGCCCGAGCAGGTCAACGTCGAAAAGCGGAAGACCGGTGCCTTCATCCTCTACATCGAAGGCCCTCGCGATCGCGAGATCCTGCGCGCCTGGGCGTACCGGCTCCAGCCGGCCTTGGCGGCGCGAATCATCGGTGCGTCGGTGATTCTCGGGGGGCGGCAGCCGCGTCGTGCGCTCGAGCACTTCCGCAGCCGCGGCGGCACCGCGTCCGGAGCCCGGGCGGTGTGCCTGCTCGATCGTGACGACGGCTTCGGTCGGGTGCCGTCGAGCGAAGGCGAGAAGGGCCTCGAGTTCTTCACCTGGACCCGGCGCCACATCGAAAGCTATCTGCTGGTCCCCAATGCACTTCGCCGCGCGCTCTGTCTCGACGACGGCGACGCATCGTTCGACCGAATCCTTCGTCGGCATCTTCCGTCCGTCGATGACGAGAGCGCAATTCGCGACCTGGACGCCAAGAAGCTGATCGGACCGAAAGGGGTGCTGACCCGTGAACTCGGTCGGCAGGTTCCGCTCAGCGGCGTCGCGCGCGCCACACGCGAGAACGAGTTGCACCCCGACGTACACGCACTATTCGGTCGGTTTCACGGCTTGCTCGCCAACGGCGCACAGGCCATGCCGGGCAGCTGACGGCCGTGCAGCGATGCCCACCGTGAAGAAGCTGACGGGTCGCGAGGTCGCGGAGGCGCTCACGCGTCTGCCCGCGTGGAGGGTCGTGAACGACAGACTTCATCGCGAGCTGGTATTCGAAGATTTCGAAGCGGCGTTCGCGTTCATGACGCGCGTGGCTGCGCTCGCCGAGGATCGCGACCACCATCCCGATTGGAGCAACGTCTACAACCGGGTCACGATCGACCTCGTGACCCACGATGCCGGCGGTATCACCGATAAGGACTGCGATCTCGCCAACGCGATCGAACGCGCGCTGGAATCTGCGTGACTCCGGTCGAAATCGGCGGGCTCGAGTTCGCCATCGCGACGTTGGCGGTCTTCGTCGGATCGGCGCTCCAGGGAGCGGTCGGTTTCGGCTTTGCGCTCGTCGTCGCACCGGCGCTGTTTCTCGTCGACCCGAGGTGGGTGCCCGGGCCGATCATCTTCTCGGCGTTGGTGCTCACGAGCCTGACCGCGATCCGTGAGCGAGATGCCATCGACTATCGTGGGCTCGCCTGGGGGCTCGCGGGCCGGCTGCCCGGCACCATCATGGGGGCCGCGTTCGTCTCCACAATCACCGCCGAGCAGCTGGCAACCCCACTCGGCCTGTTGGTATTGCTTGCGGTCGCGATCAGCGCTTCGACGGTGCGCTTCGAGCCCGGGCCGCGCACGCTGTTCGGTGCCGGGGTGCTGTCGGGTTTCATGGGAACCGCTTCGTCGATCGGCGGCCCGCCGATGGCGCTGGTGTATCAGCACGGACCGGGCGACCGACTGCGCGCGACCCTCGGCGCGTACTTCGTGGTGGGAGCGACGATGTCGCTTTCGGCCCTAGCGGTCGTTGGTCGCTTCGGGCCGACCGAGGCGTGGCTCGGCGCGGCGCTCGTTCCCGGGATCGTGCTCGGCTTCACGGCATCGAACCGACTGAAGGGCCTGGTGGATCGCGGCTACACCCGGTCCGCGGTTCTCACCGTCGCGGTCGCGGCCGGCTTGGGCGTCATCATCCGGCAACTGTGGTAGGGCACCCGAATCAAGGATCGATGGCGTCGTGGATCATCGGTCGCGGCACCTCGAGCCCGGCCTTGCGGGCGCGGCGGAGCTCTCCGATCAGCATCACGGCCCGGGGCAGGAAGATCATTCCGATCACGACGTGGAGCATCAGGAACACGGTATTGGTCGCGAACGCGTAGGCGACCAGGGTTTCGGGTTCGGCGTATTCCTGGAAACAGAACGACCAGGTGATCTCTCGCGTTCCGTAATTGCCGAACGACGGCAGCGACAGAGCGATGTAGAGCAGTGGGATGCGGCCCGCGAGTGACCACCAGTCGATTTCGATCCCGAATGCGCGCGATGCCAAGCCCTGGATCATCACGTCGAAGGCCGCGAGAAGCATGAACCAGCCGATGAACGGCAGCATTGCGCGGAAGCTGATGTTTCGAGTCCACGCACCGAATCGCGTCGATGCGATCCTGCGTTCCCAGAATCCGGTTCGGATCGCGATCAACGCCGAGACGATCATGCTCCAGCTGACCGATACGGCGACCAGGATGTCGCGGTTCTCGGCCGGTCCGCCATCGAGGAAGACAAGCGCGAGTGTCGCCTGGATGAGCAGTACGAAGAAATGGGTGCAGAGGGGAATCGTCGCGACTGCGACGACAGCCGCGACTTTGCCGCCGGTGAGCTGAAGGATGCCGTACAAGAAGCCGGCGTCCGCGACGGGGTTGTTGACCGTGCGGAGCAGTTCGGCGCCGCCGCGTACCGCGATCACCTCCCGCGTCGTGACGGGAGTGACGAAGCGGCGAATCACGGCCGCTTGGAGGATTCCCCACCAGAGGAAGAAGATCATCTTGTCGAGAACCGTGAACAGGATGTAGAGGGGCATGTTCGCACCCTCGGTCGCCCGGACGAGCGCAGCCCAGTCGGTGGCGAAGCCGAACACATAGGCGAGTGCCGCGGCGGAAATGATCCACGGGAGGAGTTTGCGCCAGAGCGGGGTTCGAGCGGTTGCCACCGCGACGCAAGATAGCGACTGCCGCCGCCCCCCCCACCCCGCCGGCAGTCGGCCGCATTCGCGCGATCCGGCCGGCTGCGCGTCGCCAGCTTCGCGCCCAGAGCGTTCACGTCGCCTCGAAAGCCGTTTCTCGGCCCAAGCTCCCGGCTGGCCTGCGGCCTCGACGAGGTCCACGAAGGGCTCTTCGGCGAATCATCGCTCGGTAATCGGCTCCTCGCGGACGCGGCCCGCGCGGTCGATCGACCAGCGGCTCACCTCACGCGGTTTCGCCCAATGAGCGAATGGGTAACGCGACATCGCGAACAATCGGACGTGGAGCCGCTCGTCGTCGCCGTGTCCGATCAGGTCGACGCGCGCGAACCCGTTTCGCTCGAGTGCGAATCGACGGTTCGCATATCGCTTCTCGACCGGCCGGACGTTCGAGCCGCTGCCCGCGATCACGTGCAGCGCTGGTCCCGGCAGGTCGCCTTCGATCACCTGGAGATTGTGTCGGTGCCCGGCGAGGTAGAGATGGACCGTCGCCTCGGGGATGCGGAAGTGTTCGATCGGGGGAAGGTCGGACTTCCACTCGAGGTCGGCGGCTTGGTCGCCGGGCGCGACCGGTAGGTGGGCGGCAACGATTCGCCACGGGCCTCGCGCGTTTCGAACCGCCCTGCGGATCGCAGCGTAGTCACCGCTCCGGATCAGCGCGACGCTATCGATCAACACCAGGCTCACCCCGGCGCCGAGTTCGACATTTCGCGTGACGCCGTCCTGCATCGACCAGTTCGTGATGAAATCGGGAATCGCGTGGCGTTCGAGCTCGAGGCTTTCGGGGCTGTTGTAGTCGTGGTTGCCGGGCACGGCGTGGATCGGGATCGGATGGCGCGATTCCAGCGCGCTTTCACACGCGTCGGCGATCTCCGCCGAGCGCGGGCCATCGAGTCGCAGGAAGCGGCAATACGGCAGGGCGAGGGTGGCGCGAACCCGATCTACGAGTTCCGGGCGTTCCAGGCCGTTCGGATAGAAGAGGTCGCCGAGCAGGAGCAACGCGTCGACGTTCGCGCGGCGGTCTTCGTGGTCGAGTCCGCGGGCTACGGAGCGCTGCCCGCTGCGCAACCACGGCAGCGCGTATTCTTTGCCTGTGTCGCCCACCGCGAGTAGCGATACGCTGCTCGCGCGTTCGCGCGGCGCTTCTTCTCCGCCCCGGGCTGCGCCCGCGAGTGCCAGGACGAGACACGCGAGCGCGGCCGTCGTGCGTCGTCTTCGGGTCGGAGCGTCGTCCGATGGGCGGAGAGTGATGCGTGTCACGTGTTCTCGAATCATTTCAGAGCGCACTGTAACGGCATCCCGCAGCCGGCGCGGCGCCCGTGGGGTGTTGGCTACACGGTGGAAGCGGTCTACTCTTGGCCGCGATCGGAGGGTGATCGATGAGCCTCGGATTCCGCCTGCACGCGGAACGCACGCCCAACCCGGATTGCATCAAGTGGGTCGTCGGCGACCCGTTGGTCGGCGACGGTTCGACGGCGCAGTTCAGCGAGCCGCCGACTGCTGCGATTTCGCCGCTCGCGGCCCGTTTGTTCGACATCGAAGGCGTCGTTGGCGTCTTCTTCGCGTCGTCGTTCGCGACAGTGACCAAGCGCCCGGAGATCGAATGGACGGAGATCGCGCAGGCGATTGTCGACGCGATCAAGGAGTGCGTGGGTTCGGGTGGGTCGGCGCTCGGGCCCGATTTCGTTCCCCCGGACCCATCGGTCGAAGGCGGGGTCGTGGCGCGGATCCGGCGCGTGCTCGACGAGGAGATCCGCCCGGCTGTAGCGATGGATGGTGGCGATATCGTCTTCGCGGCGTTTCGCGATGGCATGGTCGAGGTCTATATGCACGGAGCTTGCAGCGGATGCCCCAGCTCGAGCGCAACACTCAAGCACGGCATCGAAGCTCGGTTGCGAGAAGTAATCCCGGAAGTCGAGGGAGTGATCGCACTCTAGCCCGGCCCCAGTGGTGGTCGATTCGCGCCCGGCACTCCCCCCAGTCGATGGTGGCGCGAAGATGGATGAGGAAGCGCATCGCGTGGATGGGGGAAATCGAGAGCGGTGGCCACAGCGGCCGACTTCGACCGCAGAGGATGCCGGCTGGCGCCGTTCGCAGCGCCATCGGCGGCGTCATTTGACCTTCCGCGGCAAGGCCAGCATCGCGTTTCTCGTCGGCGCTGCGCTCGTTGCCGGTTTCTGCTCCGCACGCCTGCTCGTTTCCGGTCGCCCGCCCCCGAAATCTCTGCCGGTTCAGCCGCCGGTGGCCACGGCGCCGCGCGAGCCCCTTCCGCTTCGCCCTCCGCCGCGAAACGTGATCGAACGCTTGCCGGTCTCGCGAGCGGCGCTCGACCTGCGCGTCATCGATGCCGCCGGCTTGGATGTCGGCCCTGCGTCGCAACAAGGGATTTACGGCCGGCTGTACGAGACGCTGCCTTCCCCCGTGCCGGCTGAATTCTGGGAAGAGCCCTTGCGCGTCGAATACACCTTCGACGCAGAGCTCACGCGCGCGGTATTCCGGAAACTGGAAATCGGCCGTGTAAACCTCGGTAATGTGGTGGTCCTCGACACTCGCACCGGCCGGCTGCTCGCGTACGCGGCAACCGATGTCGGGCAATTTCCGCCGACCCGCAATTACCCGGCCGCCTCGCTCGTGAAGGTGATTACGGCAGCAGCGGCGCTCGACACCGCTCCGGAGAAGGCGAATCTGCCGTGTCGCTATCGAGGTAGTCCCTACCGCCTGACTCCGTCTCGGATCGATCCCCCGCGCTCGGGGAATACGGTGTCGCTCAGACGTGCGCTCGCGACGTCGAACAATCAGTGCTTCGCACAACTCGCCGTCCACGCCGTTGGCCAACGGCCGCTCATGGACGCGATTTCGCGCTTCGGCTGGCTCTCGGTTCCCGCACCCGCACATGCGGCCGGAACGGCCGACCCGGGTGAGGATCGTTACGACTTCGGGAAGCTCGGCTGTGGCCTGGCGGGCTGCCGAATCACGCCGCTGCATGCGGTACAGCTCGCCGCAGCGCTTGCCAATGGCGAGCTGGTGTCGCCGCGATGGATCGAGCGCGTAGTCGACGGGCGTGGCCGTGAGCTGCCGATGGCCGAGCCGGTTTCCGCTCGCCGGATCGTATCGCCGGAAATCGCGAAGACCCTGCGCGAGATGCTGGTGGACACCACTCGCAGCGGAACCGCGCGTCGTGGTTTCCGGAAGCGTAATGGCCGGCCGCTGCTCGGCTCGGTGCAGGTTGCGGGCAAGACCGGGAGCCTGACGGGCAAGAACCCGGGCGGACGTTACGAATGGTTCATCGGCACGGCACCGGCCGATGACCCGCGTATCGCCATCGCGGTCGTACTGGTTCAGAGTGACCTCTGGTGGAGAAATGCGTCGCAGATCGCGGGCGACGTCCTGCGAGTGGTCTTCTGCACCGGAGGACCGTGCCGTGCCGAAAGTGCCGAGCGCTGGATTCGCCCATCGGTCGAAGCGACGACGGTACAGATCCACGGTGACGCCGAACGCCGCGAAGCCTCGGCGAGGGGTGAGGGTTCCGGCTGAGCCGCGCGCCCGTCGTGGGTTCGGCATTGCCCGCGTCGTTTTCCGCGCTGCCGCGCGAGATCCGCGCGCTTGATGCTCGCTTGATCGATAATTGACAAAATGTGCAGCAATTCCAGGTGTTTGTGTGGATATTCCACGACGCCTGTGAGCGCTTCCGGTGTATTCTCTTCATGCCAGCTGATTTCAACTGAGCGAATCGAGTGGAGCAGCCGTCATGGAGCCGAACGCACTGGTGGTGGACGATCGCAACGAATCGCGAGAAGTGGTTGCTGCGGATATGGCACGCGCCGGGTTTCGAATCACCGAAGCCAGAAACGGGGTCGACGGCTGGCAGCGGTTCCAGCACTGTCGCCCCGACCTCGTCGTCAGCGACCTGACGATGCCCGGGGTCGACGGCATCGATCTCCTGAAACGAATCCGCGAAGTGTCGACCGTTCCCGTCATCCTGTTCAGTGCGACGGGTGACGTTCGAGCTGCGGTCACAGCAATCAAAGCCGGAGCGCAAGAATTCTACCGCTTTCCGAAGGATCGCATGCGCATGGTGGATCGCGCGCAGATCCTGGCCAGTGAGCCCGGCGAACTTGCCCGCCTCGAAGCGCGGTTGGTCGGAAGCAGTCCGCAGATGCGGCGCATCCGTGAGCGTGTCTGTGCGCTGGCATCGCTCCACGTTCCGGTGCTGGTGAGTGGCGATCCCGGAACGGGTCGCGACCACGTCGTGCGTTGCATCGCAGAATTCGGATCCGGCGAGTCCGCCCGGATCGTCAAGCTCACGCGTGAATCGGCCGGCGACGTTCGACAGCCGGACGCTCACACCGCCTACTACCTCGATGGATTCGATGGTTTCCTGCCGGCCGACCAGGCGCGTTGGATGGCGTGGGTTCGCGGTCCCGGGAGTGACGACGCGGACAACCTCCCACGAGTCTTTGCGTCGACCGCGCGGAACCCCGAGCGGCTCACCGCCATTGTCTGCCTCCAGCCGGAGTTTTCCGAGAGGCTGCTTCGTTTCGAAGTCCCACTCGTGCCTTTGCGCGAACGTCGCGGCGACATTCCAGAGCTCGCTCTGCATCTTGCCACCCGGATCTCGGCCGAAATGGGGCGGGAGCAGGTCCGGATCGAGCCGGAGGCCATCGATTTGCTCGGGTCGCAAGCGTGGGCGGGAAACGTCCGCGAGCTCGCCCAGGCGATCGAGAAACTCGTCGCCTTTTCACCCGGCGGCCACGTGACGGTCGAACGGGTTCGCGAGTTCTTCGGCGAGGCGCGAGGCGGCGTCGCAGAGCTTCGCGAGCAGCGCAACCAACAGCAGCACGATGAACTCGTCGAGCTACTCGAGACGTGTGGTGGCAACATCGCCGAAGTTGCGCGCCGGCTCGACCTGAGTCGCGGCGCAGTCATCTACCGGGCCCAGAAATACGGACTGCTGCCGAGGGCCAGGTGATCTGCGTCGCCGAAGTGGCTCGAAGCCGGGCTGGGTCCGGCTCATTACCAACATTCTCCGGGGCACGGCTACAGCTTGAAACGACCGACTACCTCTTCCAGTCGATTCGATCGCTCCGATAGCGTCTCGACCATCGCCGCAAGATCTTCCGCCCGGCGCGCGCTTTCGCGGGCGACGTCGCGGAAGACCTGGAGCGAATGCGAGATCGTTTCGCTGCTCTTGCCCTGGGCTTGTGTGGTTGAAACGATCTGTTCGATCATGCCTGAAACGTGCGTGACCGACTCGGTGATCAATTTGCTACCGCGGCGCTGCTCTTCGGTCGAGGCCCTCACGCCGGTTCCGAGACTGCGGATGTTGTCGACCGCCTTCGCGATCTCGCCGGTTGCGGCCTGCTGGTCGAGGGTCGAACGATTGATCTGCGCGACGATCGTACCGACCTCCGACATCGCGCCTTCCACGCGCTCGAGATCCCGGCTCTGGAGCGTGCTCGCCTCTGCGATTGCGCCGACCATTTCGAGCGAGCCCGTGGATTTTTCGCTGATCATCGCGAGTACCTTTCCCGCGACGTTCGAACGCTGAACGCCAGTCTTCACCTTTGCGGCGCCTTCTTCCGCGGCTTCCACCGCGGCCGCGGTGTCGTCCTGAACCGCCTGTACCAGCGTTGCGATCTCTTGAGTCGAGCGATGGGTCCTGCCCGCGAGGTTGCTGACCTCGTCGGCCACCACCGAGAAGGCTTTACCCTGTTCGCCGGCCTGCGCGGCGATGATCGCGGCGTTGAGCGACAGCATTGCGGTCTGCTCCGCGACTGCGCGGATGACCTGCAAGATCTCGCCGATCGCGGTGGAGTTGCCCGCGAGTCGTGAAACGCGCTGTTCGAGATCGCCGAAACTCTTGGAGATCTCGTTGATGGCTGTGATGGTCTCGTTTACCGCGGCCATTCCCTGTGCTGCTTCCTGGCTGGTGTCATCGCACAGCGTCTGGCTCTTCTTCGCGTTCTCCGTCACGTGTTGTACCGAGCGGCGAAGATCGGTCAGGCGTTCCATCGCTCCGTCGGCTGCCGACGTGAGGGTCGATACGCCCGAGACCACCTGGTCGGTACCGCTCGCGACCTGGATCACGCCTGCGGAGGTGGCGTCTATGGTTTCGGCGAGGTGGTCCATGTGCTCGGCGACGGAGATGGTCGAGGCATCCATCTCGATGATCGAAGAAGATGTCTCGCGAGCAGAATCGGAAACCTGCTCGACGTTTGCGCTGACGCCGAGGATCGACGCGCCCAGCTGCTCGATCGACTCGGCGGTCTCGTCGATCGCGACGCTCTGGCGCTGCGACTCGATCGCCACCGTCTTGCCGTTATCTGTAAGCAAGCTGGTGACTTCGCCTATCTCTCGAACACTATTCATCGCCTGCTTGACGATCGTCCTGAGGCTCGCCGTCATGCTGTTGAATGATTGTGCGAGCGCGCCGATTTCGTCGTTTGTCATGACGGGAACTTCTATCGACAAGTTGCCGCTCGCAATCGCAGCAGACGCGTCGGCGAGGTCGGCAAGGGGCTTCGTGACCACTCGGCGCAGGCGTGCGGAGATGAATGCGGTCACGCCGGTCACCGCCATCAACAGCATCGCGATGATGATCGCGTAGAGCCGCGCGCGGTTCGCGAGTTCCGCGGTGTTCGTAACGATGTAGATGGTCCCGACTTGTTCGCCGTTGTAGCTGATCTCGTGTGCGAGTTCGAATCCTTCGGACCCGAATTTCTGCCCGACCGTCGGTACCGGCGGTGGTTGAAAGCGGCCGGCGACATTGTTGGAAATGTAGCTGGCGAAGGGGCGGCCAGTGGCGTCGTAGATCACTGCCGCGTCCACGGGGCCGGCGGCGCTGAGTGCTGCCAGATTTTCTCCGGCGGTCACTGTATCGTAGAAGGTCAACGAAACGATGCTGTTGATTCCCACGACGTCTGCGAGGGTTCCGGTGTTGCGGGCGATCGAAGATCGTGTCGCGAACCAGTCGAACGCGAGAAAGACGCTGCAGGCGATCACCAGGGTGCTGACCGTCACGAAGAAGATGGTTCCGGTGAGCTTGCGATTGAGGGACTGAGTCGAGCGGTTCTGCATATTCACTATCGGTCTTCCCGGTTGATTCGGGCGCAGCGAAGCGCGGAGGAGCAAGTGCTCGTTCCTGCGGCATCGGTCGCCTCGTGGTTGAGTTCTGTATGCGCCTCGGCGCTTGGCTGCTTCGCTTGGGCTAGGGCCATCGGATCGAGACCTTTCCGTAGATGCTGCGAGGGACTTCACTCGCAAATACAATGTTCCCCGCACCGTATTCGTCGTGGCGGCGCGCGGTGAGGTTCTGGCCTGCTAGCGAGAACTCGACCGCCTCGAGCGGCTTCCAACCGAGTCGGATGTCGAATCGGAAATAGGGGTCGACGCCCTGGTTCCTCACCCGGCCGATGTAGAAGAGCTGTGTGTCGAATTCGAAATCCATCGGGAGATCGACGCGTGACAGGATCGCGAACTGGTGTTCGGCGTGGTCGCCCTCTTTGTCGTCGAAGGCCGGGTCGGTGCTGTTGTTGTCGGTGTCCATGACGAGCTTCATGTAGGTGTAGTTCAAGACGACCCGCCACCAATCGAAGTGCGACCAGGTGACGCTCGTCTCGACGCCCCAGCCCAATGCCTTCCCCTTGTTTCCGAAGGTCTGATCGATGCAGGTTGCTGGCGGGGGGCCGGGGGGGAAGGGGGGAACGCACGGAATTGTCTCTTCTTCGCCGGTTACCAGGTTGTCGTAGTCGTTGAGGTAGGCGGCGATGTCGTAGTGGAGCCAGTCGAGCGGATGGGCGCGATAGCCGACTTCGTAAGCCAGGAGCTCCTCGGCATCGACGCCATGCCGTCCTTCGATGATCCTCAGAGTGTCCGGCGGCTCCGGGAGAGTGATCAGGATGTCGGTCTCTGCGCGGTCCGGTGTCCGCACGGCGCGCGAGATTGCGGCCCAGAGCATGTGTTCTTCGTGTGGCGTGACGAGAAAACGAACACTCGGCTGGTACTCGAATTTCGAGAAGCTGTTGTATTCGAATTTCGACCCGATCGTGAAGCGGAGCAGGTCTTCGATCACGTCGAAATCGCCCTGCACGTATGCACTCGCGATGAAGGTCCGACGGCAGCAATCCTTGAGTGTGATCACGGGCGTCAGGCCGCGAAAGTCGTCCCAGTCCCTGCGGTAACCGGCGCCCCAGGTGATGCCCGCCCACGAAATCGGCTGGAAGAAGTGCTGCGTTTCGATGTCGATGCGTTGGCGCAGCTCTTCCGAGATGTATTCGTTTCGCTTCGTCCTGTCGTAGTAGAACTGCAGGCTGCCTTCGTTGTCTTCACCGAACTCGTGATTCCAGCGTGCCAGCACGTTCCAGCCGCTGACATCCTCGGTGGTGGGCCTGCCCATCGGGAAGACGATCGGGTTGTCGATCAGCGATGAATCCGAGGCGCCGTCGTAGTAGTCGCCCTGCAGGGTGAACGAAGTCTCGGGAGTGACGTCCCAGTCGATGCGCCCACCGGTGCGAACCTGATGCCAGGCGTCGTTGGCTTCATCGCCCGAGGGCAAGTCGTTGTTGGCGCGGTTGAAGCCCTTGAAGTATGCGCGGTAGTGGAAATCATCTCTCAGTGCACCGCCCCAGCGCGCGCTGCCGAAGCCCTGTTCCTGGCTGCCGCCGCCGGCTTCGATGAAGAGTCCCTGTGTTTCGCCCGATGGCTTGGTGATGATATTGATCACGCCGTTGACGGCATTCGCACCCCAGAGGGTTCCGCCGGGCCCGCGAATGACTTCGATGCGGTCTATGTCCTCGAAGAGCACGTCTTGAACGTCCCAGAAGACGCCTGCGAACAGCGGCGTGTAGACGCTGCGGCCGTCGATCATCACGAGCAGCTTGTTGGCGAACTCACCGTTGAAACCGCGGGCCGTCACAGCCCACTTGTTTGCGTCGATGTTGGCGACATGCAGGCCCGGCACCATGCGCAGCAGGTCCGGAATCGTCGTCATGCCGGAGCGGCGGATCTCGTCGTTGGTGATCAGAGTGATCGCGGCGGGCGATTCCGTGATCTTCTGAGCGCGTCTCGACACGGAGGTGACTTCCAGCTGGAGCAGGTCATCGAGGCTCAGGTCTGCGAGGTCGGGAGATGGGTCGCCGGTCTGCGCGACCGCGGAACCGGCAACGCAGAGCATCATTATCAACATCCGCACTGCGATGTTGAAGGGCGAAGACTGCATGTGCTCGACTCCCACGCGGGCGCGATTCAGGCGTCGCACCCGACAACGGTCTCGATGGCGGATACGGATCTCCGCCCTCGATTGAATCGGCAAATGGCCGGTACGAGTTGACCGGAAAGCACCGTGAATGCGTGGGAATTGGAACTCTTGCGCAGCGAGTCGCGATCGTGAGGCGAGGCTCGCAGGGGCACCTCGGACGGGTGCGTGGGGCGATGCGGGAGGCGCGGCCCCGGGGGGCCACGCCGCCGGGATGGGTGGATCAGCTCCCGGATTCAGCCTTCTTGCGCTTGGTGCGGCGCAGGCGTCGTTGCTTGTGACGGTTTTGCTTGATCTTCTGCTTGCTTTTGCTGCGGGCCATCGCTGCCTCCGATCTGGTGGATCGCGGAAGCTACCCGAATGTTGCGGGCTTACGCCAGTTCGGGGTCGCTCAGGCCTCTTCGGTCGGAAGCATCTCGCTCATCACGGTCCCCATCGCTTCGAGTTCGCCTTCGCGGAGTGATTCCACCGATGGCAGCGAAACGACGATCCGCTCGAGCCGCTTCTGGATGACTTCGTGAAGCTCGTCGAACGCGAGCTCGAGGCCCCGTTCGCCGTCGTCTCGCTCGACGGTCGCCCAGATCAACAGCGGTTCGTCGTCCGGAGCGCCGTAGATCGCGAGGTGCAGGCGGTCGCCGATCGAAATATTGGAGTTTGCTTCGACCCGCATGCCTCCGATCGAGAGGTCGCGGCCGACCAGCACGCGGAGCGCACTGCTGCCGAAGGCGGGAACCTTGGCAGCGAAGGTCGCGCGTTCGCTGCGCCGCCGGTTCGAGCCGTCACCGACCGGCTCGACGAATTTCGCGGGCAGCGTTGCCGTGCTGAGGGTGTCGTCTTCTTCTGCCGCTACATTCGTCACCAGCACCGCCTTGGTAGCTGCGGCGGTTTGCGAAACCGACACCGACTCCAGAGGTTTTTCGTCCTCTTCGGGCGGATCCAATTGTACGTCGACCGCGGGCAGCCGGAGTTCTTCGGCTTCGAAGCGGGGGTCTTTCCGGATGTTGCGCGCGGGTATCTCGCGAATTCCGCGATCTCCGCGAACCGCGTCGACTGAATCGCCGCGCTCCTTGCCCTCGTCGGTGCGGGGTGGCCCCTTCGATCGTTCTTCGATGATCCATTCCAGTTCGCGGCGCTCGTCGGGTGAGGTCTTCTCGAACAAGATCGCGAGTGAGTACAGCCCCGAGTCCCCGAGATCCTTGTCGAACGCGGCTCGGATTACACGGCCGCGTAGCGAAAGAACCTCCGAGGCGCCCAGCGCTTCGGGAATCTGGATTCTGATCCGTTTGCCCAAATCCAAACTACGGCTTGCGAGCAGTCTACAGCCGCGCATCGAGAGGTCGGCGAGCGTTCCCTGTCGGGGGATCAGCCCGCTCTTGAAGGTGACGTCGAAGCCTACCGCGACGCGAGGTTCCCGGCGCTGCTCTTCTCCCGTGTACATCGCGTGCAAGATCAGCAGACGCACCGCCTCGGGGTGTACGGGTCGGCGGACGAGGTAGTCGAAGCCGACGCTGCGAAGCTGTGCGCGCAGCGCGTTCGAATCTTCGCTCGTGACCATGATCCGGACCGGCTCGTTTCCTTCCATGCGATCGTCGCGCACGAAATTGACGGCATCGATCCGACGCGGTGTCGAGATCAGGAGATGACTCGGACCCTGCATCCCGGGCACGATGGACGCACCTCGGACACGGCCGAACGGAATCCGCATGCTTTCGAGCAGCACTTGGAAGTCGTCGAGCTCACCGTCGTCCAGCAGCAATACGGAAACCGATTGAGACATCGCGAGCATCTCCGGAGTAGATGGGCCAGCAGGGCCCTCGATATCAGTCGGCCGATCCGCCCGGCAGCTGTAGCCTGTAGCCCGCAGTTGCAAGCCGAAGGCTCCGTGTCAGCGGAGATTCTCGGTCGGAGGGTCATCTCCAGCACCTTCACCGGCGAGCGCTGCCGCGGGCGGGGGCGGGCCCGCTCTGTGCCAGACCCAGGCCATCGCTGTCGTCGCGATTGCCGCTCCGACGAGGACCGCCGGGCGAGCCGGAGTCTCGAATGCGGGCAGCAGCGCGCCGGCCAACAAAGCGGTGAGATTGTTCACGATATGGCAGACGATCGAGGCGCGGATGCCCCCCGTGAGCCAGCAGACGAGGCCGAGGTAGAGGCCCAGCGGCGCCGCGAAGAGCGCGTGAATCGGGTCGAGATGGAGCGCTCCGAAGATCAGCGATGCGGTTGCGATCCCGGTCACCGGCCCTAGTCGCGCGACCAGGCTCCGTTGCACCAGGCCGCGGCACAGCAGCTCCTCGGCGATGCCCGGCATCAACGCGAAGGTTGCGATTCCGAGCAGGAGGGAGCGGCCGCGGATGCCCGTGAGCATCTCTTCGAACTCGCCGAGCGTACTCCCGGCCTTCCACTGCGTGAGTTCGAGGAGCCCGTCGAGTGACGCGCTGGCTGCGAGCGTCCCGATCACGAGTACCGCGACCCGGGAGGCGCTCAAGCGACCGGGCCCGAGCCCGAGCCGCGCGGTTGCGCGGCCGGGCAGCAGCGACGCGCCCGCGAGCGCGATCAGCGCCAGCCAGCCCTCGAGCCAAAGGCCCTGGAGCGCCATGACCTCGAACTCCCCGGGTGGGCTGGTGATCTCGCCAACCGCACAGGAAGGCGCAGTGAGGGCGACGGCACTGAGTGTGAGGACTGCGGTGGCGCGGCGGCGCATCACTGCCGAGAGTACAACGGGCACCCACGGGGGGCTTGCCGATTTCCATCGCTCTTGATGCCGCGATCGCGTCGCTTGCTA
>CAXMSF010000113.1:0-25594 GCA_964196055.1 uncultured Gammaproteobacteria bacterium | reverse complement strand
CGATGGCGGGGACGAACGTGATCTCGCTGCGGGTGTTCCCGAACGCACGCCGGGACGACAGCGTCGATCTCGTCGCGAGTTCGGTCGTCGCCGCCGACGAAACGAACATCGCCGCGCGCGAAGCCGAGATCGAAGCGGGCGTTACCGAGCTGATGCCATTCGCAGCCGGCGCTCTCGCACGGCAAGAGACCGCGAGCCCACGCTGGGACTCGGACGATTGGCTCAGTGACCCCGCGGCCTCGGGGGGCTGGCCCGCGACCTGCAACGTTCGGGTCTCGTCGCGGCCGGCTACTTTCGTTCTCGACCGCGCCGCGGTCGGCGGCCTGGGATTCGAGGGCGACGTGCTGCTCGGCTGGCGATCGGGCGACTGCGTGGCGGCGGAACTCGCGTAGAGCCGGGCTGCGCAAGATCTCGGAGGCGATGTTGAAGAAGGAATCTGCGAATCACGATCGCGGCCGCGGGGTCGTCGAACGCTCGCCGATGATCCGCGTAATCCTCTACGTGCGCCCGTACGTCGCCTTCATCGTGGTGCTCATCGCGCTCACCCTCGCGCTCTCGGGTTCACGTTACGCCCGCGCCTACTTGATGAAGCCGATTCTCGACAACGTGCTGTTGCCGCAGAAGGAACTCGTCGACAAGGGGCAAGCGCCGTCGCTGCTGAAGAAGATTCCCGGGTTCGGCGACCTGTCGTCGAAGATCCCGCAGACGCAACCCGCCCCCGACAGCGCTGCCGCGATCGCCGAACGCAACGCACTCGGCGACGCGGTGATGACGAGCCTTGGGAAGGTCGTGCTCGCCGGAATTGCCCTCGTCATCGCGATCCCGGTGCTGATGTTCTGTCGCGCCTATCTGCTGGTCTGGATCCTGGACCGTACCTATATCGACATCGTGCGCAACGTCTGCGCGAAGGTGCTGCTGCTGCCGCTCGGTTTCCACAACAGCGCGGCGCGCGGCGACGTGTTGACGCGCATGCTCGCGGACGTACAGAAGGGGCACAGCATCATCAAGACACTGCTGGGCACACTGGTCGAATCCACGGTAATGGTGGTCGTCGGTGCCAGCGTGCTGTTCTACATCTCGTGGCATCTCGCACTCGCCTCGCTCGCGGTCGGCCCCTTGATATTCGCCGTCGTCGCGACATTCAATAACCGGATCAAGCGCAGCGCCCGACGCCGCCAGGAGACGGTCGGAAACGTGACGGGGCGGATGATCGAGATCCTCTCCGGCATCAAGATTATCAAGGCCTTCCAGTCCGAAGATGACGAGCGTCAGGCCTTCCAAGCGGAGACACAGAAACTCTTCCGCCGCAGCATGAAGGCATCGAAGAACCGGGTGCTCGCGCGCACGCTGATCGTCATGATGATCAACTTCCTCACGATCGCGATGCTCATTCTCGGCGTCATAATGGTCCTGTCCGGCCGCTTCGGCATCTCCGCAGGCGACCTGGCCGCCTTCGCGATGGTGCTGTCGACCACCTACGGTCCGATCCGAAACCTGGCCAAGGCGTGGGTGGGGCTGATGGATGCCCAGCCGTCGGCGGAGCGCTTCTGCGCGATCCTGGATGCTCCGGGCGAGCCCGCAGACCCGCCGGATGCCGTGCAGATCGACGGAGTCCGGGACGGCGTCTCACTCCGCGACGTATCGTTTTCATACGGCCGCGAGTCCGTCCTCGACCACATCAGCTTCGACGTCATGGCGGGGCAGGTGGTTGCGCTGGTCGGTCGGACCGGAGCAGGCAAGACCACGATCGCCGACCTCTTGATGCGCTTCTACGAACCGACCTCGGGCTCGATCACCATCGACGGCGTAGACGTGCGCCAGATCCAGCGCGAATCCCTGCTGAACCAGATCGCCATCGTCACCCAGGAAGCCTTCCTGTTCGATGGCACCATCCGTGACAACATCGCGTACGGGCGCAAGGGAGCGAGCGATGACGAAATCATCGCGGCGGCCGTCGCAGCACACGTCGACGAATTCGTGGATGGCCTGCCGAACGGCTACGACACCGAGGTCGGCGTCGACGGCGTTCGCCTCTCCGGCGGACAGCGTCAGCGGATCACGATCGCGCGCGCGCTGCTCAAGAATCCCGCAATCCTGATCTTCGACGAAGCCACCAGCGCGCTCGATTCGAAGAGCGAAAACCTCGTGCAGGACGCGATCGAATCACTGCTCGGTGGACGCACGGTGTTCATGATCGCCCATCGCCTCTCGACCATCCGCGGCGCGGACCAGATCGTAGTGATCGAGGGCGGCGGCGTCAGTCAGTGCGGAACCCACGAGGAACTCTGCCAGACCTCCGGTTTGTACCGCGAACTCGTCGACCTCCAAACCGCTCCCGACCTCGACCTGGACAGCGACCCGCTGCCCCAGCACGACCCGGAAGTAGAGGACGAAGACGGCTGACTTCCGGGGGAGCGCCGACCGAAGCCCGGTCCAGCAGTGTGTTCGCCTTCAGCGGTAGCGGGGAAGTGAGCGGGAAAGGAGGAAAGCGTGGGGAAATTCATCGATTTCGTCGGATCCATGATCTTCCGAGGGGTCGTCGTTCTACTCCCTCTGGTGATCGTAGGGCTCGTCATGGCCGAGGCTTTGAGTATTCTGGCCGATGCGGTCGAGCCCGTCGCCGACCTGATTCCGGTACAAGTCGTGTTCGGGACGGACATGACCTACTGGGTCGCCCTGGCGGTTCTGCTGTCCGCCTGCTTCCTGCTCGGCTTCCTCACCCAAACCACGCTCGGCAGCGTCATCAATGCATGGCTCGAGCGCACGATCTTCGATCGATTGCCGGGATATCGCCTCGCCAGGAATCTCACGCACGGTATCTCCGGCTCGGACGCAAATCGATCGTTCCCGGCGGCGCTGGTACGTCTGCAAGACGGAGGCGCCGAAGCGATGGCCCTCGTCGTCGAGCGAAACGCGGATGGCAGCTACACCGTCTTCGTTCCACTCGCGCCGACTCCCACCCTCGGCTCCATCTATGTGGTCCCGAACGAGCGAGTGCGCATGCTGAACATCCCCGCAACGAGCATGCTGAACTGCGTGATGCAGTGGGGAGTGGGAACCCGCGATGCTCTCGCGTTGGGCGAAGAGCGCGCGCCCTAGCTGCCCTCCCCCTCGGCAGAACCTGCTAGAGCGCGCGATAGAGCCGGTCGACGATGTCTGCGTAGCGAACTCCGGAGAACTCACTCTCGGCGCGGCGACGCGCGGCAGCCCCCATCTCGGCGCGGCGAACCGGGTCCTCGAGCAGGCGACCCCACGCCTTCGTGAGGGCCTGGGCTTCCTCTTCGACCACGAAACCCGTCTCACCGTCGACGACGATCTCGGCCAACGCGCCGCGCGCGGTCGTCACCGCCGGAATCCCCGAAGCTGCGGCCTCGAGCAGCGCGCGGCAGCCGCCGTCGGATCCCGGTACCAGCAGCGTGAACACGTCGATGCAACGCAACACCTCGGCGTAGTCGTCGCGCCGGTAGCCTGCGAAGATCACGCGATCGTGGATGCCGAGACGCCGCGCGGGCTCTTTCGCAAGTGCATCGATCCGGGTGCCGCGCCCGACGATGAGAAGCCGCACGAGCGGGTCGGCGCGCAACAAGGGTGCGGCTGCTGCAAGCAACAGGTCGAAACGGCGATGCGCTTGCACGCGCGCAACCACCCCGAGCACCCGCTGTTCGCTCGCGAGCCCGAGCCGAGTCAGCAGCGCATCGTCCCGCGGGCTCGGCCGGAAGCGATCGAGATCGACGGCACCGAACCCGCCCGCGACTGCGCGATCGCCGCACAGCTCTGCGTTGCGGGCCGCCGCACCGGGCGACACACACAACAGGCCGTCACTCGCGCGCCCGAAGAGCCAGCGGTTCCAAGGCCGATCGGCGATCGGCGCAGCACTCGGATAGGAGCGAAACAACCGGGTACGGCCGGAGCGCCGCGACGCCGATACGGCGGCAACCGCGAGCAGGTGGTCGCGCGTGTGCCAGGTGTGGACCACATCGAACGAACGCTGCGCGAATAGAACACGGAGGCGTTTCAGGTCGCCCCGATCGCGCCAGGGTATCACGCCGCGGCCCGCACCAACTTCAAGGACGGGGGCAATCCCCGCTGCGAATGCGTGCTCGCGCAGCGATTCGCCCGCACCGTCGGGTGGCGACGCACAGACGAGCTCTGCTTCGTCCCCGCGTTCGCGTTGAGCCAGCAGCAGCTCGAGCATCGGAGAAGCCGAGCCGGTCCACTTCCAGTCGCTCGTGATGTGGAGAACGTTCACGCGCCGTCGACGTCTCCGCCGCCGCGGCTTCGCTCGAAGAGCAACGCGTACTTGAGGAAGACGTGGAAGGCGGTCATGCCCGCGATGACGAATCCGGGCCAGCCATCGCGCACGCCCCCCTTCAGCAGGTAGGCGCGCAGGAAGCGCGCGGGCGGCCGCAATATCAGGTCGCGCAAACGAGCAGGACGGCCCGCGCGAAACATGGCGTCGGCCTCGATCGCGCTGAAGCTCCGGATCCGCTCCAGTTGATCGGCGAGGTCGCGGTAGCTGTAGTGCAGGAGATCGCCCTCGATGTGTTCGACCCGGCCCGCAACTCGGACTCGCCCGTGCGGATTGTTGCCCCGAAAGCGCCCGCTCGCGCGCCGGAACAAGCGCAGCTGACGATCGGGGTAGAAGTCGCCGTGCCGGATCCAACGACCGAGATGAAATGTCAGGCGCGACAGTTCGTAGCCGTCGGCCGCTTCGGGCGCCATCAGCCGTTCCCGCAGATTCCGAATCAGCTGATTCGAAAGCACTTCGTCGGCGTCGAGAAAGAGCACCCATTCGCACTTCGCCAGGCCGAGGGCGAAGTTCTTCTGCTCGATGTTTCCCTCATAGCGATGGAGCCGGACCCGCGCGCCGAGTTCACGAGCGATGGCCTCGGTCGCATCTCGGCTACGGTCGTCGATGACCACGATGCACTCGTCGACCCAGCTGAGCGACTGAAGGCAGTCCCGGATCCGGTCCTCGGCGTCGCACGCAATCACACAGGCACTGACGGCGGCTGGGGTCCTCGAAACGGCGCCGGTCACGATCGCACGCGCTCGACGCTCAACACGCCCTTGATGCGCCCGATCTGCTTCATCACCGAGTTCAAGCTGTCGACATCGGTGACCCAGAGATCGAAGGTATGGATCGCCTTCTGGTCCTGGCTCGTCGTGATCTTCGCAGCACCGATGTTGATCGCCGCGCTCGAGATGGTCTTGGTCACCTTGGCGAGCAAGCCCTTCTGGTCGAGCGAGCGAACGCGCACGGTGATCTTGCGCGGAACCTTCGCATCCAGCCCCCATTCCGCGTCGATCCGACGATCGGGGTCGAGTTCGAAGATCTTCGGACAGTCTTTCTGGTGTACCGTCACACCGCGTCCGCGCGTAACGAAGCCGATCACCTCGTCGCCCGGAAGTGGGCTGCAGCAGAGCCCGAATCGCACCATCACATCGGGCTGGCCGCTCACTCGAATACCCGACGTCGACGCCGGCTCGCGGGAGCGCCAGAACAGCCGTCGCTTCGGCGGCTCGTCCGGAGCGGGCTCCGGCTCCTCGCCGCCGCGCAAACGACGCACGACCTCTGCAGCCGAAATCCGGCCATAGCTGACCGATGAGTAGAGGTCATCGAGCGAGTCACCGCCGTGACGACGGCCGAGTTTCGCGAGCACCCCGTCCTTTTGAAGGTCCTTGACCGTGAAGTCGGATTTACGCAGCTCCTTTTCGAGGATGGCGCGACCAAGCTCGATGCTGCGGGCGCGCTCGCTAGCGCGGATCGCCGTGCGAATGCGGCTGCGCGCTTTACCCGAAATCACGAAGTCGAGCCAGTCCTTGCGCGGATACTGATTCGGGTTGGTGATCACCTCGACGGTGTCGCCATCCGCCAGCCTCGAGCGCAGTGGCACCATCTTCCCATTCACCTTCGCCCCGGCGCAGTGCGCACCCACCTCGCTGTGGATCGCAAATGCGAAGTCCACAGGCGTCGAGCCACGCGCAAGGGCGATCACTTCGCCCCTCGGCGTGAATACGAACACCTCATCCGGGAAGAGGTCGACCTTCACCGTCTCGAGGAACTCGTGGGGGTCTGCGAGATCCTGATGCCACTCGAGCAATTGCCGCAGCCAAGCGAACTTCTCGTCGTCGGTATTCTGACCGCGAAGCTCGCCTTCCTTGTATTTCCAGTGGGCCGCGATACCGAGCTCGGCGCTGCGATGCATCTCCTCGGTGCGGATCTGGATCTCCATCCGCTCACCGTGGGGTCCGATCACGGTCGTGTGCAGAGACTGGTAGTTGTTCGGCTTCGGCATCGCGACGTAGTCCTTGAAACGACCCGCTACCGGGCGCCAGATCGAATGCACGATGCCGAGAGCCGTGTAGACTTCCTCCTTCGCGCCGTCGATGATGATCCGGAACGCAATCACATCATGGATTTCATCGAGGGTGATCCCCTGCGTCTCCATCTTGGCGTGGATCGAGTTCAGATCCTTGAGACGTCCCTGGATCCGGACCGTCACGTCGGCATCTTCGAGCCTGCGCGAGAGAATGCCGATGACCTCGTCGATGTAGCTGTCGCGGTCCTCGCGCTTGGCGCGGATGCGCTCCTCGAGATCATCGGCAATCGCGGGACTGATCGCTCGAAACGCGAGTTCCTCGAGTTCCTGCTTCATCCAATGAATCCCCAGCCGGTGGGCTAGCGGTGCATAGATCTCGAGCGTCTCCTGCGCGATGCGGTTTCGCGAGTCGTCCGACATGAATTTCAAGGTGCGCATGTTGTGGAGCCGGTCCGCGAGCTTGATCAACAGGATGCGGATGTCCTTCGACATCGCGAGCAGCATCTTGCGAAAGTTCTCGGCCTGGCGTTCGCGGACCGAGGTGAACTCGATCTTGGCGATCTTCGTGAGCCCTTCGACGAGGAACGCGACCTCGTCACCGAACAGGCGTTCGATCTCCTCGAGGCTCGCGAGCGTGTCTTCGACCGTGTCGTGCAGCAGGCCCGCCGACACACAGACTTCGTCCATACGCATTTCGACGAGAATGCCGGCGACTTCCAGCGGGTGGATCAGATACGGCTCACCCGAGAGACGCTCCTGGCCGTGGTGGACCTTCGCGGAGTACACGTAGGCGCGCTGCAGCAACAGCAGGTCGCAGCCGGAATCGTATTCCAACACACGGTCCGCGATGTCGTTGAAGCGCAACATCGAACGCGATTTTCCCCTGCAAGATCAAAGGTTTAAAAGAGGCTACCGGACCACCCGGAGACCGTCCAATGCCTGCCCCCGAGCCGCCGCCTAATCGGCCTTCTCGAAACGCGCCCGAGCCGGACCGACCGCGAAGCGTTTGCGCACTTCGGCGGTGTCGCCCGCCCGTTCGGCACGGATCACGGTCTCGACGGCCGTGGCGCAGCGCTCGAGGTCATCGTTCTCGATCGCGTAGTCGAAGTCGCCGACGGCGGCGAACTCTTCGCGCGCGAGATCCAGCCGCTTGCGGACCTGATCCTCGGAATCCGTCCCGCGCCCGGCGAGTCGCAGGCGCAGCGTCTCGAACGACGGCGGCAACAGGAAGATCATGCGCACGTCATCGCGCCGACTCCGCACCTGCCTCGCACCCTGGACCTCGATCTCGAGCAACACGTCGCGGCCGGCTGCGAGCGGTGGCTCGATCGACTCCAAGTTCGTTCCGTAGTGGTTCCCGTTGTAGACCGCCCATTCGACGAACGCCCCTTCATCAACCAGACGTTGGAACTCGCTCGGCTCCACGAAGTAGTAGTCGACGCCATCGGTCTCGCCCGCTCGAATCGACCTCGTGGTGTGGCTCACCGAAAGAACGAGCCCTTTGTTGCGGTCTACGACGCGGCGGCAAACCGTCGATTTTCCGGTCCCCGAAGGCGCCGCCACCACGAAGGGAATTCCGCGATCCCTGCTCGATTCGCTCATCCTTCGCTTCCCAGTGCGTCGCCCTGCGCGAGGCGCGAAGCCACGGTTTCCGGGTTGATGGCCGACAAGATGATGTGGTCGCTGTCGGTCACCACGATCGAACGCGTGCGACGCCCCTGGGTCGCGTCGACGAGCTTCCCACGACTCGAGGCTTCATCCCGCAGGCGCTTCATCGGCGCCGACGCGGGTGAGGCGATCGCGACCACGCGCGACGCCACCACGAGGTTTCCGTAGCCGATGTTCAACAGGACGATGCTACTCAACGTTCTGCACCTGCTCGCGCATGCGTTCGATCTCGGTCTTCAGCTCGACGACCTGGTGGGCGATCGGGGAGTCGTTGCCCTTGGACCCGATCGTATTCGCTTCGCGTCCGAATTCCTGCATCAGGAAGTCCAAACGTCTGCCGACCGGCACGCCGGTGGCCGCACCGTCGACGATTTCGCGGAATTGGTCGACGTGGCTTCGCAACCGAACGATCTCCTCAGTGACGTCGAGGCGGTCGGCGGCCAGCACGATCTCATGGTGGAGACGCGCTTCATCGACGATACCGGTCTCGAGCTCCAACTGCTCGGTGCGTTTGCGCAGGCGCTCGCGCGCCGCTTCACGCACGACCTCCGAGCGCGCTGCGAGCGACTCCGACAATCCAACCACCAACTCCAGACGTTCGCGCAGGTCGCGCTCGAGCGCGGCGCCTTCGCGCACTCGCATAGCGTCGAGTTCCTCGATAGCCGTCGCGAGCGCGCCAAGCAATCCGGCTGCGAGTTCCTCGGCCGGGAGGTCGCGTTCGATGAAGCCCGCGACGCCGGGCAGCGCAAGCAACGCGTCCACCGTCAACGGGCCCGAAACGCCGGCTTCCCGCTCGAGTTCCTGGGCGGCGCGCGCGTACTCCCGAGCAGCCTCGCGGTCGATCTCGAGTTTCTGGAGCACCTTGCTGCCATCGGCGGTCGACACGGCCACGTCGATCTTGCCGCGGCTCGCCCGTTCCTGGACGCATTCACGCGCCTCGGCCTCGAGAGCCGAAAGCAGCCGTGGCAACCGGAAGCGCAGGTCGAGATGGCGATGGTTCACCGACCGCGCCTCGATGTCGAAGCGCACGCCCCCCACGTCGAAGGCGGCCCGGCCAAAGCCCGTCATGCTACGGATCATCGGCCCGCTCCCGCCGCGTCCAGTGCACCCGGCAACGACGCACACACTTCGCGCGAACTCGCAGTCGCAGTGCCGACCTTCCCGACCACCACGCCTGCAGCCGCATTCGCGATCACCGCTGCCTCGAACAGCGTCGCGCCGGCGCGCAACGCCAATGCCAACACCGCTGCCGTCGTATCTCCCGCACCCTGCACGTCGAATACCTCCCGCGCAACCGTCGGAACGTGGATCCCGGCAGCGCCATCCGCGAACAACACCATACCATCGGAGCCGAGCGTCACTACGAGGTCGCCACCTGCGACGCGATCGCGCAGTCGTGCGGCGGCGAACGCGAGTGTTTCAGCACTGCGGATTTCGACCCCCGAGAGCGCCTCCGCCTCGCGCAGATTGGGCTTGAGCAGCGACGCACCAGCGTACGGCGCAATCATCTCCTTTGGGTCGACGAACACCGGCAGGCCCGCGCTGCGAAATCGCTGCATCAGATCGGTGGCAAAGCCCACCGATAGGAGCCCCTTGCCGTAGTCTTCGACGATGACCCCGTCGACCCCGGCGATTGAACGCTGTGCGTTTCCAGCCAGCCGCCGGGCGACTTCGTCCGATGGCGGCTCGAGCAGCTCGCGGTCGAGGCGAGCAACCTGCTGCGATCGAGCGACCACCCGTGTCTTGCGCGTGGTCGGCCGCCCCTTCGACACGACCAGATTCGACGTGTCGACGCCAAGCGCCTCGACCAGCCCTGCGAGCCGATCGCCCGCTTCGTCGTCGCCCACCACGGCACAGAGATCGACCTGGCCACCGAGGGCGACGGCGTTGCGCGCGACATTGGCTGCGCCGCCGAGCGCGAAGTTCTCATCGCGCACGTGGACCACCGGCACGGGCGCTTCGGGGCTGACCCGCTCGACGTCTCCGCTCACGTACTCGTCGAGAAGCACGTCACCGACCACCAGCAGCCGCACTTTCGCCATGCCTTCGACGACCTGGAACAGACGCTCTACGTCGGGGAGCGGCATCAGTGGCCGAGAACCGGGTCGATCGACGCCGCCGAACTACTCGTCGCGGCGAAGCCGACCGATCGAGGGCAGCCGCGCAGATGCCACTCGAGGACGTCCCGATGCACCCGCAGACGCGCTCGACCGCGTTCACCGTCGACGAGAGCCGCCGGTACCCGCGCGATCAGGTAGAACACGGTCTTGAGCAGCCGCAGCGCAATCAGCATCGCCATCGATCCCATCCCGCGATTCACCCGGAAGAAGTGATAGAGGGAGCGATGATACTCGATCCGAGTCAGCGCCGGATCCCTGCGTTTGCTGCTCGCGCCCGCGACGTGTACTGCGAATAGCGTCGGGAGATGCACGACGCGCCAGCCCGCGCGCTGCATCCGCAGGCACCAGTCGGTCTCTTCGAGGAACAGGAAGTAGTCCTCGGACAGCGGCCCCACTGCGGCGATCGCCACCGCGCGCGCGAAGAAAGCCGCCCCCGTCACGGCTTCAACATCGAGCGGCCGATCGCCGACCCAGCGCCGAGAAGGAAATCGCCGGCGAAACAAGAACTGCAGCAGCGCCTTCGGAATCAGCTCCGAAGTGAGGGTTGGGGCGTTGTGAATCGAATTCCGACGCCGCCCGTCAGGGTGGAGCAGCTGCGGCCCGACCACGCCGACATCCGGCTGCTGGTCGAGGAAGTCGACGCAGCCGTGGAGTGCCTTGCTGTCGATGCGGGCATCGCTATTCAAAAACAGCACGTGGCGACCGCTTGCGACATGCACGCCCGCGTTGCAGCCCGCTGCAAAGCCGAGATTCCGCGGTGACACGATCACTCGCACGGCCGGAAACCGCGCTCTGATCGCGGCGACCGTTCCATCGAAGGAAGCGTTGTCGACCACCAGCACCTCGGCGAAGCTTTCCGCGCCGGCCTCGGCCAATGCCCTCTCGAGCGATTCGAGGCATTCGAGCGTGAGCGCGCAGGTGTTCCAGCTGACGATGACGATGCTGAGATCCATCAACCCACACCGTGTGCAAAGACACCTGCAAGCGGTTGTGCGAGCAGCTCGCGCGCGGCGGCCAACACGTGCTCGGGTGCAAGCGCCTGCATGCAGGTCGCGGCCGCGCAGCCGCGGCGACACGGGCTGCACGCGAGGCCGGCCCGCAAGCTCTTCGAAGGCACGCCTTCCCACGGCGCGTTCTCGACTGGATCGGTCGGGCCGAGCAACTGCACGACGGGCGTCCCCACGAGCGCAGCCACGTGCAGCGGGCCGGTATCGCCCGCGATCGCAAGGCGACTCGACGCGAACAGCGCGGCCAGGTCCAGGAGCGTCGGCGTCTCGGGCGCGAGTTCGGCTGAACCGCCCGACCGCTCCACGACCCCGTTCGCGGTTTCGATTTCGGCTCGCGACGGACCACGCGTCACGAGGCAGCGAAGGCCGGTCTCGCCCTCCAGACGACGCGCAAACTCAGCGAAGCTCGCAATCGGGTAACGCTTGTAGGGCGTCGACTCGCTCGTTCCAGGGTGGATCACGACCGCGGGCGCACGCCCCGCGAGGGCCACGGACATCCGAGTTCGGACGGCGTCCGGGAGTCGCAGCGGGTGGGCCGCGGGCGAAAACGGAACTCCCAGAAAGCGGACGAGCGACGCGTTGCGCTCGAAGCGGGAAACCTTCCGCGCCGGTAGCCGCAACAGCCGGTTCGCCAGCAGGTGCGAACATTCGCGACCGAACGGCGGCGCATAGGCGACGCGAACCGGCGCTCCGGAAAGCCGCGACAGAACACTCGACCTGAAGATGGAATGGAAGTCGAGCACCAGATCAAAGCGCCCTCGGCGTAACAGCCGGATGAAGCGGCGCACATCGCGCACAAGACTCGGCAAAGAACCGGAACGCAACCGCGTCTGCAAGGCGTCGCGCGGAAACACACAGATCTCATCGATGAACGGCTGACCGGCGAGCACGCTCGCGGCCGCAGGCTCGACCAACCAGGTGATCCGTGCCGCTGGGAACGCCGCGTGCAGAGCCGAGACGGCGGGCAAGCTGCGAACGACATCTCCCAGCGCGCCCAGACGGATCACGAGAATTCGATCGGCGATCGGGGGACCGCCCTGCAAAGGGCTGGGAAACGCGATGGCGAGCCTCGCATGGGGATGCAGCGCTGGTAGGATACCCCTCGATGCGTCTCCCCCGCACCCTCTCGGCCTACACCTTGGGCGAGGTGCTGCTGTATTCGGCGCTTGGCCTGCTGGCCATGACGACTCTGCTCGTCGGCCGGAATCTGCTACGCCACCTCGACGAATTGATCCGGGCGGGATCACCCGCCGCCGAGATCGGCATCGTGGTCGTCTTCCTCGCGAGCTCCCTCGCAACCTATGCGGTCCCAGTCGCGTTCCTGTTCGGCGTGCTGCTCGCGGTCGGGCGCCTGGCGGGCGACAGCGAAATCATCGCGTTGCAGAGCTGCGGCGTGGGGCTGCCGTCGCTGGTGCTGCCGATCGCGGCACTCGGTCTCGCGATCGCAGGACTGACTGCGTTCCTCACCTTCGACGTCGAGCACCGTGCCCAACGCCGGCTCCGACTCACCATCCAGACTCTCGCGGCCGAGGGGCGGCTGATCGAAGCCGGGCAATTTCGTCGCGTCGGCGAACGGATCCTATTCGTGAAGGAACGTGGCGATGCGGATCAGCTGCACGGGGTGTTGATCGCAGACCGAAGCAAAGCCGATCGCCCGCTGCTGATCTTCGCGGAGCGCGGCGAGACAAAGTGGGATCCGGATCTGACAACACTCCATCTCGAACTCAGCGACGGGTCCATCCACCTCGACGACTATGTCGATGCACTCCCGGGTGCAAGTACAGACGCACGGGCCGCCCTTCCGACATCGGGCCCGCGCGGGTCGAACGATTCCTACCGCCGCATCTCCTTTCGAACCTTCGACTACGCCCTCGCCGCAGACGAAATGCTCGGAGTAAGCCTGGCCGCGCACCGTCCGCGCGAAATGTCGAACGCACAGCTGCGCACTGCGATCGCACGCGCCGAAGCCGGCGACCCACTCGAAGATCTGCGACGGCACGACGCGGTCTACTACCGGCTTCACCTCCAGCGACGGCTCGCTCTGCCGTTCGCGCCGATCCTGTTCGCTCTGATCGGCGTCCCGCTCGCCGTCGGCCCGGCCCGGCGTGGACGCGCCTGGGGAATCCTGCTGTGTGCGCTCACGGCCTTCGGCTACTACGCCCTGCTCACGATCGGCCAGTCACTGGCCCATGACGCCGTGATCCCGGCGACGCTCGCGGCCTGGCTGCCGAATGGAGTCTTCGCCGGACTCGCATGGATCTTGTTGCGGCGGACGGCGCAGGTCGGAGCCATTCGTTGACCGCAGCGAGCACGGAGTTCCGTCGCCATCGGCGCGGCCCGATCAGGCTCCTCGTCGCGGAACCACTCGAAGCAGCGGTGCTCGCACTCGGGCTGTTGGAAGCCGGTGCGATCGAGCGTCTGCAAGGCCACGGGATCGGCGACGCCGGCCGCACGACGAACGCGATTCATCCGTTGCCGGGTCGCTCGGAACGCCTGCAGCTCCGCCCGTTCCACCACGGCGGCTGGCTCCGACCCATCACCCGCGATCGGTTGACGAGCCTGAAGCGACCGATTTCGGAACTCATCGTCAACGCTCGACTCGCGAACGCGGGAGCCCCCGTCCCGCAACCTGCGCTCGTCATCGGGCTGCGACGCGGGCCGGGACTCTGGACGGCGGCGGTGGGTACGCTGCACGAGGAGTCGTGCTCCAATGGCCACGAATTTCTCGCGACCAACCCGTCGCGCAAGAGCCTGATGGCGACGGCACGTGCCGCCGGGGCGGCGCTGCGTCGACTGCACGACGCGGGCGGCTGCCACGCAGATCTCCACCTGGGAAACCTGTTGATTCGCGAGGACAGGGATGCGGTACGCGTCGTGTTCATCGACCTCGATCGCGCACACATCGTCCATCCGGTCCCGGTGCGACGGCGCAGCCTGGAAATGATGCGCCTGTATCGATCGCTGCTGAAACGGGGCCACGCGATCGCAGCCGAGCCGGAGACGATCGCGCACTTCCTGGACGCCTACTGCGATGGGGATCTCGCGCTGCGCGCCGAGCTTTCCGCCGCACTCCCGCGCGAGCGCCTGCGCGTCGCGCTGCACCGCATCGGCTACCGATTCGGTGGACGCGGACGATCAGCGTAGTAGGTCGTCGATCGCGCCGAGTAGCTGATCGGGCTCGCTCACCTCGATGCCGATCCGCAGCACCCGCAAGTCCACGCCGCCGGCCCAGAATGGCAGCAGCTTGACGGCGTCCTTCTCGGTGGTAACCCAGATCGGCGCCCGCTTCGCGAGTCCGCGCAGATCTCGGCGCCGATAGCGATGGTGGTCGCGAAAGAGTCGCTCCGCGACGACGTTCGCACCCAGTGCCTCGAGCGTCCGCCGAAAACCACGCGGGTTTGCGAGCGCCGCAATCATCCCCACCTCGACGCCATTCAGCACAGCGGGCGAAACGGCCTCCGCCCCGCCCAGCGGCCGCAGATCGCGCGGGACTCTGCGCGCTTCGAAACGCGTCGACGAAGCCGACAGACGATCGATCCGCGCCGCATCGGCCGCCGGGAGCGGGCCATCGACGACCCCGACCACCTGCGCGGTAGCGAGTGCCGAGGCAGGTTCGCGCAACGGCCCCCGCGGCAACACGTACCCGCTGCCGAATCCGAGCCCACCGTCGAAAGCGATGACGTCGACGTCGCGCTGCAGGCGGTGATGCTGAAAGCCGTCGTCGAGCACGAGCACGTCGGCGCCGAAGACCGACAGCGCGCGCCATCCGACGAGCGCGCGGTCGCGACCGACCAGCACCGGCACCCCCGCCGCGTGCGCCGCAAGCACCATCGCCTCATCGCCCGCCACTTCCTGGCGGCTATGAACGTGGCGGCCGTCGGAGACGACCGTCACCGCATCCGCCGCGCGACGACCGGATCCCCGGCTCAGGATCGCGACTCGATGACCGCGGCGCCGAAGCCCGGTCGCGATGAAGGCCGCGAGCGGTGTCTTGCCCGCTCCGCCCACCACGAGGTTGCCGACGCTCACGACCCGTCCGGGGAGGCGGCTGCGCCGCCGTACGCCCACGCGATAGAGGCCACGGTGCAGCCAGGCGCAGCCGGCGTAAACCCACGACAGCGGTACCAGTGGCAACAACACCGCGCGACGCAGCAGCGATTCATCGCGCTCCTCGAGCCAGGTCGCGCGAACGCTCAACTGCTCCCCCGGTCGCCACGATCGGCGATCATTCCTTCGATCACCGCGAGGCTACGCACACTGCTCCCACGCAAGCGCGCGAGTTCGTCGCGTCCGCGGCGACCGCGCGCGTCCGCATCGGCCGGGTCTGCAAGCAGCTCCACCAGCGCACGCGCAAGCTCGTCTGCGTTCGCCACGCAGCGACCTGCGCCGCACTTCTCCAGAACCTCGACCGCGTGCAACACGTCGCGGGTGTGCGGCCCGAACAACACCGGTCGGCCGCAAATGACGGGCTCGAGCAGATTGTGCCCGCCGACCGGCGCGAGGGTGCCACCGACGAATGCGACCGTCGCGAGCGCCCACAAGCCGCGCAACTCCCCGAGCGTGTCGAGCAGCAACACGTCACCGGACCGAACGCGAGAGCCGTCCGGCACACGAGCAAGCGAGGAACGCCGAAGCAGCCGTCGACCCTGCGCACGCACGAGGCGTTCGATTTCGCCGACCCGCTCGATACGCCGCGGCGCGAGCACGAGCACCGCCCCCTGCCCCGCCGCTTCGGCCGCGCGCAGCGCCTGCAACGCCGCCCATTCCTCACCGGGGTGTGTGCTGCCTGCGACGAATAGCGGCTCGCCGCGGAGCTGCTGCAACAGGTCCCGTGCCGGTGCAGCACCGACGAGACCACCGTCGAGTTTCAAATCGCCGCTGACCGTGACCGCGCTCGGCTCGGCGCCGAGTTCGAGAAATTTCACCGCGTCGAGTTCACTGCGCGCGCCGATCGCATCGATGCGCTGCAGCGTTCGGCGCACGAGCGGGCGGACACGGCGATAACGGTCGAAAGACCGGTCCGAAATCCGCCCCGACACCAATGCAATGGGGACACGGTGACGTGCAGCGGCAGCGATCCAGCACGGCCAGAGCTCGGCTTCGAGCAGCACGAGGGCGACCGGGCGTGCAGTCTCCAGGGCCCGTTCGACGACCCACGGGTGATCGAGAGGCGCGAGCCGACAGTGCAAGTCGGGCCGGATACGACGCAGCGTGTCGCGCCCGGCGAGAGTCTGCGTCGAAACGACGACCGAGTGACCGGCTTCACGCAACTCATCGAGCAGCGAAATCGCCGCAAGCGCCTCCCCCACGCTCGCAGCATGAACCCAGACCGCGCCGGGATCCATGCACACGCGCCCGATCCGCTCTGACCAACCGCTTCGCCAGCCGGGACGCACGGCCAGTGCACCCGCCGCGAAGGGCGCGGCCGCGAGCGCGGTGACCGCGGCAACGCTATGCGCAATCGCGCGCAACGAGCATCTCCTCGGCGATTGCGGCGGTTCGCTGCAACGCCCCGCCCGCTCCCAACGCTTTTCTGACGGTTGCCAGGCCTTCGCGTTGCAGCGTGCGCGCGGGCCCGGCCAGCAGCGCCTCCACCGCGGCTGCGATCGCGCTCGGCTCTGCGTGTTCCTGAAGGAACTCCGGCACGATCTCGCGCCCGGCGATCAGGTTCGGCATGGCCCAATAATCCACCCGGACGAGACGGCGCAGCAACACCGCACTCAACGGCTGGATGCGCGCGGCAACGACGCACGGTCGATCCAGCAGAGCGGCTTCGAGAGTCGCGGTCCCGGGTTTCGTCACGACGACATCACACGCCGACAACACCGCGCGCGACCCAGCGCCGACGAGTTCGAGCGGAAACACGGCCGGGAGCTGCGCGCGCCGCATTTCCTCCTCGACCTGGGCAGGCTCGATCGATGGCGCCAAGGGGATCAGGAAGCGGCATTCCGGTCGTCGCGCGTGAAGCAGCCGGGCCGCAGCCAGCTGCACCCCGAGACAGTGGCGAATCTCGTTGCGGCGACTTCCCGGCAGCAGCGCCACCACCGCTTTGCCCCGAGGCACGCCGAGCAGCGCCCGCGCGGAGTCGCGACCGAGCGGGCCGCCGTCGCTGCGCAGAAGGTCGACGAGGGGGTGTCCGACGAATTCGACTTCGAGACCCGTTCCCGCGTAGATCTCGGGCTCGAAGGGCAGGATCGCGGCCAACCGGTCGACCCGCGCGGCGAGTTTGCGAATTCGGCCGCGGCGCCACGCCCAGACCTGGGGTGCAACGAAATAGAGGATCGGAACTCCGGCGCGGTGCACACGGCGAGCAAACGGCAGGTTGAAGCCGGAGGAATCGACCAACACCACGAGGTCCGGCCGTTCCGCGTCGAGGGCCGCAGTCAACCGACGCCACGCACGCGCGATGCGCGGAAGACCCGGCACGAGTTCGACGATCCCCCCGACCGCAAGCTCGCGTTGATCGACCACGAGTTCGACCCCGCACTTCTCGAGTTCGCAGCCGCCGAGACCGATGAAACGGGCCCCGGGACGAAGCGCTCGCAGCGCCTCGACGAAGCCCGCGGCGTGAAGGTCCCCGGAGACATCCCCGACCGACAGCAGCACGGTCGTCATGCGAGGTCTTCGACGCGCGGCATCGCCTCGACCACGCGTAGCGCAGTGCGTAGTGCCGTCAGGGCCGCATCGCCCGTCGACGCCCGAACGTCAGCGTCCGCGACCGCGCGAACGAACGCGCGCAGCTGTGCGACCAGCGAATCCTCCCGCTCCACCGCGAGTTCTTCCACGTCGACCCGCGGCGCGGCGCCGCGCCGTGCCTCGACGCGTCGAAAGATCGTCGCCGACTGCGCAATGAAGTCGACCGCGAAGTAACCGTCACGTTGGAAGCAGCGCAGCTTTCGCATCGGCCGCTGCGAAACCCGGCTCGCGGTGAGGTTCGCGACGCAGCCCCCCGGAAACACGATCCGGGCGCTGGCGATGTCGATCTCGTCCGTCACCACCGGAACACCGGTCGCCGCGATGCGCTCGGGCTCTTCGCCGAGCAGCTTCTGGAGTATGTCTAGGTCGTGGATCATCAGATCGCGAACCACGTCGACATCGATGCCGCGCTCCGAAAACGGACCCACGCGCTGACACTCGATGAAGATCGGACGTTGAATCTTCGGTCGCACTGCCCGCATCGCAGGATTGTGCCATTCCTGCGACCCGACGCGCAGTACCCGACCCCGCCTGCGTGCGAGATCGAGCAACGCCTCGGCCTGATCGAGACCGGCCGCGATCGGTTTCTCGACCAGTACATCGAGGCCCGCCTCGAGCGCTCCCCGCACGACCTCGAAGTGCGCGACGGTGGGAACCGCGACGATCGCGGCATCCGACTCCGCGAACGCGTCAGCCGCGCATGCGAACGCGCGTGTCCGCGCGGCGGTCGCCAGGCGTCGCGCGCGGGCGAGTCGGCGATCGACGACACCCACGAATTCGATTTCCCCGGCCTCGTCGAGTTCGGCCGCCTTCAACGCGTGGTGACGACCCATGTGCCCGGCACCGATCACGACGATCCGCAGCGCGCTCACGTCGACGCCTCCGCTTCGGGAAGCGCGATCCCGAGCAGCGCGATGTCGTGCGCGTCGGCGGCCGCGACCACGGCGGCGCGGTCGAGCACGACCGTTCGCCCCGCCTCGAACGCGAGTGCAGCTGCGCGAGCCGCGATCGCGACCCGTACGGTTTCCGGTCCGATCGCAGGCAGATCGAAGCGCGGATCCTGCCCGGGCCACGCGACCTTGACGATGCGGCCGCCCGCCGCGATCCGACCCGCCCGTTCGATCGTCGCGTCGGTACCGTCGACAGCCTCCAACGCAAGCACGCAGCCGCCCTTCACCACCACGGTCTGGCCGATGTCGAGCTTCGCCACGGCCTTCGCGATCCGGCCGCCGAATGCGATGTCGTCCAACTCGGCCGGCGTCGGCCGACGACGCCCAAGCGGCCCTTCGCCCGCCAGGAGGTCCGGGAGCAACGCAGTCTGAGGCAACAATCGGATGCCACTGCGGCCCAGGAAGTCGGCAACCACGTTCAGCAGCGCGGTATCGCTGCGCTCGCCCGTGGAGGCGAGGAGCGTCCGCGCGGTGTCGTCGAGGTGCGCAACCTCCGCGCGCCCGTACAACATCGTCTTCGGCAGCCTGCCCGCCATCACCGCATCGCAGACCCCGGCCCCCCGCAACACCGTGAGCGCGGCTCCGACCTCGCCCGGATGGAACCAACTGACCGCGGCCGTGTCGTCGAGTGCGGGGTCGGTGTGGTCGTAGAACGCAATCGCGACCACGTCCCAGCCCTGCCGGCGAGCCGAACGAGCCACGTCGAGCGGAAACATTCCGCCGCCCGCAATCAGCCCCAGCACGCCCGGGCCCGTCGACATGACTAACGGATGAAGCCGCGTTCGGACTGCCGGAGAAACCGGATCAGGCGCGCCACTTCGCGCGAGCTTCCGCACTCGCCCTCGGCCCGCTCGAGCGCCGGCTCGAGCAGCAGTCTGGATCGAAAGATCAGATGCATCGCGTGCTTCAACGCCGCGATCGCCTCTTCGGCGAAGCCACGGCGCTTCACGCCGACTGTGTTCAAGCCGACGAAGCGCGCCCGGTCGCCGGCCACGCGCGAGAATGGCGGCGCGTCCTTCACCAGCATCGAGTTGCCGCCCGTAAAGGCGGATTCCCCTACCCGTACGAACTGATGAATGCCGGTCTTGCCTCCGAGCACGACGTGGTCGGCGATCTCGACATGGCCGCCGAGCCCCGCATACGACGCCAGCTCGCAGTACGACCCGATGCGGCAGTCATGAGCGATGTGCACGTGATTCATGATCATGTTGTCGTCGCCGACGCGCGTGCAGCCGGCGCCCGTCTCCGTCCCGACGTGAATCGAGACGTACTCGCGGATGACGTTGCGCTCGCCGATCACGAGTGCGGCAGCCTCACCCGGACTATTTCGGACCTGCGGCTCGGCGCCGAGGACCGCGAATGGGAAGATGCGCGTGCCGCGCCCGATCGCGGTCTTCCCGGTGATCACGGCGTGGGGGCCCACCTCGACCCCGTCGGCCAGCTCCACGTTCTCGCCGATGACCACGTAGGGGCCCACCTCGACAGCATCCGCGAGCTTCGCTCGCGGATCCACGACGGCGGTGGGATGAATGCGCGCCATCCAGCGCTCAGCCCTTGGCGTTGTACTTCTCGATCACCAGGTCGGTGATGTCGAGTGCCTCGCGCGTGTACAGCAGGCCCGGCGCACCACGCCGCAGGATCAAGGTGAAGCCGTTCGACTTGCCGATGTCTTCGATGATCGTCACGAGCTTGGCGGTGAGCGGGCCCTCGAGGCGCTTCTGATCCACCTGGAGCTGCCCCTCGAGCTCCTTCATCTTGTTCTGGATCTGGTTGCGGATCTCGGCGATGTCGAGCTGCTTCTGGAACAGCGCCTCATCGGAGAGCACGAACTTCTTGGCCTTCAGCTCTTCTTCCAGCTCCTTGTAGCGCTCCATCATCGGTTGCAGCAGGGCCTCGGCCTCGCGCTGCTTGCGCGCGAACTCCTCGCGCGCCGCCTTGCCTTCATCCGTCGAGCTGATGGCCTGGTCGATGTCGACGATGCCGACCTTGAACGGTTCGTCCTGAGCCGCGGTGCCCCAGAGGATGGCCGTCGCGACCGCAAATACCAGGATGCCCTTGTTCACACGCATGGATGCTGACCTCATTGTGTCACGGGAATCGGGGCCGCGTCAGAAGCCCTGACCGCCCACGGAGAATTCGAATACCGGGGATTTTTCGTCCTCGATGGGATCGAGCGGAAAACCGAGAATGACCGCGAGCGGCCCGAACGGCGAAAACCACTGCACCCCGAAACCCGTACCGTAGCGCCACTCTCCGACGTCGAACAGGTTCTGCCCCTCGTAGAAGGCGTTTCCGGTGTCGAAGAAGATCAGCCCCTGAAGGCCCAGGGTCTCGGAGATCGGGAATCGGTACTCCAGGCTCAAGCTGATGAACTTGTTGCCGCCGATCACGTCGGTCTCATCGAGGTCGTCGAAGTCGTCGATATCCTTGTCGTCGATGTCGTTGCAATCGCCGTCGCCGTTGCCACCGGTCCCGGGGGCGTCCGTGCATGTGGTCGTCGGGATCGCGCCCTGGTCACCTGGATCGACCGGAGCTCCGTCCGCGTCCACCCAACTGATTTCACGCCCCACGGGCAGGAACTGCCCCCCGAAATTCCGGAGGATCGCGCGCCGCGGCCCCACCGAGCGCGCCTTGAAGCCGCGCATCTGGAATTCCCCCAGCCCCCCGAGGAAATACCGCTCCGACAGCGGCAGCGTGAGATCGTCGTCGATCAGCTGAAGGGGTTTGATGTTGCCGTCGAAGCTACCGCGGTCGGGGAAGAGATCGCCGGTTTGGGGATCGGTGGGGAAATCGAAATCCAGGATGTCGTTCATCGGCAGCGTGTAGCCGGCCCGCCCGCTGATCACGAAGGTCGACCGGTCGAGCAACCACCACGGAGCGCCCATGTACCACGCGAAGCTGCCCTCGACGCGGAGGAACTTCGAGAAGAAGCCTGCGCCCGCATAATCGAAGTTGGCGGCGGCGTTCCAGCCCTGGGTCGGCGATAGCCGGTTGTCCCGCGTGTCCGAGTTCACCGAGAGCCCGAACATGCTGCTCGTGAGATTATCCTGGAGGATCTCGCGATAGATCATCGCGGCCGCATCGACGTTCGTGTCCTGCTTGACGCTCCGACTGGACCAGCTGTAGCGCAGGAAGCCGCGCGTGCGGTTGTCCTCGGTGAGGGAGTGCCCGAGGATGACGTCGACTCCGGTCTGCTCCTGCTCGAAGTCCTCGAAGTTCAGGTCCGTCCGGAACACCGTCATCCCCAGGCTGAAGTTGGTCCCCATGAAATACGGATCCGACGCGCTCAGGAAGAAGCGCTGCGTCTGCTTGCCGATGTCGGCCGACATCCGGGCCGACCAGCCACGTCCGAACAGGTTGTCCTGCGACAGCGAGCCCGTTCCGACGAAGGAGTCCTGGGACGAGTAGCCCGCGCCGAAGCTGAAGGTACCCGTCGGCCGCTCGACGACCTGCACCTCGAGATCGATCTGGTCGGGTTCGTCGGTCGGTTGCACCTGAAAATCGACTTCCTCGAAGAAGCCGAGGCTCTGGACCCGGGACTTGCCCATCAAGATCTCGCGCTGAGAATAGAGTTCACCCTCGACGATCGGGATCTCGCGACGGATCACGGGGTCGACGGTGATGGTATTGCCGCTCACGTTCACGTTCCGGATGAAGTACAGCGGACCCTTGGTGACCTGGAACATCACGTCGACGGCCTGCGTCTGGTCGGACAGGTTCGACAGCGGAGCCACGTTGGCGAAGTAGAAGCCCTTGTTCGTGTAGTGCTCCGTCAGCCTCGCGACATCCGCCGTCAAGTACGAGCGGTTGAATACGTCGCCTTCCTGCAGGTTCAACAGTCCACGCAGTCCGTCGATATCGACGGTCGAATCGCCCGTCACGTCGAGTGCACCGACCCGAAACTGCGGCCCCTCGTCGATCGTCACGCTGACGACCAGTCCTTCTTCATTCGCGATCACATCCGGCTCACCGATTTCGACCTGCACGTAGCCCGCGTCGGAGTACGTCTTGCCGACGTTCGTGAGATCCTGGACGAAAAGCGGCTCGGAGTAGGTTCCGGTGCGATCGAACCACGAAGTCGCGTAGGACCAGAAGCGCCACTTCTTGGTCTGGAAGCCCTCTCGCAACTCGCGGTCGGAAAACGCCTCGTTGCCGATGAACTGGATGTCGCGCAGCTTGAGTTTCTTGCCCTCGGTGACGAGGAAGTGGATCCCCACGGCAGAGGCCGAAACGTTTTCGATCTCGTAGTCGACCTCTGCCAGGTAGTAGCCCTCGGCCTTGTAGAGCGCCTGGATCCGTCCTCGATTTTCGAACAACAGCGGGTAGTCGAGCGCAGACCCCATCGTCAACGTGAGGATGTCGCGGATCTTCTCGCCATCGACGTTGTCGTTACCCGAGATCGAGATCTGCCGGACAACCGGATTCTCCTCCACCTCGAAGATCACGATCAGACCACCTTTCGGGCCCGCCTCGGTGAGCACCTGGACGTTCCGGAAGAAGCCGAGCGCGTAGATCGCGCGCACATCCTTTGCAATCTGCGAGGAGCGATAAGGCCCGCCCGGGGTGCTTCCGATTCGCGCGCGGATCGCGTCGGCTTCGATTCGCCGGTTGCCGCGGACGACGACATCGTCGACCCGCTTGGAGGTCGCGCCCTTCGGCACCTCCATCAGGATGCGGTCGGTGGTGACGACTTCGAAGCGAACGACGAGACCGTCCGCCGTGCGCTCCGTGGCGACGCTCGCGTTCGCGATCCCGGGGGCGGCACGCATTTCCGCGAGGTCGTCGCGAACCGCGACCGGATCGTAGGCTTCGCCCACGATCGTGCGCAGCCGGTCGCGCACGCTCTGCTCATGCTGGTTCGCGCCGACGACCTCGACGGCTACGACCGTCGTAGGCTCGACGCCGACGACCTCCGCGAGCACGCGGTCGGCGAGTTCGTTCACCCGGGCAATCAGTTCGTCTTCACGCTCCGCCGTGACGACCAGCGTCCGACCGGCTTGCGCCGACGCGGCGGGCGTCACCCGGACGTCGAGACTGAAACGCCCCGCCAACTCGGTGAGACTCCCGCTGATCACGAAATCAGCGCCGAGATCGCTCGCGAGTTCGCGCAGCTTCCGGTCGGAGGCCGGCGCCCCGCCCGACCCGACCCGGGCCAATACGTCGGCCGCCTCGAGAACGCGCGCGTCACCGCTGGCCTCGAGGCGAGAGCGGATCAGGTTCGACACGGATTCGCCGAGATAATCGAGGGGCTTGGCGCTGCGCACCGGAAACGGCAGCACACCGATCATCGGCAGGTCGGACGACTCCTGCGCAACCGCCGTCGCCGGCCCAGCCAGCACGAGCAAGGCAATCAGCACCGGCCACAGGGACACGCGACTCAGCCCGCGGGAGCTTCTCGCGACGTCCATCTTGGACGCACTTTCCGCGTACAAACGTTCGCTCCCCCGTCCTCGCGCGCCGTGCCGTCGTTGTGGGTGGTGGGAGTCCGCGGTCGCTCCCGGAGCCCCGTTCAGAGTTGGCTGATACTACAATGCGGGCGGCCCGGGCGCCAAGCTTCAATTATGGCGTTTCTTTTGTTCTTTCAGTAGGTTATGACACTTTCCAAGCATCCCGTGAGGCTTCGACTGCCGGATTCGTCGAACCTCGGGAAAGCTGGGATCATCCCACATCCCAGGACGGAGCGAGCCGATCATGCTGTGCAGGCGCTGCTGGGGAGAGCCGGGGTGAGACGACCGAGACGATTGAGCGGGGTGGGCCTGCTGGCCGCACTCGCATTGCTTTGCGTTGCCGCGACCGCGCAGGCACAACCCGGGATCACGCTGCAAGCGGGCGACATCATCGTCCTCGACATCGCCAGCGATTCCGTCGAACACATCCGCATCGACGAGTTCGGCGCCGTTACGAAGACCAGGCTCGCGAGCGGCGCCGATCTGAAGAGCGGACGCGGCGTCGCGTTCTCGCCCGAGGGATTGATCTACGTCGCGGACACCTACGAAGATCGGATCTTCCGCATCGACCCCGACAGCGGCGAAACGGTCTTCGTGGCGTCGATCGACGCCATCGGCTTCCCCGATCCGGCGGCCATGATCGCAGACGAGGCCAGCGGCTGGGATCTCCTGCTCGTGGAGGCGGACGACCCGAGGATCCTGCGCATCGACCCCACCACCGGACTGGTCTCGACCGAGTTCAGACTCACGGGCACGCGCTTTCCGATCGGGCTCACCCGCGACCCCACCGACGAAACGCTGATCGTCGCCGACCGTTTCTCGAGCGACATCGTCGAGCTCGCCGGCGTGCACCGCGTCGACATCGCAGACAACTTGCAGACCGCGGTCTCGCTGAATTCCGATTACGCAAGCCTCCGCCGAGTCGGCGTGCAGTCGGACGGCGACATCATCGTGAGCGACCACGACAGCTCCACGGTCTGGTACATCAAGAAGACCGATCCGGACCCCGGAGACTGCGAGATCGACATCTGCACCGCGGGCCTGGTGGGTGAAGACTGCACCGAAGACATCGATTGCTTCGACCCGGACCCCGAAAAACCGTGGGTCTTCGAAGCGCCGGAGTCCTTCGGAACCTGCGGCTCGACCTTCAACGGGCCGAACGGCATCGCGGTCTACCCGGCCGACTCCCCGGGCGATCTCGCCGACTACGTACTCGTCACCGACCGTCTCGATGGGACGCTCTATCGGCTCGACCCCGACGGTAATGATTGCGAGCTGATCGACGGCAGCTTCGCGGGCCCATGGGAAGTCGCCATCGTGCCGGAGGGGCTCGAGTCCCGGAAGCACGACCGATTCCTGATCTCGGACAGCGGCACGGATCAG
>CAXMSF010000112.1:0-5022 GCA_964196055.1 uncultured Gammaproteobacteria bacterium | reverse complement strand
CGCCAGGGCGATCACGTGGACGCCGGGGTCGAGGTCCGCGCGCTCGACGCACTCGGCCAGCTCGTGGGGCGTGTCGAGCGTGATCCCATTGCCCCGCTCGGGCCGGTTCAGGGTGATGCGAGCGATGCGTCCATCGATGTCATAGGTCATGGTGCGGAACGTGGTCATGCGGCTCCTCTCTTCTGTGTTCGGTGTCGAATCCTCGCAGCTGCGGCTGCGGCCGTTCCAGGTAGCTGGGGCGCGCTGCCCTCGGCCTACTCCGCGTTACGGTCTTCGAGGTCGGGAGCGGTCGACTTCATCGGGTCTTCGAATGGTAGGAAGGGGGCGTACTCCTTCAGGGTGTGCTTGATGACCATCCAGCGAATCGAGCTCAGCATGTCGTCGAGCTGGCCCTCGGGAATGAAGGGGAACTCGACGCGGCCGCGGAAGGGCTTCCGTTCGCTGCCACCGGGCTCGATGACGCCGTGCTCTTCCAGACTGAAGATGAAAGGGATCACCGTCTGCATCGCGGGGCGGAAGATCCAGAGGTAGTCCCGGAGCAGGTCGTGCTCCTCGCGCTGGTCCTGCTCGATGTTGTAGACGCGAGGCGCCCAGAGTTCGTCGACCACGCGTTCACGCCGCCCCGGATCGTCGCCGATGAAATGGATCTTGAACTGCCGCCACTTGACCGCGGCGAGCTTGTTGCTCCAGAAGAAGAGGACCGCCTCGCGCGCGGACTTCTCCCGCTCACCCACGAGGAACGCGCGCTGATCCAGGCCGTCGAGCCCGCGATCGTCCGGCAGATCGGCCCCGGCGATCGAGGCGAGAGTGGGATAGAGGTCCACGAGCGCGACGATCTCGTTGGTCACGCGACCGGCTCGAGTCCGGTGGGGCCAGCGAATCATCATCGGCGCACGAATCGCCCCCTCGCGCACCGTTCCGAGCTGCCCGCGAAAGGGTCCGGGGCTTCCGGTATACGGATGTGCATGAACGTCGGGACCGTTGTCGCTCGCATAGACGACCAGCGTGTCTTCTCGGACGCCCGCCGCGTCGATCGCGTCGAGCACCTGGCCCACGCGATGATCGTGCTCGGCCAACACGTCCGCGAAGGGGCCGCGGCCGGTGTGGCCGTCGAAGTCTGGGTGGGGGATCACCGGATGGTGGACCAGGGACCAGGAGACGAAAAGAAAGAAGGGCTGCTGCGATCCGGCCCGTTCGTGGATGTAGGCGACGGACCGCTCGGCGATCTCCGCGTCGACGAGGGGGCGGTTCCCTAGATCGTAGGGTTCCAGCTTTCGCACCTTCTCGCCCTTCTTCCCCGCGTACAGCCGGGAGATCTCGACGATCTCCGGGTCGAAGCCGACCGACGACGCATGGGACGCCACGTCCGTGCTGAATGGGAAGCCCCACCACTCGTCGAATCCCTGGTCGGTCGGGAAGCGTCCGTCACGGTCGCCGAGGTGCCACTTGCCGAAGATCGCGGTCGCGTATCCGGCGTCGGAGAGCAGCTCGGCGAGCGTGTACTCCCACGGCGCCAGTCCGTTCGGGAGACCCGGCGGTGCAGCCCGATTCGTTCCCGAGCGAATCGGATGCCGTCCGGTCATCAGGGCCGAGCGCGACGGAGTGCACTCGGCCTCGACGTTGAAGTTCGTGAAGCGGATTCCTTCCGCGGCCAGCCGGTCGAGCCGAGGCGTCGCCGCGCCGCGCAGGATCCCGCCTCCGTAGACGCCGAGATCCACGTAACCGAGGTTGTCGCTCAGCATCAGCACGATGTTCGGTCGGCGGTCTTCTGCGGCCGATGCGCGCTCCGACCCCCCCGCGAGACCCACGAGAACCATCGCCGAGAGCAGGATCCGCACCATCCGCACTGCCTTCCCTCCCAGAGTTCGCTTGCGTCTCGAGAAGCTAGCCCCGATGCGTCGGCCGCATCAGTGACGGGCACGCCGCGAGCTTGCAACGCGCAACGAAGCGCCTATAGCTAGGGCATGCGTCGTCTTCTTCGCTGCTCGCTTCCCTTGCTTCTCGCCGCGTGGCTGGCCGCGTGCGCCCCGGGCGAGGTCGCCGGGCCGGAACGTCATCACGGCCACCATCGCTTCGATTCGGCGGCGAAGTGGGCTGAGGAGTTCGAGGACCCCGCCCGTGACGTGTGGCAGCGCCCCGACGCGGTGCTCGCACGACTCGAGCTCGCTCCCGACATGGTCGTGGCGGACATCGGCTCGGCCACGGGCTACTTCCCGGTGCGGATCGCGCGCGCCCTTCCGGATGGCCGCGTCTATGGAATCGACATCGAGCCCGACATGGTGCGCTACCTGAACGAGCGCGCGGCCGCGGCGGGACTGGAGAACCTCGAGAGCGTGCTCGGCACCCCCGACGATCCCCGCATTCCCGAAGCCGTCGACCTCGTGCTGCTGGTCGATACCTATCATCACATCACGAAGCGCAGCGAGTACTTCCGAGCGCTGACGCGCCGGCTCGCGCCCGGTGGGCGCGTCGCAATCGTCGATTTCAAACTCGGCGAGCTGCCCGTCGGACCGTCGGACGCGATGAAGATTCCGCCGGACCGCGTCATCGAGGAGCTGAGCGCTGCGGGTTACCGCGTCCTGGTCGACGACCGCGCGCTGCTCCCCTACCAGTTCGTGCTGATCTTCGCGTCCCCCGGCAGCTGAGCGCCAGAACCCTTGTGCCGATCGATGGGGTCATCTCGGACCGAAGCCGGCTCCGCAGTTCGGCCAGCGATGGGCCGAACGATCGGCCGCCATTGCCGTATGGGGCTGAGTGCGATGGCCCAGACGGCAATGGCGACGGATCGCTATTCCAGCGGGTCGCTGCGGACCTGGATCGTCTCCGACACGGCACCGCTCTCGGCGTCGATGTCGTAGCGGATGGTGTAATGCCGGGGGCGTTCGCGGATGACACCCGGATCGCCCTGGAAATGCTCGGTCGCGTCGATCGAGATCTCGGACTTCTCCACGTCGAGTGCGACGCTTCGCACGTTGTAGATGTCGATGCCGGTTTGCCAGACGCGCGGCGCTTGCGAGGGTTCCGGAACGATCGCGAGCAGCAGGTGATTTCCGTTGACCGCCGGGTCTCCACCTCCGCTCTCGAAGAGATGAAGCATCACGCTGCGCTTGTCGTCGGACAGATTGTGGATGCCGAATACCTGCGCGAGCACCTGCAAGCTGGAATCGTTCGAGGCTTTCACCGTTCCGTCTGCTGCGAGGGCCGGCGCGGTGAAGAGGAGTGAAATGATTACGATGAGAGCACGTAGCATCCTTGGTTTCCTCCATGTTCGTGTCGGCTACTGCGGGGCGGTCGTCGCCAGAATTCCGCCGGGCAGCAGCCTGAGGGTCAAAGCATCAGCATGTAGGCGCCTGCGAAGGTGAGCATCACATTTGCGAAGGTGTAGGTGCCCGCGTAGCCGATCGCCGGGACGCCGCTCTTTGCCGCGCCCGTCACGACGCTGAGCGCCGGCGTGCTGGTCATGGCACCAGTGAGCGAGCCGAGCAACAGCGCCGGGTTCAACTTCAAGAGCTTGCGGCCGGCGGCATAGCCCACCGCCAGTGGAACGATGGCGACCCCCACGGCCGACAGCAGGATGGCGGGTCCGAGCTGTGTGAGGCCTTCGACGATGCCGCCGCCGGCGTTGAGACCGATGGCCGCCATCATGAGCGTCAGGCCGAGTTCCTTCAAGAGGTAGCGTGCGGCGCCCGGCACGCGGCCGAAGGTCGGGTTGAGCGAACTCAGGTAGCCGATCGCGATGCCCATGAGGAGGAGCCCTCCGGCGGTCCCCAGGCCGATCGCCAGACCCCCCAACTTGAATACGAACAGGCCGAGCAGGATCCCGCCCGCAATGCCGAAGGAAAAGGTCACCAGGTCCGTCTCCTCCACATCCTCCTCGATGTAGCCGATCTCCTGGGCGAGTTCGCGCAGCCGTTCCTCTTCGCCGATCAGCTGGAGCCGGTCGCCCTTGTGCAGCACCACGTCATCGGAGGCCGGCAGTTCGATGCCGGCGCGAACGATGCCCGTCGCCCAACAGCCATGGGTGCGCGGCAGATCGATATCCCGGACGGAACGGCCCACCACGTGGGGGGCGAGGATGATGATCGCGCTCGCGCCCACACGAAAATCGAGCAGCTCGGTATCGAGGACTTCGGGCCCGATGTGTTCCTGGGCCCAACGGTGCGTCTGGAGACTCGCGATGAGCGAGACGATGTCGCCGTCCTCCAGCGCGAGATCGGGATCGGGATCCAGCAGCTCGTTGCCCCGACGCACCCGTAGTGGTGTGCCGGCCTGGCCGACCTCGGCGGCGCGTTGCGCGAGAGTCTTGCCTCCCGTGTCCGGCAGTACCGCGTAGGCGCGGATCATCGGGAGCATTTCGGCGCTGACCGATCGCGCGTCGTCGGTCTTCACGAGGCCCCGCTCCCGCGCGTAGGCACGCGCCGAGGCCTCGAGGTCGATGCCCAGAAGCGAAGGAACCTGGCGGATGACGAGGATCACGAGCACGGTGCCGACGAGGTAGGTGATGGCGTAGCCAACGCCCACATTCTCGAGGGCTTGCGCGGGGCTCACGCCTTCGGGCAGTGTGGCGAGGCCGCTCTGGATTGCGTCCTGGGCGCCGGCGAGCGTCGGCGTGCTGGTGAGGGCGCCGGCCAACAGGCCTGCGTCGAAGCCCGGCTCGAAATCGAAGACGTGCGCGAGCAGCCGCGCCATCGTGAAGCCCGTGACGGCGACGATGGCGGCCAGGGCGATGTACTTGGGGCCGTCTTCGCGGAATGCGCTGAAGAAACTCGGCCCCGCCTCGATCCCGACCGAGAAGATGAAGAGCGCGAAGCCGAAGGCGGAAACGCCGGCGTTCATCGAGAGGCCGAAGTGCCCGAAGACGAGCCCGGCGAGGATGACGCCGATGGTGGGGCCGACGGGGGTTCCGAAGATCCGGAGGTTGCCGACGAGGTATCCGAGGCCCAGCACCAGGAAGAGGAGCAGGAGCCAGTTGTCTCGCAGCAGTTCGTAGACTTGGATCTCCACGACGGATTGCTAGCGACC
>CAXMSF010000111.1:0-4200 GCA_964196055.1 uncultured Gammaproteobacteria bacterium | reverse complement strand
CTCGTGCGCGCGCATCCGCGCGGCGTGATCGCGTGCGGACCGATCGACGCAGACCCCGCGCTGGCCGCGGCCGTGTCGGGACTCGCGAGCCGCTCGGGCTGGCCCGTGCTCGCCGAACCGACCGCGCAACTGCGCCGCGGGCCCCACACGGAACACGCCGCGATCGTCGCAACTTCGGACTTGTTCCTGCGCGACGAGAGCTTCGCTGCCGATCACGCGCCCGACATCGTGCTGCGCATCGGCGCCACACCGACAAGCGCCGCACAGCGGCGCTGGATCGAGCGTCACGCACCGCCTCACCTGCTGCTGATCGATCCCGAGCACGCCTGGAACGACCCGAGCCAGCTCGCGTCCCGGGTGCTCGCGGTCGACCCAACGCGCTTCTGCCTCGATGTCGGTGCTGAACTCGACCGCAGCCCGGTCGCCGCACGGAGCCCCTGGCTAGCGGCCTTCGTCGACGCGGATCGACGCGCGAGTGCGGCCATCGAAGCGCTTCTCGCAGACGACGAAAGCCTGTTCGAGCCGCGGGCCGTGCGCGAAATTGCAGCCGCACTCCCGGACGATGCGCTCCTCTACGTGTCGAACAGCATGCCGGTCCGCGACCTGGATGCCTTCCTGCCCGTGTCTTCTCGCCCTCTTCGCGTGTTGTGCAACCGCGGCGCAAACGGAATCGACGGGATGATCTCGAGCGCGCTCGGGGCCGCGGCCGCGAATTGCGGCCACGTCGTGCTGCTCACCGGCGACCTCGCCTTCGCGCACGATCTCGGCGGCCTGCTGGCCGCGCGACGGCACGAGCTGCGCGCCACCATCGTGGTGCTCAACAACGACGGCGGTGGGATCTTCTCGTACCTTCCGATCGCCGACTACGCCGACGAGGTCGATTTCGAAGCGAACTTCCGAACGCCTCTCGGCATCGACTTCGAACCGGCCGCAGCCACCTTCGGAGTGCGCTTCACACGCGTGGCCTCGTGGGAGCATTTCCGCGCCGCACTGAAGGAGAATGCGGACACAGCCGAGACTTGTGTCATCGAAGTACCGATCGATCGCGACCGCAGCGTGTCGCACCATCGCGCGATCGAATCTGCCGTTGGAGCCGCGATCGCGGGCGACCCCGCCGACCAGGGCACGAGTTGAGAACCGACGAGCACCGCATCCGCACCGACGGCGTCGAACTGCACGCGCTGCTCGAAGGCGACGGAACACCGGTCGCGATTCTGCACGGATTTACGGGCTCGTGCGCGAGCGTCGAAGGCATTGCTCGCGGCTTGCGCGACCACCACCGGACGTTGCGGATCGACTTCATCGGGCACGGGGCAAGCGATGCGCCCGCCGAACGGGCACCGTACGATTTCGACCGCTGCGTCGGCCAGATCGCGGACGTCATCGGCCAGATCGTCTACGGACCCGCACACCTCGTCGGTTATTCGATGGGCGGCCGGGTCGCTCTCGGGCTCTGCGTCGCTCGGCCCGAACTCGTGAAGTCTGCAACCACGATCGGTGCTCGCGCGGGCATCGAGAATGCCACGAAACGCGCGCAACGGGTGCGCGATGACGAAGCGCTAGCAGACTCCATCGAGCGCGAGGGCATTCCGGCCTTCGTCGCGCGCTGGATGGCGCTGCCGTTGTTCGCGAGCCAACGGCGGCTCGGCGCCGCGTGCCTCGCCGAGGCGCGCGAACAGCGACTCGCGAACCAAGCCCACGGCCTCGCCAATTCGCTCCGCGGCATGGGGGCCGGAGCGCAGCCGCCGCTGCGTGCGCGACTCGCCGAGGTCGGCGTTCCGGTCTGTCTCGTCGTCGGCGACGAGGACGAGCGCTTCGGCAAGATCGCGAACTCGCTCGCTCGCGATCTCCCGCATGCGCGCGTCGAGGCGATCCCCGAGGCCGGGCACGCGGCACACCTCGAGAATCCCGCAGCATTCTTGAAGGGGATGCGCGCCTTCCTGGACGAAGTCGACTTGCAAAAGGCCCACGCCGTGGATCCCCCCGCCGCATGAGTGCAGCGAATTCCCCGATCACGAGCAGCGTCCGGAGCCACCCTGGATTCCGCCGCGACGCGCTCCCACCCGCGAGGTCGCGGCTGCGATGACGACGCCAGGGACATCGCCCGCGCCCCGCGAATTGCGAGTGTGGCTGCTCGCGGCGCGCCCGCGCACCCTGCCGGTCGCATTGGCGCCGGTGCTCGTCGGCACCGCGCTCGCGATCGCCGAAGGCTCTGCGCGGGCGCTGCCGGCCGCAGCAGCGCTGGTCGGCGCATTGCTGCTCCAGATTGGCGCGAACTTCGCCAACGACTTGTTCGACGCCGAGAAAGGCGCCGACGGCGACGACCGCATCGGCCCGCCGCGGGCGATGCAGCTCGGTCTCGTCAGCGCCACGCAGATGCGCTTCGCGATTGCGTGCAGCTTCGGTGCAGCCGCGGGCGTCGGCGCCTATCTGGTATTCGTCGGAGGCTGGCCGATCGTCGCAATCGGACTGGCGTCGATCGCCGCCGCCCTCGCCTACACGGGCGGCCCGTTCCCGTTCGGCTACCGCGGGCTCGGTGATATCGCGGTGTTCGTATTCTTCGGGCCGGTCGCGGTTGCAGGCACCCACTACGTACAGGCGTTGTCGCCATCCGGAGTCGCGCTCGCGGCGTCGTTGCCGATCGGCGCCCTCGCGACCGCGATCCTCGTGGTGAACAACCTCCGCGACATCGACTCCGATGCCCGCGTCGGAAAGCGCACACTCGCGGTGCGGATCGGCCCGCGCGCGACCCGAATCGAATACGTGAGCCTGCTGGTATTCGCCTACGCGATCGGCCCGAATTTCTGGTTGTTCGGCATGGCTTCGCCGTGGGTCACGCTCCCATTGCTCAGCTTGCCCTGGGGGCTCCAGCTCGCACGTCGCATCGCCACGTCGAGCGACGGTCCGACGCTCAACCAGGCGCTCGCCGACACCGCACGGCTCACGCTCGCATTCTCGTTGTTGTTTTCGATCGGCTGGTTGCTGTGAAGATCGCCCGCGCGCGGTCCATTCCGATCCGTCTCGCCCTGGCCGAGCCGATCGCGACCTCGCGCGGCGAAATTCGAGTGCGCGAGGGTGCCTTGATCGAGCTCGTGTCCGTATCGGGTGTTCGGGGTTGGGGGGAAGCCTTGCCCTTGCCGGGCTTCGGACTCGAGACCGCCGACGAAACCGTGGTGGCGCTCGAAGCGATCGGCAGGGCGCTCGTCGCCGAAGAATTCGCGGGACTGGACGCGGCGCTCGACCGCGTCGACGAGACCGCCCCGACCGCCAAAGCCGCCCGCGCCGCTGCCGACATCGCGCTGCACGATTTGACCGCGCGCGAGGCAGGTGTCGCACTCGCGGCGTCGTTCGAAGACTCGCCACTGCGGCGAGTCACGGTGAATGCGCTGGCCCGCGGCGCATCGCATGCCGAACTCGCCACATCCGCATGCGATGCCGTCCGGCGGGGTCATCGCACGCTGAAGTTGAAATTGCTGGGCGGCGCGCTCGACCGCGACGTCGCTCGTGTCGCGACCGTACGCGGCGCGATCGGCGACGGCCCGCGCCTGCGCCTCGACGCAAACGAAGCCTGGGACGAAGACGGCGCGCTCGCAGCGGTTGCTCGCCTCGAGGCCTTCCGGATCGAGCTGCTCGAACAACCCGTCGCAGCCAATGACCTCGACGCACTCGCGCGCGTGCGGGCCGCTTCGCCGATCGCGATCGCGGCCGACGAGTCGGTTCACGATCCCGCATCGGCGGCTCGAGTCCTCGCTGCAGGCGCCGCCGACGTCCTGGTGCTGAAGCCCGCCGCGCTGGGAGGGCTGCGCGCAGCCCGGCGTATCGCCGCGGATGCAGAACGTGCGGGAGTCGACGTACTCGTGACCTCGTTCCTCGACTCGAGCCTCGGGATCGCCGCCGCACTCCATCTGGCCGCGTCGCTGCCGCGCGCCGCTCACGCCGCGGGCCTCGCGACAGCCTCGCTGCTGGCCGAGGACCTTGCGACTCCGTTTGCGATCACGGACGGAGCGATTGCGCTGCCCGAAACAGCCGGCCTCGGGCTTCGACCCGAGCCCGAGGCCCTCGAGCGCTGCAGCCACGGACGAACGCGCGAGATTCGGCAATGAGCGCGATTGCGCCGTGGCTCGGCGCGCGTGCACGGATCTCGGGGGCACTCCCATCGATCGAGTGCCACGACACCGTGCTCAGCTACGCGGAGCTTCA
>CAXMSF010000110.1:0-27302 GCA_964196055.1 uncultured Gammaproteobacteria bacterium | reverse complement strand
GACCTTCTTGTCGTTCTTCATCGGGACCTTTCTGCAGCTGATGTGGGAGGATATCCCGATCACACAGCCTCTCTGATCGCGGCAGGGGCGAATGCCGTCGCGATTCACGTGGGGCGTGAAGGGTCAATTGCCGTTGGGAGTTCGACCAGGGGGTTGCCGGGTACCCGGGGGCGGTCAATTGGGTACAGTCGGGCGCGTGTCGTCGCGAGCCGGGCCTCGAAGCTGTGAAGGGAATGAAGCGGAGTGGAGAAGCGCAAGATCGTGATCGTGGGGAGCGGACCGGCCGGCTACACGGCTGCCATCTATGCCGCCCGTGCCGAGCTCGCACCGCTGTTGCTCGCGGGATTCCAGTTCGGCGGCCAGCTGATGCTCACCACCGATGTCGAGAACTATCCGGGCTTTCCGGACGGCGTAACCGGGCCCGAGATGATGGAGATGTTCCAGCGCCAGGCGGAACGCTTCGGGACCGAGGTCGTGAACGAAGACGTCAGCGAGATCGATGTCACGAAACGGCCGTTCGTCGTGAAGACCGCCGAGCGAACCGTGGCCGCGGATGCGGTCATCATCTCGACCGGCGCCTCGGCGAAATGGCTCGGGATCGAATCCGAGCAGCGTCTCCAGAACAGAGGCGTCTCTGCGTGCGCGACCTGCGATGGGGCGCTGTATCGCGGCAAACCGATGGTGGTGATCGGTGGCGGCGACACGGCGATGGAGGAAGCGCTGTTCCTGACCCGTTTCGCTACGAAGGTGACGGTGGTCCACCGTCGCGACGAGCTGCGAGCGTCGAAGATCATGGCGGAGCGTGCGCTCGAGAACGAAAAGATCGAATTTGCATGGAACTCCGAAATCGATGAGATTCTCGGTGAAGAATTCGTGACGGGCGTGCGTCTGAAGAACACACAGACGGGCGAGCTGAAAGAAATCGCGACCGAGGCGGTGTTCCTCGCGATCGGCCATCAGCCGAACACCGACTTTCTGGCAGGGAACCTCGAACTCGACGATGTTGGATACGTGAAGGTGGAGGCTGGGACCTCGCGTACATCGATCGAGGGAATATTTGCCTGCGGAGACGTGATGGACCCGGTCTATCGACAGGCAATTACGGCCGCTGGTAGCGGATGCATGGCGGCGATCGACGCCGAACGCTGGCTCGCCGAGCAGTAGTCGGCGAGCCCCGGCACCGCCGGGTGCGAGCGGAGATGTAGGGGTTTCGAATGCCTCTTTCGAAAGGAAGACTCGAGAGCCTGATTGCGCGGTCGCGGGACATCGTCATCGGAACGGACGCCGACGGCAAGGTGACCTATTACAACGACGGCGCCAAGCGCAGCCTCGGCTACACGCCGGACGAGGTTCTGGGCGAATTCGTCGGCCGCGTCTACCCCAGCCTCGACGAAGCCCGGAACGTCATGCGGGCGATGCGCGATGAAGGCCACGGAGGCAAGGGAATCGTCGAGACCTTTCAGACCACGTTCCTGTCGAAGAACGGCCAAGAGATCCCAGTCGCGATCTCGGGCACCATCAGCTACGACGACGCCGGCAACGAAGACGGCACCATCGGCTTCGCGAAAGACCTGCGAGAGATCCTTCGCAAGGACAAACTGGCGACGCTCGGCGAAGTCGCAGTCGGTCTGTCGCACGAGATCAACAACCCGCTCGCGGTCGTGCTCAACCAGATCGAACTCCTGGAGCGCGAGGTCGCTGAGCTCGCGGGCGAGAAGGACATCTCGGTTGAGATCGAGCGTCTCGACGCGATGCGCCGGGAAGTTGCACGCATCTCGGACATTCTCGGTCGGCTCGGCGCGATGGTCGAGCGGGAGCACTACGAAACGATCGACTATGTCGGGCCCGCGAAGATGATCGATCTTCGCAGCGAACGCGAGAAGAATCCGATCGCCGACCGCCGCCTCGACGGGGTGCGGATCCTGATCGCTGACGACGACCTCGGGATCTGCAGCACCCTGAAAGAATTGCTCACTGCGGCGGGGTGTCGTGCGGAGACGGTGAGCGACGGCGAGCAGGCGTTGCGTCGAGTCGAAGCGTCCGAGTTCGACATCGTGCTCACCGATGTCGTGATGCCGAAGATGGACGGCTACGAGCTATATCAGGCGATCCGAGCGCACCACTCGCACTTGCCGGTGCTGATGATGACCGCGTTCCACTACGACAAGGATCACATCATCAAGCGCAGCCGCATGAAGGGCCTCGAAGGCGTGATCTTCAAGAAGCCGGTCGACCCCGACCGCCTGTGCCAGGCGATCTACGACGCCGTAAAGGGCGGTGCGTCGCCCTCGGCCCGCTAGCCGCGCCTCATCCGACTCCCGGCCGGCTGTCCCGATCGGGAATCTCACGATCGAATCGAGGTCCTGGAGGATCGATTCTTCCTTCAGAGGGCTTGCAGCGGCGTGCGGGCGGCGCAGACGACCGTGACGGATCGGACACCACGCTGCCTGAGGGCCTGCGCTGCGGCGGCCGTGGTGCTGCCGGTGGTGACGACGTCGTCGACGAGCCACACACGCGTGATACCCTCGAGTTCACCCCTCGCGCGAAATGCGCCCGCGACGTTGCGCCGTCGCGCGCGTCGGTCGAGTCCGGTTTGCGAGGGTGTGTCCCGGATTCGGATCAGTGCCGTGGGGTCGTGGCGGAGGCCCATGTCACGCGACAGCGCTCCGGCGAGTAGCGCGGCGGGGTTGAAGCCGCGTGCGCGCAATCGGCGCGCGTGCAGGGCGACCGGGATTACCAGTTCGGGGCGCTCTCCGGTCGCGCACTCGGCGGCTTCGAGGATCCACGCGCGCAGCACGCTATGCGCGGCCGGGTCGAGACCTGCGAAGCCCCGTCTCGGATACTTGAATCGTCGCATCCAGTCGCTTGCAGCGCCCTCGTAGGAGGTCGCGGTCGCGCACCCGATCGAGGCGGGCAATAGCGGCGGCGCCTCGCCGCTGAAGCGCGGAAAGGCGCGGTTGCAGGTTGCGCAGAGAGACCGTCCGGGCTCGACCGCCTGTGCGCAGGCGGCGCAGATCGCGGGCAGCAACAATTCGAACAAGCCGCGTAGCAGCGCGTGCATGGCACTCCAACGGGACCTGGGGTGCGAATCATCCTGGGACGATCAGTGAACCGTCATCCTGGGACGATTAGTGAACGGTCATCCGGGGACGATTAGTGAACAGTCATCCGGGGACGATCAGTGATCGTCCCGTCATGGTCTCGGGCACGGGGAGCCCGAGCAGGTCGAGGACCGTCGGTGCGAGATCTGCCAGGCCGCCGTCGCGCAGCACGCGCCCGCCCCGGTCCGAAGCGAGCCAGTAGACCGGAACCGGATTCGTGGTGTGTGCGGTGTGGGGACCACCGGTATCGGGGTCGACCATCAGCTCGCAATTGCCGTGGTCGGCGGTGACGATCAACGTGCCGCCGCGTTCGAGGATCGCGCTCGCAACGCGCTGAAGGCAAGCACCGATCGTCTCGACCGCTTTTACCGCGGCGTCGAGAATACCCGTGTGACCGACCATGTCGGGGTTCGCGAAGTTGAGCAGAATGAAGGCGTAGTCTTCTTCCGCGATGCAGGCGAGCAGCTTTTCGGTGACCTGCTGTGCGCTCATTTCGGGTTTGTGGTCGTAGGTCGCGACATCTCGTGGTGATGGAATCAGCACGCGATCTTCGCCGGGAAACGGCGTCTCGATCCCGCTATTGAAGAAGAAGGTCACGTGCGCGTACTTTTCGGTCTCGGCGATACGCAGCTGCGAGAGACCGGCCTGTGCGATGACCTCGCCGAGGATCTGGCGGGCGGGGTGCGATGGGAAGGCGACCTCGAGGCCGAAGTCGGCGTCGTACTCGGTAAAGCAGACGAAGGCGGAGACGTCGACGGTGGGCGTGCGATCGAATTGCTCCGCATACGCCGCGGGTTTCACTGCGGTGATGGCGTTGGTGAGTTCGCGTGCGCGATCGGATCGGAAGTTGAAGAAGATGACCGAATCGCCGTTCGCGAGAGCGGCGCCGCCCTCGATCACGGTCGGCTTCACGAACTCGTCACCTTCATCCCGTTCATAGCTCTGCTGGACCGCAGTCAAGGCATCGGGGGCCACCAGGCCGTCGCGCGCCACGATCGCGCGGTAGGCGGCCCCGACCCGGTCCCAGCGGGAGTCGCGATCCATCGCGTAGTAGCGCCCGATCACGGTTGCGACCCGGCCGCCGCAACGCTCGATGCTCGGCAGCAGAGCGCGGACGAAGCCTGCGCCCGAGCGAGGCGGCGTGTCCCGCCCGTCGAGAAAGAGGTGCAGCGCGGGTCGAATTCCGCGTTTACGGCATAGGTCGAGCAGCGCCTCGAGGTGGTCGATGTGGCTGTGGACGCCGCCGTCCGACAGCAGGCCCATCAGATGAAGGACCCCACCCGTGGTTGCGGCGGCGAACGCGCTCTCGAGCGGGCGGTTGGTGGCGAGTTCGCCACGCTCGATGGCGTGGTTGATCCGCGTCATGTCCTGTTCGATGACGCGGCCTGCGCCCATCGTCATGTGACCGACCTCGGAGTTTCCCATCTGCCCGGGCGGCAAGCCCACGGACTCCCCCGACGTTTCGAGGCGCGCACTCGCGTGCCGTTCGCGGGTTTCCACGAAGAACGGCGCGTGGGCGATTGCGGTGGCATCGGCCGAGCCGCCGTCGCCCACGCCGAAACCATCTAGCACGATCAGTGCAACGGGCGAGGTCACTGCACCGCTGTCCGACCGGCGTCGCTGGCGACGTCGATCGAAGGCGCGTCGCTCCAGAGTCGTTCGAGGTCGTATTCCGCTCGAACCGCTTCCTGGAAGACGTGGACGATCAGTTCGTCGAGGTCGATCAGCACCCAGCGACCTTCGCCGTAACCCTCGACGCCCACCGGCTTACGTCCGATCTCGGCGACGGCTTTCACGATCGAATCGGTGATCGCCTGCGCACGTCGGTCCGATGTCGCTGTGACGATCAAGAAGGTGTCTGCGAACGAAGTCAGAGCGCGCACGTCGAGCGCGACGATGTCTTCCGCTTTCAGGTCGGTTGCGCCTTCGACGGCCGCATCCAGGACCGAAGGACTCGTGCTCTCGCTCATGTGGACTACTCGTTTCTCGCCGAGGCGCAGTATGCGCCGCTGCCGGTGATGGCGGCGTGGGCGCCGTCTGGGATCAAATAGCGCACCGACCGCCCCGCGCGCAGGCGTGCACGGATGTCGGAGGATGAAATGTCGAGCCGGGAAATCTCGATCAACCGGATCCAGCTGCCGGCGGTCCGATGTCGGCCCGACAGGCCGTCCGGTGCGATCTCGACGCTATCGCGGTAGATCGCGGGCAGCCATTCGGAAAGCGAGGGTCGGGTCACTGGCGGGCGGGTCGTCACCGCAAAGTGCGCCAGAGTGAGCAGCTTTTCGGGTTCCCGCCAGCTGCCGAGTTCGACGAAAGCGTCGTGACCGATGATGAAAACAGGGAGCGCCGGCGAGATATTGCAGCCGATGCTGCGTAAGGTGTCGATCGCGAACGAGGCACCGCCGCGCTCGACCTCGATTGCGTCCACGTCGAAGCGCGGGTTGTCGGCGACCGCGCTGCGCACCCAGGCCAGCCGTTCCTCGGCCGGTGCGATCGGATCGCCTTTGCTCGCGCGCTTGTGCGGCGGCTGGGCGCTCGGCACGAAGGTGACGCAATCGAGGTCGAGTATCTCGGCGACCTCCTCGGCAGCGCGAAGGTGGCCGACGTGAATGGGATTGAAGGTGCCCCCATAGATTCCCACCCCGGAGTGATGGGTCATTCGCGAAGCTGGCCTTCGCCCCGAAGCACGAACTTGAGAGTGGTGAGCCCTTCGAGACCCATCGGTCCGTAGGCGTGGAGCTTCGAAGTCGAGATTCCGATCTCGGCGCCGAGCCCGAGGCGATAGCCGTCCGCAAAAGCGGTCGAGCAGTTCACGCCCACCGTCGACGAATTTACGCGGCGCAGGAATTCTTCGGCCTTCGAGTAATTCTGGGTGATGATGACTTCGGTGTGGTCCGATCCGTAACTGCGGATGTGCTCGACGGCGGCATCCATGTCGGGCACGACGATGACGGCCAGGATCGGCGCGAGGTACTCTTCGGACCAGTCGCTGTCGGAGGCCGGCACGGCGTCACCGAAGATTTCGCAGACGCGAGCGTCGCCGCGGATTTCGACGCCCTCCTCGTGAAGCGCTTTGAGGACTCCCGGTAGCACCGTCGTCGTCGCGTCGGCGTGCACGATCAGGGTCTCGAGCCCGTTGCAGACTTCCATCTGCGACAGCTTCGAGTCTCGAACGATGTTGCGGGCCATGTCGGGCTCGGCGGTCGCATCGATGAAGATGTGGCAGACACCGGCATCATGCTTGATGACCGGAATGCGCGATGTCTCGCTGACCTTGCGAATCAGTCCGGGCCCGCCGCGGGGGATGATGAGGTCGATATAGGCGTCTTGTCGGACCAGGTGGTCGATCGCCTCGCGGTCGGTCTGCGGCACGATCTGGATTGCGTCCTCGGGGACGTCGGTGTCGCGAGCTGCTGCGCGCAATTCGGAGGCCAACGCGAGGTTGGAATGGATGGCCTCGGAACCGCCGCGCAGGATCACGGCGTTGCCGGATTTGATGCACAGTGCTGCGGCGTCGACGGTCACGTTGGGCCGAGACTCGTAGATGATGCCGATCACGCCGAGCGGAATACGCATGCGCCCGACTCGCAGTCCGTTGGGTCGCACCCGGGTCTCTTCGATGCGTCCGACCGGGTCGGGCAGGGCCGCGACGTCTCGTAGCCCTGCGATCATGTCGCTCCACTTGGTGTCGGCGAGTTCGAGCCGTTTGACCATCGGGGCGGCGATGTCCTTCGCTCTGGCTTGCTCGAGGTCGCGCAGATTTTCGGCCTGGATGTGTGACTTCGCGGCCTCGAGGCGCTCGGCCGAGCGAATCAGCCATTCGTCCTTCTGGCGCGTCGAAAGCTCGCCGAGGCGTTCAGCCGCCGCGGATGCACGCTGGGCCATGTCACGAATCTGTTCCTGGAGGTCCATGGGGTCTCGTTGCCGTGCGGCTAGGGCGTCGTTTCGTCCCGCAGTACGACGAGGTCGTCGCGGTGTATCACCTCGTCGCCGTTCGAATATCCTAGCATTTGCTGGATCCCGGACGTCGCGAGCCCCGCGATGCGTGCGAGATCGTCCGACGAGTAGGAGCTGAGCCCCCGCGCGATCTCGCGGCCGTCCGGGCCGAGACAGGAGATTGCTTCTCCGACGCCGAAGCGACCCCGAACCGCGGTGATGCCGGCCGGCAGCAGGCTCTTGCCGCCGTCCTCGACCGCGCGAACCGCGCCGGCATCGAGGACGACTTCACCTCGCGTTCGCGTCGTGAATGCGAGCCAGTGTTTCCGACTCGCGATCCGGTTGCCCGAACGGAACAAGGTGCCGACGGCCTCGCCGTTCGCCACGCGCGCGATGACATTTTCGCTTCGCCCGTTGCACAGCACCGTCGCGGCGCCGCCGCGGGCTGCGGCCTGTGCGGCTTCGAGTTTCGTCGTCATTCCGCCGCGCCCGATCCCGCTCGTCGAGCCTTGAGCGGCGCGCTGTATCTCGGGCGTCACCTGGTCGACCACCTCGAACCGGCGGGGTTCGGGGGCGCCCTCACGCGGAGGTTCGACGTAGAGGCCGTCGACGTCGGTCAGGACGATCAAGAGGTCGGCCGCGACGAGATTCACGACGGTCGCGGAGAGGTTGTCGTTGTCGCCGAAGCGGATCTCGTCGGTCGCGACCGTGTCGTTTTCGTTCACGATCGGAACGACGCCGCTGCGAAGCAGGGTCCCCAAGGTGTGGCGCGCGTTCAAGAATCGCTCGTGATCCTCGAGCCCGCTGCGCGTCAATAGAATCTGCGCGACCTGCCGGCCGAAGCGCGCGAAGTGCTGTTTGTACAGGCCGGTGAGGCCGATCTGACCGACCGCGGCTGCCGCCTGCTTCTCGGGGATCGACTCGCCCGGGATGTCCCAGCCCAGGTCGCGGTTCCCGATTGCAATGGCGCCCGACGACACCAGCACGACGTCGCGGCCGGTGTCCGCGAGCTCGGAGATCTGTCGCGCAATGTCGGCGAAGGCTTCATCGGCGAGGCCGCCGTTCGCGGCCAGGATCGCGCTACCGACCTTCACGACGATGCGGCGCGCCTTCGCCATTTCGGCGAAGGCTTCGTCGCGCGATTGCCGGCTCAGCTCCCGCACTGACTTGTCTCCCGTTCCGCGGCGTCGACTTCCTCGAGGGTGGTCAAGATCGTGCGCAACAGACCATCGAGCCCTTCACCGGTTACGCCGGACACATGCTGCAGCTGGATGCCGCGGCGCGCGAATTCTTCTTCGGCGGCAGCCAACACGTCGCGGTCGGGAACCAGGTCGAGCTTGTTCAACACGACGATCTCCCGCCGGTCCAGTAGTCCGGCTTCGAAGTTGCCGAGTTCATGGCGAATCGAATCATAGGCGCTTGCGATGTCGCGTCCCTCGAGCACCGCGGCGCCCGCATCGATCAGGTGCACGAGCACGCGCGTGCGTTCGATGTGGCGGAGGAACTGTGCGCCGAGTCCCGCCCCGCCGCTGGCGCCTTCGATCAGCCCCGGTATGTCGGCGACGACGAAGCGCCGTTCGCCTACCTCGGCGACGCCCAGTGCGGGAATCAGCGTCGTGAAGGGGTAGGCTGCGATTCGCGGCCGCGCACCCGAAATGCGAGACAGCAGCGTCGACTTGCCCGCGTTCGGGAATCCTACCAGGCCGACATCGGCGAGCATCTTGAGCGACAAGCGGAGCTGGCGAATCTGCCCGGGCTGCCCGCGCTCGGCGAAGTCCGGCGCTTGGCGGGTGGAGGTCGTGAAGCGTGAGTTTCCGCGCCCGCCGCGCCCGCCCTTGCCGACGATCGTCGATGCACCGTCGTGGTCGAGGTCGGCGAGCAGCTGTTCGCCGCCTTCGGCGTCGGTGTCGTAGACGAGTGTGCCGACGGGAACGAGAATGATGCTGTCCGCGCCGCGGCGGCCCGTCTTGTTGCTGCCTCCGCCCGGAATACCGGATTCAGCGCGGTTGACACGGACGATCTTCTGCTCGCTCAGCGTTGCGAGGTTGCGATCCGCGACGACGATCACGTTGCCGCCGCGCCCGCCATCGCCGCCGTTCGGTCCGCCGAAGGGCGCGAACTTCTCGCGTCGAAAGCTCACGAGGCCGCCGCCGCCGTCTCCGGCGTAGATGGCGATCGTCAGCTCATCGATGAACGCTTCTCGACTCATGGCCGGGCCCCCGGATCGGGGGAGAGAGCCGCGCGTCCGCGCGACCCGCGAATTCAGCTCGCGGCGTCGACGCGCGCGGTCCTGCGACCGCGAGACTTGGGATAGCTGACGACGCCGTCGGCTTTCGCGAACAGGGTGTAGTCCTTGCCCAGCCCGACATTCTGGCCGGGATGGATCGTCGTGCCGACCTGGCGAACGAGGATCGCTCCCGCCGTCACCGTCTGGCCGCCGAAGACCTTCATCCCGCGTCGCTGCCCGTTGCTGTCGCGCCCGTTGCGCGAACTGCCTTGTCCCTTCTTATGTGCCATAGCTCAAGCCTCGATCGCGTCGACTCGGACTTCGGTGTAGTACTGCCGATGCCCGGCCTTCCGCCGATATCCCTTGCGTCGCTTCATCTTGAAAACAATGATCTTGTCAGCGCGGTCCTGTGCCGTGATGGTGCCCACCACCTTCGCGCCGTCTACGAGGGGCGTACCAATGCGCGGGTCGCCTTCGCCGCCGACGAGCAGGACCTCGTTCAATTCGATCTTGTCACCGACCGCGCCTTCGAGCTTCTCGATGCGAACGGCCTCGCCGGGGGCAACCCGGACCTGTTTCCCACCTGTGCGAACCACGGCGTACATCACGACTCCTCACGCTCTACGGAACCGGGCAGTATCGGGCTTTCCGCTTCCACGTCAAGCATTTCCGCGGGGGGAGCGGCCACGGGGGTGGAATCTCTCGCGGCTGGCCGCTTTGGCTCGTCCCGATCGGCTTCCAGACTGGCCACACCGTCTCCCCCAGGGGGAGCTGACGTTTCACCCTGGGCGATCCCATCCGCCTCGGGTGCTCCGGCTGCGATTTCGGTCTCGGCCGCGGGCGATTCAGCTGCATCCACCTCGACCGTGACCTTCACCGCGTCGAGTTGCGCGGTCTCGGCGGTGTCGAGCGCCGGGGGCTCGTCGTCCCCTGATTCGGGTGCGGTCGCTTCGGGTCCGGCTTCGAGTGCTTCGGCTGTTTTCGCCTCGATCGCGGTCTGGGGCTCCGCCTCGGCGTCGTCCGTCGCGGCCGGCTCCGGCGCGTCGGTGGGCACCTCGGCTTCGGGCTTCTGCTCCTGGAGCCAGCTCAGGTCGAGCGAGACCGGTGACCCGTCGCCGAGCGCGACGATTTCACACTGCTCCTGATGGAGGCCGGTACGCGCGCGGATCTCGATCTCGCGTCCGAGTTCCTCGGCGAGGTCCGCCTTTGCGCGGTGGGCGGGACCGAGCAACACCTGGGCGACGCGCGGATTCACCGAAACCGCGATCGCACGGCCGCAGAAGCGTGGCAGGTCCTTGCGGATCTCGCGCAGCACCTTGAAGGCGACGCTCTCGGCCGACAGCACGTAACCACGGCCCTCGCAGTAGCCGCACGGCTCGCACAACATCTGCACGAGATTCTCACGCGTGCGTTTGCGGGTCATCTCGACCAGGCCGAGTTCGGAAATCTTCAGGATATTGGTCCGCGACTTGTCCTGGCGGAGTGCGTCCTGCAGCGCGCGGTAGACCTTCTCGCGGTTTGCCGCGGATTCCATGTCGATCAGGTCGATGATGATCAGGCCACCGATGTTGCGGAAGCGGAGCTGGTTCACGACCTCCTTGACGGCTTCGAGGTTGGTCTTGAGGACGGTTTCCTCGAGGTCTCGCTTGCCCACGTAACGGCCGGTATTGACGTCGATCGCGGTCAGGGCCTCGCTCTGATCGACGATCAGGTAGCCGCCGGATTTCAGCCAGGCCTTCTTGCCGAGGTTGTCGTCGATCGTCGACTCGAGCTCGAAGTGATCGAAGATGGGCGCGTCGCCCTGGTAGTGCTCGAGCTTGGGCTTTGGATCGGCGACGAAACGCGACAGGAAGTCGCTCATTTCCTCGTAGACCACGTTGCTGTCGATCGTGATCTTCTTCGTCTTCGAATTCGAGAAGTCGCGGATCACGCGCAGCGGCAGCGACAACTCGGTGTAGAGCACGCCGGGCGCGGTCGCGCGCTGCTTGCGGAACTGAATGTCGTCCCAGACCGAGGTGAGGTACTTCACGTCGGCTTCGAGGTCGGCCTGGCTCGCGCCCTCGCCCGCGGTCCGGATGATGAAGCCGAGGTCTGCGGGCTTCATCTTCGTGACGATTTCGCGCAGTCGGCGCCGTTCGCGGTCGCTGTCGATCCGGCGCGACACGCCAACGCGGCGCGCCCACGGAGTAAGCACGAGGTGGCGGCCCGCGATCGAGAGGTGAGAGGTGATGCGGGCGCCCTTGGTTCCAATCGGCTCCTTGGCGACCTGGACCACGATCTCCTGCCCTTCCTTGAGCAGCTTCTCGATCTTCGGCAACGGCTGCCGCTGCGTGCCGCGCCGGCCGCGTCGCGGCCGCGGTGAATCCTCGTCGTCGTCGCTATCGGCGTTGCCGTTGGAGGAGTCGTCGAAATAATCGCCGACGTAGAGGAAGGCCGCCTTCTCCAGACCGATGTCGACGAACGCGGCCTGCATGCCGGGCAGCACCCGTGTCACTTTGCCGAGCACGACCATGCCGCCGACGCTGCGGCCGCTCTCGCGTTCTAGGTGGAGTTCGTGGAAGGTCCCGCGTTCCATGAGCGCGACGCGGGTTTCGCCCGCGCTCGCGTTGATGATGATCTCGTTGGGCATCTTTTTTCCGGCCCGGAGTCGAGGCTGCTCCCCTCGGGAAACAGAACCCCGCACTCCCAGCGTTGGCGAGCTGCGTCACGATCGTTGGTGGGACCGGCAGGGCCTCACGGCACCGCCGATGGCGGGGTTAGCGCGGGTCCGGCTCCAAACCTTCGACAGGTTGGGCCGGATGGACGGGGACGATCCCTAATGCCCCGAAAACACGATCAAAAATCTCGACTCGCACAGTAATTCTCTCAACGGTACTGCCTGGCAATTCCACTTCCCGAGCCCCGTGCAGCACCCCGCCGCGCGTCCGCCTCGCTTTGTGAACCGCGGGATCGCTCGCTCGAGGTTGCCGAAATCGTGATCCGCCCCTCACAAAGAGACGAGAATCGGCGAGAATGGGTGTGCCCTCGGGAGAGCGGGCCTCGCAGGCCCGTACCAGTAAACTTGAAGAGAAAGTCATGGATTACAGCGCTCAGGTCAAGACCGATCCCAGACGGGCCCTGCCGTCCGTCGAGAGGCTCGTACGGGAACTCTTGGCCGATCACCCCGAACTGCCGGTCTGGGCCCTCCAGGCGGCGGCTCGCGAGGTGCTGAGCGCCGCTCGGGAGCGTGTTTCGGCCGCTGGGGGTGGGGGCGCCTGCGAGGGCCAGGTTCCGAGCCCCGCGGAACTCACCGCCGAGGTCGCCGCAGGGGCCGCGCGGCTCGCGGCGGGACACCCGCAACGCGTGGTGAACGCGACGGGAATCCCACTGCATACGAATCTGGGCCGCGCTCCGCTGGCTGCTGGAGCCGCGGCGGCGGTGGCCGAGGCCGCGGCGGGCTACAGCGACCTCGAACTCGATCTCGCGACCGGGCGTCGGGGCGACCGCCTGGCCGCGCTGACGACGAAGCTGACGCTCCTCACCGGCGCCGAGGCCGCTCTCGCGGTCAACAACAACGCGGCCGCATTGTTGTTGGCTCTCGACACGCTCGCGCGCGGGCGCGAGGTGATCGTTTCGCGCGGTGAGCTGGTCGAGATCGGCGGATCGTTCCGAGTGCCCGAGATCATGGAGCGCGCCGGTGTGAAGCTCGTCGAAGTCGGCGCCACCAACCGCACGCACGCGGCCGATTACGAGCGCGCGATCGGCCCCGAGACCGCGCTGCTACTGAAGGTTCATCGCAGCAACTTCGAGCAGTCCGGCTTCGTGGCGGAGGTCGGGTTGGCAGAGCTGGCCGAGATCGCGGGCCGCCACGACTTGTCGGTGCTCGAGGACCTCGGCAGCGGCACGCTCGTCGATCTTTCGCGCCGGGGCCTCCCGGCCGAGGCCTTCGCGCCCGCGCGGCTCCGATTGGGCGCGGACCTGGTGTGCTTCTCGGGCGACAAGCTGCTCGGCGGCCCGCAGGCGGGCATCGTGCTGGGCGCTGCGGACCCGTTGATTCGGATGCGCCGCAACCCGCTCGCGCGTGCGTTGCGCTTGGACAAGCTCTCACTCGCGGCGCTCGATTGGACGCTCAGCTGCTACCTGGACGGTCGCGCGGAATGCGAGATCCCGGTGCTGCAGCAGCTTCTCGAGTCCGCCCCGCGCCTCGAGGCCCGCGCCCGTTCGCTGGCGGCGCGCCTCGCGAAGGTCGTCGCCGACGGCGATTGCGTTGAGGTTTCGCCGGACCGTGGGTTCGTGGGAGGCGGCTCGCTGCCGGGCTTCGAGCTCGACACCTGGGTCGTTGCGATCCGAACCAGCGTCTCGGCCGAGAGCGTTGCGGAGCGACTCCGGCGGGCGACCCCGCCCGTGCTCGCCCGCGTCCGCGATGATCTCGTGATCTTCGACGTGCGGACCCTGCTCGACGGTGAGGAAGCGGCGCTCGAGGCCGCGGTGAACGGGATTTTCGCTGCGGGTTCAGCATGAGTGCGAGCATCTCGCCGTGAGTGTCAGGCTTTCGTTGATTGCCGTCTGTCCATCGCTTAGGATCGGATCGTTCAAATGCTGAACTCGAGTGTCCTGGTTCTCAATCGCTCGTATCTGCCGATCCATGTGACCTCGGCGCGTCGTGCATTTTCGATGATCTTCCAGGACCTGGCTTGTGTGGTGAACGAACATTACGAGACATTCGATTTCGAGGGCTGGCGGCGGATTCGTGCGACCGGCGGCTGTGACGTGATCGGCACGCCGAGCGGTTCGATTCGTGTGCCACGGGTGATCGTGCTGAGCGTATTCGACCGAGTTCCGAAACGGCACGTGCGCTACAGCCGCGCGAATGTCTTCACGCGCGACAAATTCACGTGTCAGTATTGCGGCGAACGTCCCAGCCGTTCGGAGCTGAACCTCGACCATGTCATCCCGCGATCGCTCGGCGGGCGGACCTCGTGGGAGAACGTCGTGTGCAGCTGTGTCGAATGCAATCGTCGCAAGGGTGGGCGAACGCCCGAGCAGGCGCGCCTGCCCCTGAAGCGCCAGCCCGCACGGCCGCGATGGACGCCGCTCATGAATCTGTCCGTGACCGGAGCTCGTTACGAAGAGTGGCGACCCTTTCTGCACGTGATCGGCGACGGACAAAGCTCGGCGCAGATCGCGAGCTGATCGCGGCGGGCAGGAGGGTGTCAAAATTATTCTCGGCAGAGCGAAAGCCAGGAGGGACGTGAAGATGGGGTCGGGCTCGTCGCTATCGCCGGGGCCTCGCATGATTCCCGTCGGCGGGGGGAAGGGCGGCGTCGGCAAGAGCTTCGTGGTCGCCAACCTCGCGGTCGTGCTGGCGCGCAGCGGTCGGCGCGTAATTGCGGTCGACGGCGATCTCGAGGGCGCGAACCTCCACACCTGTCTCGGGGTTCCCGAGCCGCGAAATAGCCTCGCCGATTTCGTCGCCTACCGCGAAGACGAACTAGAGAAATTGCTCGTCGACACACCGATCCCGAATCTCCAGTTCATCGCCGCAACGCACGGCAACCTCGCGACACCGCAGCCGAGCCATTCACGTCGCGTCCAGATGTTGCGAGCGCTTCGGCGCTTGCCGGCCGACTTCCTGTTGTTCGATCTCGGCGCTGGGACTCATTCCGCAGTCATGGACTATTTCATGATCGGCGAAGAGGGCCTGGTCGTGATCGCGCCAGAGCCGACATCGGTCGAGAATGCCTACTCGTTCATCCGCGCCGCCTTCTACCGTCGGCTGCGCCTCGCGATGGTTTCGCACGATATGCGAAAGGTGGTCGCGCTCGCGATGGACCAGCACAATGAGCGCGGGATCCGCACGCCGCTCGACCTGTTGCACGAGATCGAGGCGAGCGATCCGCACGAGGGCAGACGTTTCATCGAGACGATGAAATCGTTCCGGCCGCGGGTCGTGATCAACGACGCGATGACGGCCGAAGATGTCAAGCTCGGCTTTTCGGTGCAGACGGTCTGCCGCAAGTACTTCGGCATCGACTGCGATTATCTCGGTTACATCAACCACGACGAAAACGCGCGACAGGCGGTTCGCGAACGGCGCCCGTTGGTCGACCGTTATCCGCGCTCCGATGCCGCGATCTATCTTTCGCGAATCGCCAAGAAGCTGGTTGCGGAGCCTGATTCCGCACGAACCTAGAGGCCCCCCATGAAGCCTTTGTCCGAACAGAACCACTACGAAATTCTGGAGATCGCGAGCGACGCGGCGGTGGCCGAGATCGAGCGAGCGTTTCGAATGGCGCAGTCGACCTACGCCGACGACTCGCTCGCGGGCTATTCGGTTTTCGGCGAAGGTGAGGCCTCGGCGATCCGCGAGCGGGTCGAGATCGCCTACCGAGTGCTGTCCGATGCGGAAGCGCGCCTTGCCTACGACGCCGAACTCGGCTGCGGCGCGTCGACCGGCGCGGAGGCCGCGAGCGCCCCCCGGCAGCTCGAGCCGGCGGGAGCTCTCGACGAGGTCGCGATTCCGCACGAGCCCAGACCCTCGAACGAGATGGGAGAGCTCGAAGCACTCGAAGAAGAAGGCGGTGAATTCGACGGCGCGCGGTTGCGGCGTTCACGTCTGCGCTCGGGCATCGAAATCGAGGAAATCTCCGGAATCACGAAGATCACCCCGTCCTATCTGCGCTTCATCGAAGAGGATCGCTACGCTGAATTGCCTGCGCCCGTCTACGTCCGCGGCTTCGTTCGGGCGTACGCGGACTGCGTTGGTCTCGATTCGGCGCGCGTTGCCGCGAGCTATATGAAGAAGTTCGAGGCGGACACGGACGAGTCTCCCCGCGGGAGATTCCTCGGCAGTCGCTGAAGCCGTTGCCCGGCAGCGAAGGGCCGCATTGAAGATCATCATCGCCGAGAGCGAGGAAGGCCAGCGCGTCGACTTTGCGTTGGCGGAGCTTGCTGGGATCTCACGGTCCCAAGCACAGCGGTGGATCGAATCGGACCTCGTTCGCGTCAATGGCCGCTCGCCGCGCGCGAGCAGTCGTGTGCATTGCGGTGATTCGCTCGAGGCAACCCCGGCCGAAGCCGTGCCGTCGTTGGTTGCGCCCGAAGCGATTCCGCTCTCGGTGCTCTACGAGGACGACGATCTGATCGTGATCGACAAGCCCGCGGGCCTCGTGGTCCACCCTGCGCCGGGCCATCCCGGCGGCACGCTCGTGAACGCGTTGCTGCATCACTGTGGGGATCTCGCGGGCGTGGGCGGCGTGCTCCGCCCGGGTATCGTGCATCGGCTCGACCAGGGAACCTCGGGTGTGATGGTGGCGGCGAAGAATGATGCCGCCCACCGCGCGCTCTCCGAACAATTTCGCGATCACAGCATCGAGCGTGAATACCGCGCGCTGGTTCGGGCGCTACCGGGTGCCGACACCGGGCGGGTCGACCAGCCGATCGGTCGGCACCCGCGCGACCGCAAGCGGATGTCGGTGCATTCGCGCCGCGGTCGCGAGGCCTCGACCGTCTGGCGCGTGGTGCGGCGTTTTCGGGTTACGGGGCGCAGCTGGCTCGCCGTTCTTCCCGAGAGCGGCAGGACACACCAGATCCGGGTGCACCTCGCCTCGGCGGGCATGCCGGTCGTGAGCGACCCGGTCTACGGCCGGTCTCGGCGCGAGGCGCTTGCGCTCGACCATCCGGCGCTGCACGCGCGCATACTCGGATTCGACCACCCGCGCACAGGCGAGCGGCTGCGTTTCGAAGCGCCGCTTCCCGACGATCTCGAGCAGCTCATCGCGTCGCTCGAGGCGCGGGAGGAAAGCGTGTGACGGAGCGCTGGATCCGGCACCCATTGCTCGCTGCCTGCGGCGTCGAGCATGGTTTCGGGCTGCGAGGCGCAAGCCGCGAAGGCCTGCTGCGACCGCGCCAGGTCCACGGCGCGAAGGTTGCGACCGCGGCGGCGTGTGCGGGGCCGAGTCCGCCGGACGCGGACGCGATCACTTCGAAACTCGCGGGCCAGGCGGTGGCGGTCGTTACCGCAGATTGTGTGCCCATTCTCGTCGCGGCCGCGGACGGTTCGGCGGTGGCGGCGGTCCACGCAGGCTGGCGTGGGCTCGCCGCCGGCGTGATCGAGGCGGGGGTCGCTGCTCTCGGGGAGCTGGCGGGCGGCTCGGCCTCGCTGGTTGCGGTCGTGGGCCCACACATCGGCGCGTGCTGTTACGAGGTGGATCAGCCGGTTCTCGACGGCCTCGGTGACCGCTTCGGCGATTCGCTCGCGAGTACTACGCGGCCCACCCGCCCGGCCCACGTCGCGCTCGATCTCGGGGGCCTCTCGCGGCTCGCTCTCCAGCGTGCGGGACTCGTCCCGGCAGCAGTCGGCAGCGTTCCGGATGCGTGCACTCGCTGCGACGCGAAGCGTTTCCATTCCTATCGGCGGGACGGGCTCGCGAGCGGTCGGCTCGTCCATTTCATCGCGGCCCGGGAACACCAGGCTTGACACCGCTATAGCCCCGCTTTAGGCTTTCAGTTATCGCTTTATTCGGCTGCTGGCCGCGGCGCTCGACGTCCCCCGCTGGGTTCCACCGGAACAGTCGATTCCAACCACCAACCCATTCTCCCCTTATCGGAGCCTCCCAGCTGTATTGCGGGCGAAATTTGAGCCGGGATCCCGCTGACGCGAGAGAATCCAGCCGACTGTGGCGATCCGCCGCTTCAGAATTTTCGATCAACTTTTGATTCAGAGTTTCCGAACGAGCGAATAGAGCCGAACCCTTCCAACCTAAAGTGGTAGGCATCACCCCCTTCAGCCCCTGCAACCTCCCGGCAATCGGGCCCCACCCACTCAACGACCCTCGAAACCGAAAGAGAACAAATCTGTGAGCAATTACCGCGCTGGCGAAAGCAACTCTGCTCCGGGGCGTTCGCGCCGAGGGCGAGGTCGTCGGCCTCGAAGTGGTGGAAACGGCGGGAACACCGCGCGCGATTCGCGCAAGGGCGGCAACTCCGAATTCCCGGACGACGAACCGCTCGAGGAAGAAATCGACGAGGGCGATCCGGACGCGGAGAGCGTTCACGTCAACGACCTCAAGGCAAAGACCCCGCAGGAGCTCACCGAATTCGGTGAGGACCTGGAGATCGAGAACGCCTCGGGCCTGCGCAAGCAGGACCTGATCTTCGAGATCCTGAAGGCACAGACCGCCAAGAAGGGTCGCATCTACGCCGAGGGCACGCTCGAGACCCTGCCCGATGGCTTCGGATTCCTGCGAGCACCGGACCAGAATTATCTGGCCGGTCCCGACGACATCTACGTCTCACCGTCCCAGATCCGGCGCTTCAACCTGCGGACGGGTGACACGGTGCTCGGGCAGATCCGCCCGCCGAAGGAAGGCGAGCGCTACTTCGCACTGCTCAAGGTGAACTCGATCAATCACGAGTCGCCGGAGAATGCTCGACACAAGATCCTGTTCGACAATCTGACACCGCTCTATCCCGAGGATCGCTTCGATCTCGAAGCGCCGAAGGGGGGGCTCACGACACGGATCATCGACCTGATCGCGCCGATCGGAAAAGGTCAGCGGGCGCTCATCACGTCGCCCCCGAAGGCCGGCAAGACGATGATCCTGAAGGACATCGCGAACGCGATCGCGGAAAACCACCCGGAAGTCGTGCTGATCGTGCTGCTGATCGACGAGCGCCCGGAAGAAGTGACCGACATGCAGCGGACCGTGAAGGCCGAGGTCATCTCGTCGACCTTCGACGAACCCGCAACGCGCCACGTGCAGGTCGCGGATATGGTGATCGAGAAGGCCCGGAGGCTCGTCGAGCACAAGCGCGACGTGGTAATCCTGCTCGACTCGATCACGCGCCTTGCCCGCGCGCACAACACCGTCGTGCCCCACTCGGGCAAGATCCTCTCGGGTGGTGTCGACTCGAACGCGTTGCACAAGCCCAAGCGCTTCTTCGGAGCCGCACGCAATCTGGAAGAGGGCGGTAGTCTGACGATCATCGGTACCGCGCTGATCGACACCGGTTCGCGGATGGACGAGGTCATCTTCGAGGAGTTCAAGGGCACCGGCAACAGCGAGATCGTACTCGACCGCAAGCTCGCCGATCGGCGGACCTACCCTGCGATCGACATCAACCGCTCGGCGACTCGACGCGAAGAGCTGCTGCTGCCGGAGACCATCCTGAATCGGATGTACATCCTCCGCAAAGTGCTCGCGCCGCTCAATCCGGTCGATTCGATGGAGTTCCTGCTCGAGAAGGTCAAAGCTACGAACACCAACGACGAGTTCCTGGAGTCGATGAACTCGTAAGGTGTCGTGCGCCCGGCCCCCCTCCGGACACCGCGGCTCTCATGCCTGAATTGCTGGACAAACTCGCGCCCTTCGAACAGCGCTTCGCGCAGCTCGAAGAGAAGCTCGCCGATCCGGAGATCGCTGCATCTGCGGGTGCGTACGCGGAGACGGCCAAGGAGCACGCGTCGCTGCGCGAGATCGTGGCTGCGGCTGCGCGCTATCGCGCAAACGTCGAGGAACTCGTCGCGTCGGAGAGCATGCTCGACGATCCCGACGAAGAAGTGCGCGAGCTCGCGCGTGCCGAGATCGCTGAACTCGCTGCGCAGCGCGAGGAACTCGAGCGCGAGATCCGGGTGTTGCTGATCCCCAAGGACCCCAACGACGAGAAGAACGCGATTCTGGAGATTCGAGCAGGTACCGGCGGTGACGAGGCGGCGCTGTTCGCGGGTGACCTCTACCGCATGTACTCGCGCTACGCCGAAGGGCACGGCTGGAAGTCCGATCCGATTTCGGTCTCACAGACCGATGGCGGTGGCATCCGCGAGGTCGTCGTGAACATCAGCGGCAAGGATATCTACAGCCGTCTCAAGTACGAGCGCGGTGTACACCGCGTGCAGCGGGTACCCGCGACGGAATCACAAGGTCGCATTCACACCAGTACGGTGACGGTCGCGGTGCTGCCGGAAGCCGAGGAGGTCGACGTCGCGATCGAACCGACGGATCTGCGGGTCGATGTCTTCCGCGCATCCGGTCCGGGTGGGCAGAGCGTGAATACGACCGACTCGGCGGTCCGGATCACCCATGTCCCGAGTGGGTTGGTGGTGCAGTGTCAGGACGAGAAGTCGCAACACAAGAACAAGGCCAAGGCGATGAAGGTGCTGCGTTCGCGCCTGCTCGAGCAGGAAATCGAGCGCGAGGCGCAGCTGCGTGCAAGTGACCGGCGCGAGCAAGTCGGGAGCGGGGGACGCGCCGAGAAGATCCGCACCTACAACTACCCGCAGTCTCGCGTCACCGACCACCGCGCGGGTGTCACACTTCACAAGCTCGACGCGATCATCGAGGGCGACCTCGATGAGATGCTCGATGCGATCCACGTCTTCATGGCGTCCCAAGCCGAAGCCGCCGGGACCGGGGCATGACGACCGCCGCCCCCGCGGACGGCAAGGTCTGGACGGTTCTCGAGTTGCTGACGTGGACGAAGCGCCACTTCGCGTCGTGCGGGATCGAAACCGCGCAGCTCGACGCGGAGTGTCTGCTCGCCCACGTGCTGGACGTCGAGCGGCTGAAGCTGTTCCTGGACTTCGAGCAAGAGGTATTGCCGGCCGACCGAGCGGTCTTTCGCGAACTCGTCCGCAAGCGTGCGAGCGAGCGCGTGCCGGTCGCACAACTCACGGGCCACAAGGAGTTCTGGTCGCTGCCGTTCAAGATCACGGCCGATGTACTGGTTCCGCGTCCCGACACCGAGACTCTGGTCGCTGCGGTGCTCGAGCGGCTGCCCGGAGGCGACGTTCCGCTCCGGCTGCTCGACATCGGTGTCGGAAGTGGGGCGGTGGCACTGGCGATTGCGGTGGAGCGCCCAACGGCGCACCTTGTGGGCACCGATATTTCGAAGGCGGCACTCGAGATTGCGCGTGAAAATGCCGATGTAAATGGGGTCTCGGATCGCATCGAATTGCGGCATGGCGAGTTGTTCGAGCCGGTTTCGGGGCAGCGATTCGACTGGATCGTATCGAATCCCCCCTATGTAGCGGAAAACCAACGCGGAACACTGCCGCCCGAGCTCGACCACGAGCCCGAGCAGGCCTTGTTCTCCGGGGAGGATGGAACGACGATGCTGGCGGAGTTGATCGCGCAGGCTCCGGCGCTGCTTTCACCCGGGGGTGGCATCGCGGTCGAACTGGCGCCCGAGCAGGCTGATTCGGTAACAGGTTGGTGTCGCGACGCGGGCTTCACCGATGTGCGTACGCACCGCGACCTGGGTCGGCGGATCCGGGTGGTGTCGGCGCAATTGCCCGCGGGCTGACTCGGCCCGGGGGACGGCCCGTAAGCGGAGGGGGGAGCATGGATCAGATCGTCGTGCGGGGCGGGAATCGTCTCGTTGGCGAAGTAGCGGCTTCGGGCTCGAAGAACTCGACCCTGGCCTTGATGGCGGGCGCACTGTTGGCCGACGGAGTCAGCGTTCTCGAGAACGCTCCGCGACTGCGGGACGTCGACGCGATGCTCGAGCTGCTGCGTGCGCTCGGCGCGAAAGCCGACTGGAACGATGCGAGCGGCCACACCCTGTCGATCGACGCGAGCGGTGTCGACAATTTCGAGGCGCCATACGACCTCGTGCGCAAGATGCGCGCGTCGTTCATGGTGTTGGGCCCGCTGATCGCCCGTTTCGGCAACGCTCGCGTGTCCGAGCCGGGTGGCTGCGCGATCGGCGTGCGCCCGGTCGACCAGCACCTGAAGGGCCTCGAGGCCCTCGGCGCAAAGGTTCAGCTCAATCACGGCTACGTCCAGGCGACGTCTCCCGGACTCGTGGGTGCTCGGCTTGCATTCGACCTCACCACCGTGAACGGCACCCAGAACGTCCTGATGGCCGCGACCCTCGCGCAAGGCGAGACCGTGATCGAGAACGCGGCGCGAGAACCCGAAGTGGTCGAACTCGCAACCCTGCTCTCGAAGATGGGCGCCGAAATCCACGGTGCGGGCAGCGATCGCATCATGGTTCGTGGCGTGAAGGCGCTGCGGCCGGTCCGGCACCGGGTCGAGGGGGATCGCATCGAAGCGGGCACGTTGCTCGCCGCCGGGGTCATTACTCGTGGCGATGTACGAGTGACGGGCATCGACCCGTCGCTGCTCGAATCGACGCTCGAAAAGCTGCGTGAGCTGGGCGCCGAGGTGGAGGTCGACCCCGAGGGTGCGCGTGTGCGTGCGGACGGTCACCAGGTCGGCATCCGCGCGGTCACCGCGCCATTTCCGGGGTTTCCGACGGATATGCAGGCGCAGCTCATGGCCGTACTGACGCTCGTCGAGGGTTCGAGCGTGGTGATCGAGAATGTCTTCGAGAACCGCTTCATGCACGTTCCGGAGCTCCAGCGCCTCGGGGCCGATATTTCGCTCTCGGGCCGTTCCGCTCACGTGCGGGGCGTCGAGAAGCTCATGGGTGCACCCGTGATGGCAACGGATCTGCGTGCATCGGCGGGGCTGCTGGTCGCGGGCCTAGCCGCCACAGGTGAGACTCGAGTGAGTCGGGTCTATCACATCGATCGCGGCTACGAGAACATCGAAGCGAAGCTCCGAGGCTTGGGAGCGGACATCCGCAGGGAGGCTTGACCATGGCGATCAAGACGACGTCCAAGGGAATTCTCAACGTGTTGCAAGCCGATGCTTCGGGCTTCGAAGCGCGTTTTGCCAAGCTCGTGTCGCGCCGCGACGTCGAGACCGAAGACATCGAGAAATCGGTCCGGAAGATCGTGGAACGTGTCCGCGACGGCGGCGACGAGGAGTTACTCGCCTGCATCCGGAAATTCGACGGCAACAAGCTCACGACTCTCGAAGTGACGGCTGAAGAATGGGACGAGGGTTGTGAGGCGACCGATCCCGCCGACCGCGCGGCGCTCGGCAAGGCCGCGATGCGCATCCGCGACTTCCACCGAAAACGGATCCCTTCGAGCTGGGAGGTTCGCGAGGAGGGTGGCGGCATCTTCGGCCATCGTGTCCGTCCACTCGAATGCGCAGGGGTCTATGTGCCGGGCGGCAAGGCATTCTACCCGTCGAGCGTAATCATGAACGCGGTGCCGGCCTCCGTGGTCGAGGTGCCCGAGATCGTGATGGCAACGCCCGCTGGTGGCGACGGAACGGTCCGGGCGGAAGTGCTGATGGCCGCGCGCGTGGCCGGAGTACACAGAATTTTCAAGATGGGCGGCGCTCACGCGATTGCCGCTCTGGCGTACGGGACCGAGACCGTTCCCCGGGTCGACAAGATCGTCGGCCCCGGCAATGCCTATGTCGCCACGGCGAAGCGGCTGGTATTCGGACAAGTCGCGATCGATTCGGAAGCCGGGCCGACCGAGGTGCTGATCGTCGCGGACAAGACGGCGACGCCCGCGTGGGTGGCGGCGGACCTGATCTCCCAGGCCGAGCACGACGAGATGGCGAGCTGCTTGCTGTTCACGAATTCCAAGGCCGTCGCAACTCGCGTACAGGATCAGCTAGCCCGGCAATTGAAGGGCTTCGAACGCGCGAAGATCGCGAAAGCCGCGCTCACGAAGCGTGGTGCGATCGTGATTGCGAAGAACATCGCGGAGTGCATCGAACTCGCAAACCGATACGCGCCGGAGCACTTGATGATCGCGACTGACGATGCCGACGTGGTGTCGAAAGGCGTGAAGAACGCAGGAGCGATCTTCCTGGGCCACTATACTCCGGTGGCGGTTGGCGATTACATCGCCGGGCCGAACCACGTGTTGCCCACCGGTGGGACGGCGCGATTCTTCTCACCGCTCGGAGTCGAGGACTTTCTCAAGCGGACGAGCGTCACGCGATTCGAACCGCCGAAGCTCCGCGAGCTCGGCGGCGATGTGATCCGTCTGGCGGAGATGGAGGGACTCGTCGGGCACGGGCAGTCGGTCGACCTGCGGTTGCAGAAGATACGACGCGCTCGTCGAGAGCGAGAGGCCGCTCGAGAAGCGGAGGCGGAAATCGATATATGAGTGGCGGCGACGGGCGTATTGCGACGGTCGAGCGGAAGACGAAGGAAACCGAGATCAGCGTCGAGCTCAACCTCGACGGGACGGGCGAGTACGACATTTCGACCGGGGTTCCCTTCTTCGACCATATGCTGGAGTCGTTCGCGCGGCACGGTCTGTTCGATCTGCGTCTGCGCGCCAAGGGCGACCTCGAGGTGGATACGCACCACACCATCGAGGATGTGGGAATCGTGCTGGGCCAGGCGCTGAAGGAGGCGCTGGGTACGACCGTGGGAATTCGCCGTTACGGCTCCTTCATGCTGCCGATGGCGGAGGCGAAAGTCGACGTTGCGATCGACGTGTCGAATCGTCCGTATCTCGTCTATCGCGTCGAATGCGCGAACGATCGCATCGCGGGCTTCGATGTTTCGTTGACGGAGGACTTCCTGTACGCCTTCTCCCAGAACGCCGGCCTCGATCTCCACGTCGAGCTGCGGTACGGAAAGAGCCCGCACCACATCGTCGAGGCGATCTTCAAAGGACTCGCGCGCGCCTTGCGCGTTTCGGTCGAACGAGACCCGCGCGTCGTCGGCTTGCCGACGGTGAAGGGGGCGCTGTAGCTCGCGATGTCGAGTGCTCCGATCATCGCAGTGGTGGACTACGGCGCGGGCAACCTTCGCAGCGTCGCGAAGGCACTCGAACGTTCGAATCTGGAACCTCGCGTGATGGGTGATCCGGCGGCTGTGCGCGGTGCGGACGGTGTAGTACTGCCTGGTGTCGGCGCCTTCGCGGACGCGATAACGAACCTGCGAGAGAAGGGACTCGACGACGCGGTGCGCGAGTCGATCGAGGCCGGGCGCCCGTATCTGGGACTGTGCCTCGGTCTCCAGGTTCTCTTCGAGCAGAGCGATGAACACGGGGTGACACAGGGGCTCGGGCTGTTGCCCGGGCGGGTCGAACGTTTCGCCGAGCACGATGCCGACGGTACGCCGTTGCGAGTACCACACATCGGTTGGAACCAAGTGCGTTTTCGAGGCTCCCATCCAATGCTGGACAACATGCCTGCCGAAGATTGCTACTACTTCGTCCACTCGTACCGCGCGGTCGCGGCGCGGCCGAACGATGCCATCGGCGTCGCCGACTACGGTGGCGATTTCGCGGCCGCGGTAGCGACCGACAAGCTCTTCGCGGTGCAATTCCACCCGGAAAAGAGCCAGGGGGCGGGCCGCACCTTGCTCGACGCCTATGCCGCGTGGGTGCGGTCGTGATCGCGCGTTTGTTGCGCCGCTACTCGGTGGTGCTGTTGCTCGCGCTCGCGGCGTGTGCGACGACCGACCAGGAGATCGACGTGCAGACCTATGCGCCGATCGGTCCGGCGCTAGCGCGCGTGGCGGTGGTTCCCTTCTACGCCCACCGACTCTACGAAGGGTCCAGCCGGCTCGGTGGCGTCCCGCCGGAACTCGCGACCGAGCGCGTGGCGCAGCAGGTCACCGAGGCGATTCTCGCGGAAGGTATCGAGATCGTCCCGGTCGATGAAATCGTGAACGCCTTCGAGAATGTGACACGCGCGACCGCTGTGATCGATTCCCAGATCTACGCCGAGGGTGCCGGAAACACCCTCGGTGCGACCAGCGTGCTGGTGGGCGAGGTGCTGCGCTACCGCGACGCCCGCGGGGCCACTGCAGCCGGGCGGCATCCGGCGAGCGTGGCCTTCCAAGTGACCCTTTACGAAGCGCCCGACGGATTCAAGCTCTGGTCCGCGCGCTACGATTACACTCAGCCAAAGCCGCAGGAGAAATCGGGCAGCGACCTTCACGATGCCGCGCTGCTGAAGCGGTGGCTGACCGCACACGAAATCGCACGGCGCGGTGCCGACGCGATCGCGCAGTCCCTGAGCGACGCCAGGTAACGCGCGCGCCGACGCGACCAAGAACTGAAAGCGAGCCCTCCATCGCACCCTTCGAGCTCATTCCTGCCATCGACCTGCTCGACGGTCGCTGCGTACGACTCACGCAGGGTCGCTACGACGAGGCGACGATCTATGGCGAAGACCCCGGTGCCGTCGCTGCGGGCTTCGCCGCGCACGCGCTCTCTCGCTTGCACGTGGTGGACCTCGACGGTGCGAAGGCGGGCGAGACGCGCAACGGCGACGCGCTCCGCGACATCGTCTCGGGCGTGGGCGCGATCCCGGTTCAGGTCGGCGGTGGCATTCGGACCGTCGCCGCGGTCGACGCCGTGCTGGCGCTCGGCGTCGACCGTGTGATCCTCGGGACAGTGGCGCTACGCGATCCCGAACTCGTGCGCGACGCTGCGAGGCGTTACCCGCGGCAGATCGTCGTCGGCATCGACGCTCGCGATGGGCGAGTGGCGGTCGAGGGTTGGCTCGAGGCAAGCGACGCGCTCGCGATCGACGTCGCGAAGCGCTTCGAAGATGCAGGCGTTGCGGCGATCGTATACACCGACATCGCGCGCGACGGCATGTTGACCGGGCCGAATTTCGACGCAACTGCGGCGCTCGCAGACGCGATCGGCATTCCGGTGATTCTATCGGGAGGCGTCTCGTCCGAAGCGGACGTGGTACGAGCGTCGACCTACGCCGAACGCGGTGTCAGCGGTGCGATCGTGGGCCGCGCGATCTACACCGGTGCCGTCGACATCGGCCGCACCCTGGAGAAACTCTCGTGTTGATGAAGCGCATCATTCCGTGTTTGGACGTCGACAAGGGTCGGGTGGTCAAAGGTGTGCAGTACGTCGACCACGTCGATGCCGGCGACCCGGTCGAAGTCGCCCAGCTGTACGACGCCCAGGAGGCCGACGAGATCACCTTTCTCGACATCACGGCCAGCCACGAAGGGCGCAGCATTCTGCTCGATGTCGTCGCGCGTACCGCCGAGACGGTCTTCATGCCGCTCACCGTCGGCGGCGGTGTGCGGTCGATTCAGGACATCCGCGACCTCCTCAATGCCGGTGCCGACAAGGTCTCGATCATGACCGCAGCGGTCGAAGACCCGGATCTGATCGGCGAATCCGCGGTGAAGATCGGCAGCGCGAACCTCGTGCTCGCAATCGACGCGCGAGCGCGCGACGGCGGCTGGGAGGTCTG
>CAXMSF010000109.1:0-3235 GCA_964196055.1 uncultured Gammaproteobacteria bacterium | reverse complement strand
TCGCCGAGTCGCCGCCAGCGCTCGCCCGTGTTCGGGCCGCTCGCGCTGCGCCCTCTCAGTGAAGCCGCCGCGAGCACGGCGAGCAGCGGTTCGTCCCGAGCGAAGCTGTCTTCGTCTTCGCCCGCGCGTCTCGCCACGAGCCGTTGCAAGCGACGAGCGGTGCCTGCGAGTACCCGCGCCACGTCGTCGTGATCGGGCGGAGGCAGGGGCGTGAACCGTGGCGTCGTCCCGGGAGCCTCGGAGTCGGTGTAGACGCCGTCGAGTGCGAGGGTGTGAAAGTGGAGGTTGAGATTCAGCGCGGAACCGAATCTCAGGACGAAGGTGACGGCGCCGCACTGCGGGGCTCGCAATTTCCAGTGTTGTCGCGCACGCCGCCTGAGTTCGGTGAAGAGGGCGCGCAGGAAGGCGCGGAGTACTTCGCTCGTGAGTTTCGCGTCGTAGGCACAGCGATAACGAAGCGGGTACGGCAGCGTGAGCACCCACTGGCGGATCGGGACTTCGGGCAACACGCGGTCGACGAGGTGCGCCGCCGTTTCCGCCATTCGGCGGCCGCCGCAGGATGGGCAGAAGCCGCGGCGCTTGCACGAGAACGCAACCAGACGGTCGTGGCCACAATCGTCACAATGGACTCGGAGGAAACCGTGCGCAAGGACGCCGCAGCGAAGAAATGAACGGAGCTCCTGCTCGATGAAGTGGGGAGTCGATCGATCTCGGTAGTACGAACTCGCAAGGAAGCTTTCCAGCTGCTCGCGGACAACCTCGTAAAGGAGGGTCTTCTCCGGCTGATGGCGCTCGTACTCCGCCAAGAGGCCCCAGGTCGGGACCCGGGTTGGGGTAGTGCTCCGATCGGATTCTAGCTCCGATCGATCGAGGTGACACCGGAACGAGAGGTTAGCCCCGGGTGACCCGCAGCGAAGAAAGCCGATGCGCAGCGCAACTCCCCGTGGTCGGGTGGGCCCCGGGATTCCGGAGGGACTGGTAGTATCTGGAACAGCCGCCACCGTATTGCACTCGGGCCGCCCCCCACCACGCATGCGCTCCCACACAGGCCACTGGCCCTCCGGAATCCCGGGGTCCACCCGGCCCTCGCAACCAACGTCGCACGCCATGCGTTGTCATCGACGCAGAAGCGAAATCCGGTGAGAAATGCGGGCTATAGCGTGCGCCGCAGGCACAGGGCGCGAGAGCGCCGGGCCGGGTCGTAGCCCCGCCATTTCTCCGCGGGAATCTCGGCGTCACTGACGCGCTCGAAGCCGTTGTTCTCGAAGAAGCCGGCGACGCGGGCGGAGGTGGTGACCGCAACGACCGCCGTGCAGCCGAGCTCGGCGGCGCGGGTGCAGGCGGCGTCGATGAGGTGCGCCCCGATGCCCTCGCCGAGGAATCGCGTCAACGTATAGAGAGACGAGATCTCACCGACCGGCTCTTCGGACCAGCGCAATAGTGCGCCGATGCCCGCGAGGTGATGGCCTTCGACGAACGCGCCGAAGCCGTTCATGAGCACCCGCTCGATTTCCTCGGGCGACCGCGGCGCCAGGTAACCTTCGTCTACTCCGCGGCCGATCAGATCGTCCGCCGCGTCATAGTCGTCGATTCCGAGGCGCCGCACCTCGACATAGCGATCGAGCGTGAACAGCGTCCCTGAACCCGCATAGGTGAAGAGTTCATCCGCGAGACCTGCAGCCGAGCACAGGTTGACCGCGTGCAGGCCGGCGTCGAGCGCCTTCTCGGTTTCGCGCAGCAGCGGAAGACGCCGGTCTTCGGGGTCGGGCGGCGCGCTGAGGTGGGCCCGTAGCTCGTCGCGGTGGACGAAGGACAGCCGGCGGCCATCGCGGTCGTGGAGGCCGCCTGCGCGATCGATCCAGATCAGCTTCGACACGCCGAGCCGCAAGGCGATCGCCACCGTCGCGGCCGCGAAGGTCTTCGCGTCCGCGGTGTCGACGCCCACCCGCCCGGAGGCTCGCAGGCCGTGCCAGATCGCACCTTCGAGGCGCGGCGCTTCGACGGACAGCACGGGGGTGTCGTGGATGGCCTCGAAGATCTCCGGCCCGCTCGAGATCAGCACGACCCGGGTCGCATTGGCGGCGAGCTCCGCCAGCACGCCTTCGAGTTGCTCCGGGTCACCGAGCTGCTCGGGCCGCACCGCGACCATCAGGGTCCGCCCGCGGAACTCCGCGAGGTAGAAACCCTTCTCGGAAAACGGGGTCATCCTCTGCGCGTGCTTCGATTCCGGGCCCATGCTGCAGACAGTGTGGCCGATGTTGGTGTATCGTGCCGCGCCAGTGGGTTGGGAAGGCTGGTTCACGCTCGCGGTCGTCCTCCTGGCACTCGTCGCAATGATGCGCGAGATGGCCGGGCCCGACCTGATCATGATGGCGGCGCTGTTCGCGCTCGCGGGCGCCGGCGTGTTGACGCCGGAAGAGACCTTCCTCGGCTTCGCGAACCCCGCGCTGGCCGCGATCGGCGCGCTGTTCGTGGTCTCGGCCGGGCTGCGCGAAACCGGCGCGCTGGAAATGACGCTCGGCCGTATGTTCGGCAGCGAGCGCAACGAACGCGGCGCGCTCGCGCGCATCTGCCCACCCGTGGCCGTGCTGTCCGCGTTCCTCAACAACGCTCCGATCGTCGCCATGATGACGCCGACGATCCTCGACTGGGCGCGCCGCCGCGGCCTGTCGCCGAGCCGCTTCCTGATCCCGCTCAGCTATTCATCGATTCTCGGCAGCGCGACCACGCTCATCGGCACCAGCACGACCCTGACGCTCGCGGGCCTGATGACCGACGCGGGCATGCGCGAGATGGGCTTCTTCGAGCTCGCACCGGTCGGGCTGGCCTTCGTGGTCTTCGGTATGGCCTACATGCTGCTGATCGCCCCTCGCCTGCTCCCCGACCGGCAGCAACCGAGCGAGCAACTCGGCGAGCACCGGCGCGAGTACACCGCGTCGATGATCGTCGAGCCGGGTTGCCCGCTGATCGATCAGACGGTCGAGCAGGCCGGCCTGCGCCACCTGCCCGGCCTGTTTCTGGTCGAAATCGACCGCCTCGGTCACACCGTCACACCCGTCTCACCCGACGACACGATCCGAGAGGCCGACCGACTGGTCTTCGCGGGCGTGGTTTCGACGATCGTCGAATTGCAGCGGATCCGCGGGCTCGTGCCCGCAACCGACGACGAGGCACCCGCGCCGAAGACACCGAGTCACCGGCTGGTCGAGGCCGTGGTGTCGCAGTCCTCACCGCT
>CAXMSF010000108.1:0-24782 GCA_964196055.1 uncultured Gammaproteobacteria bacterium | reverse complement strand
CCGGCCGTGTAGGCGAAGGGGTAGCTGACGCTGCCGGTCGCGCCGAGGTCGGCGAGTCGACGCAGGCTGTCGAGCTCGGGCGGTGTCACCAACGGCACGACGGCATCGAAGGGTTCCTCGCCCCGGCCGAACTCCTCGCGAAGCCGCCGCAACTCGATGAGGATCTCCTCGGCCTGCTCGGGCGTGTTGCCCGCACCGAGCCAGCCGTCGCCGAGCCGGGCCGCGCGACGGAGCGCCGGTTTCGAGGCGCCACCGATGTAGATCGGGATCGGTTGCGGGGGAGCCGGGCTCATCTGCAGGCGCTCGAAGCGGAAGATCTCGCCGTGATACTCCGTCATGCCACCCCGCCAGAGGCGGCGCAGAATTTCGATGCACTCGTCGAAGCGCTTGCCGCGAGTCGCGAAGTCGACGCCGAGCACCTCGAATTCCTCGCGCATCCAACCGGCCCCGGCACCCAGCACGATGCGGCCATCACTGAAGATCGAAGCGGTTCCGACCGCCTTCGCGACCTCGATCGGATGTCGGAGCGGCAAGATGTAGACCATCGTCGCAAACCGCAGACGGCTCGTCGCCGCAGCCATCGCGGTCATCGTCACCCAGGGATCGGGAAACGGTGATCGTGCGTCGAAGTCGGGCCTGCCGCTCTCGGAGTAGGGGTAGCCCGCCGCGTATGCGTCCGGAACGAAGAGGTGCTCGGAGAGCAGTACGCCTTCGAATCCCGCCGCTTCGGCACCGCGAGCGATCTCGACGAGCTGATCGGGCGCGGTGAACGCGACGGATTGCCAGAATTTCATCTGCCTGTTCCTCCGGCGTCGATCTCGCGACTCGCTTCGCGCGGAGTGTGAGTCTAGCCCTGCGACCGTCGTCGCGGCTCGGCTTCGATTTCGTCGATTACTCGGCGCCCAGTGCTTCCACTGGATCGAGCGCGGCGGCCCGCCGGGCCGGCAACACACCTGCAATCAGGCCCGCGAGGGCGCTTACCAGGACCGCAGCGACGACGTATCGAAGCGGTGTGTAGACCGGCATTCCAGGGATCGCGAGCCGCAGCAGGCCCGCCATCCCGAGCCCCGAGGCCACGCCGACCAGCCCGCCGATCACGGTGAGCAGCACCGCCTCGATCAGGAAGAGCGACCGAATTTCACCCTGGGTACCGCCGAGGGCCCGCAACAGTCCGATTTCTCCCACTCGCTCGCCGACCGAGATCCACATCATCGTGAACACCCCGATGGCCCCCACCATCAAGGAAACGCCGGCGATCGCCCCGACGGCCGCAGTGATGGCGTTCATGACATTGTTGAAGACCGCGATCATTTCGCTTTGCGAGACGATCGTGAAATCCTCTTTGCCGCCGTGGCGATCGGTGAGCAGTCGCGTGATCTGCTTCGTAACCGACTCGGTCAGCCCTTCGTGGCTGAACAACACGTCGATTTCCTGGAGTTCCTCGAGATTGAACATGCGCATGCCCGTGGCCACGGGGACGTAGGCGGCATCGTCGACGTCGAAACCGAGGATGCGTCCCTTGGGCGCCATCACTCCGATCACACGCAGGCGGTGTCCCGCAATCCGGACGAACTCGCCGAGCGCGTTGTCGTCACCGAAGAGTTCCCGCTTTAGGCGGGGGCCGAGGACCGTAACGAGCGAGCCCCGCCGAGGATCGCCGGGTGGGAGGAAGGAGCCCTGGCCGATGGCGAATTGCCAGACTTCCGGCAGGTCGGAGGTAGCCCCGTGGATGAAGACGCTCCTTCCCTTTCCGTTTGCCTCGACGCGGGCTTGGCCGACCGCGAGCGGGACGAGGGCCTGAACGTCGGGGAGGCGGCGAATCGCGACCGCGTCATCGATCGTGAGCTTCTGCGTCGTGCCACCGAAAGTGCCGGGATGTCCGGAAGTCTCGGTCTTCCCGGGCGCGATTTCGAGAATGTTGGTCCCGAACTGCGCGAATTCGGCGAGCAGAAAACGGCGCGTACCTTCTCCGATGGACGTCAGCAGGATCACGGCGGCGATCCCGATCGCCACGCCGAGGGTCGACAGCACGGAGCGCGTCCGATGTCCGCGCAGGGTGCCGAGGCTGAACTGCAAATAGCTCGTGGGCTCCATGCCTACCTCCCCGAAAGCGCCGCGACCGGGTCGAGGTCGGTCGCCCGACGCGCGGGCAGCACGCCGAAGATCGAGCCCATTCCGATCGCCACGCCGAGTGCCGAGAAGATCGCCCAGATGGGTGGGACGGCGGGAAATTTCGGATAGAAGACCGTGAACAGTTCGACCAGCACGAAGCCGAACACGATGCCGAGCAGCCCACCTGCCAGCGCGAGCAGCACCGCTTCGGCGAGGAACAGCGCGTGTACTTGCCGCCGCTTCGCCCCCAGGGCCTTCAGAAGCCCGACTTCGCTGGTGCGCTCCGAGACCGAGACGAGCATCAGGTTCATCACCCCGAGGCCCGCCACCGCCAGCGAGATTGCGCCGATTCCAGCAACGGCGAGCGTCAACACGTTCAGGATCTTCGACAGCGACTCCACCACCGATTCCTGCGAAATCACGGTGACGTCCTCCTCATCGTGGCGTTCGGTCAGGATCTCGAGCGTTCTGGTCTTGGCGGTTTCGAGGTCGCTGTGGGAATCGAGGCGGAGCAGGATGCGGAACAACGAACTGCGATCGAACATTCGCATGGCCGACGCGACCGGGATGATCACCAGATCGTCGATATCCATACCGATCTGGTGCCCCTTCGGCTCGAGCACGCCGATCGTACGCATGCGCCAGTCTCCGATCCTGAGCACTCGACCGAGCGGGTTTTCGTTCCCGAACAGCTCGGCAGCCGCCTTGGCACCGATGACCGCAACCGGCGCGCCGCGGTCGAAGTCGTCGTGTGGCAGGAATTGGCCGATTCCCATGCGCAGCTCGCGCGTCTCCAGAAAGTCGTGCGTGGCTCCAATGACCATGATCTGTCGCCGTCGCTCGAGGTGCGAAACGGTCTCGTTGCCGATGACGATCGGCACTACGAAGCCGACACCCGGGATCCCGCGCTCGAGTGCGCGCGCATCTTCGAGTGTCAGGTCGTTCGGAACGCCGCCGATCCCGCCGGCGATAACCCCGCCAGTCGTTTCGTTCTTGCCCGGGATCACGATCAGGAGCTGGGTTCCGAGCGACGAGAACTCGTCCGTGACGTAACGTTGCGCTCCCTCGCCGAGCGCGGTGAGGACGATCACGGAGGCGACGCCCACCGTCATCCCGAACACACTGAAGAGACTCCGACGGCGATGCCGCGCGAGGGCGGTGAAGGCGAAGCGCAGGATGTCGCCGAGCGTCACCCGGCCGGCTCATCGAGGTCGAACCCGTAACGGAGTTCGGAGCCTGGGACGAGTTGGTCGATCTCGCCGTCGCGAAGCATGACGACGTTGTTGGCTCGGCGTCCGATGTTGGCGTCGTGGGTCACGACGATCAGCGTCAAGCCGTCGGCATTCAGTGCTTCGATCAGTTCCATCACGGACGACCCGGATTTGCTGTCGAGGTTGCCGGTGGGCTCGTCCGCGAGTAGTAGCCGTGGCCGCATCACCATCGAGCGCGCGATGGCGACGCGCTGGCACTCACCGCCCGACAGCTCGGCCGGTCGATGCCGCGCGCGTTCGGCAAGTCCGACGGCGTCGAGTGCCTTCGCGACTCGCTCGCTTCGTTCGTTCTGCGGTATGCCCGCGAGCACCATCGGAAGGGCCACGTTCTCCGCAGCTTCGAGTCGCGGCACCAGATGGAACGACTGGAACACGAAGCCGAGTTTCCAGCGGCGGATCTCGGAGAGTTCGGGTTCGTCGAGACTTGCGACTTCGTCGCCGTCGAGTTGATAGGAGCCCCGCGTGGGGCGGTCGAGACAACCGAGAATCGACAACAGCGTCGACTTGCCGGAGCCGGAGGGTCCCATCACGGCCAGATAGCCACCGTCCTCGACTTCGAGCGTGACGTCCTTCAGTGCGTGGAGTTGCTGGTCGCCGACCTGGTAGGTCTTCCAGACCCCGTTGAGTTCGATCATGGGGTGTCCGTCGGATCCTCGATTTCGACGTCGGCCCCCGCCTTGACCTCGACGCGATCGAGGGATGTGACGACCTGGTCGCCTTCGGAAAGCCCTCTCGTCACCTGGGCGAAGTCCCAGTTCTTCAACCCGATCTCGATCTCGCGTTCGACCAGGACACCGCCTTCGGGGATCAGTACGGTTCGGCCCTCTCGCAGCGCGGACGTGGGAATTCGGAGCACATCTTCGTGAACCTCGAGGATGACCTCGATATCCGCGGAAGTACCCGCCAGCAGCGAATTCGCGAGTTCGGGATCGTCGAACTCGGCTTCGACCTCGACGGTGCGATTCTGCGTCTCGATGGCGAGCACGTACGGGGCCACGCGATGGACCCGGCCGGCGAACGAGGTTCCCGGATGAGAATCGACGGTGATCTTGGCGCGCTGCCCGGGCGTGATCGACCCGGAATCGACTTCGTCCATCGGCGCACTCACGTAGACGGAAGTCGGATCGATGATGTCGACGACGGCCGGCGCAGTCAGCAACGGTGGCGAGGGAGTGATCCACTCGCCCACCTCTGCGGTCATCTCGGCGATGATGCCGTCGAAGGGCGCCCGGATCACGAACTTGGCGAGGCCAGCTTCGGCAGCGAGAATCCCGGCCTTGGCCTTGTCGCGCTCCGCCGTGACCGCGACGCATGACGCCGCGGCGGCTTCGTGTGCGCTCTCGAGTGAATCGAGGAGGTCTTCCGAAATGATCTTGCCCTTGGCGAGATTTCGTTTGCGATTCAGCTCGCGCAGCGCCCGGTCGCGCGCGATGCAGGCTTGGCGGCGCGCCGCATCTGCGACTCGCAGACTCTCCTGCGCGAGGGTCAGTTGCGCTCGCGGCGTTGCGTCGTTCAGCTTCACGATCACTTCGTCGCGTTTCACGCGCTCGCCGGTGCGCTTCAAGGTCGCTACGACTCGGCCGCCGACTTCGGCCGAGAGTTGGGCGCGGCGTCGAGCCTTGATGGTTCCGGCCTTCGAGTTCGTGATCGATGACTCGACCCTGGCGCGTTCGACGACGGCTACCCGAACCGGGACGGGATCGGTGCGGAAGAACCAGAACCACACCGCGACTGCGGCAATCCCGATCGGAATCAACAACCTGAGCAACCACTGGCGCATGTTTCTTCTCGATTCGGGCGCAGACATGCTGGACGCGTGAGGATACCCGAGGCGGAATGCGACACCAAGCTTGCGCGCCCACGTCATCGAGCCGATTCGTGACGCCTTGGGAGATGGAATTCGATCTCGGCGCTACGATCCCAGCAAATCGTGAACGACGGGTGAAGACGAGGATGTTCGCCGGAATGCGAAACGATATCGAGTTCGAGGGATTCGACGGCACGACGTTGAGAGGCTGGTGGTACGAACCGCCGGAACGATCAGCTGCGATCGCCATGGCGCACGGTTTCTCGGCCGTGAAGGAGATGGCGCTCGACGCTTACGCCGAGCGCCTTTGCGACGCCGGCTTCGGCGTGCTCGTGTATGACCATCGGAATTTCGGCGCGAGCGAGGGGGAACCGCGGCAGGAGGTCGATCCGTGGGGTCAGGTATGGGACTTCCGTCGCGCGCTCGATTGGCTGGAGGGCAGGGCGGACGTCGATCCCGAGCGACTCGGTCTGTGGGGCAGCAGTTTCAGTGGCGGGGAAGCGATCATCCTGGCGGCTTGTGACGAGCGGGTACGCGCCGCCGTGGCCAACGTTCCACTAGCCGGCTTTCCCGGAGTCGAATACGCCGACACGAGTGTCGAGTTCGCCGCCATCCGCGACTGGGTGCTCGCAAATCCCAATCGCCTGGATCGCAACCAGGAGGCCGTGGTCGGTCCATTCGCGGTGGTCGAGGAGGCCGGCAACGATCTGACGCCGTACTTGCCGCAACCGGAATCCGCGGAGTGGTTCCTGCGCTTCGCAGCCCGACCGGGTTCCACGTGGCGGAACAGGATTACGCTCCGAAATGCGTTTGCGGGTACCCCGCGTTTCGATCCGGGGCTGTGCGTTGCGCACGTCGCACCTACACCGTTGTTGCTAGTGGTGGCGTCCGAAGACCGGCTTGCCGCCACGGACGTGACCTTCGACGCGTTCGCGCGGGCGGGCGAGCCGAAGCGGCTCGTGACGATTGAGGGGCATCACTTCGTCCCCTACGAGGGCGCGGGCTTCGAGGCCGCGTCCCGCGCTGCGTGCGACTTCTTCGCGAGTTGGCTCGCCTGAATCGGATCAGGCGGGATCGGCGCGGCGATTACTCCGGACGACGAATCACACCCTGGTCGAGAAGTGCGACGAGGGCCTTGTAGATGTCCGCATCGTGAGCGGCGACCATGTCGCAGATTGTCCCGACGCTGAATCCGTCGCCGACGTAATCGAGCACTTCGCCTTCGGTTTCGCTCAACTTCTCGCGCTCGCACGAGTCGGCATTCGCAACGGGCCAGAAGGTGTCGTCGAATTGAAAGGCATCGAGCCCGATTCTCCGGAGTTCGTCGATCTGGATGGAGGCCACCATCATCGCGGCCTCGAGTGCCTGCGGGTCGTCGGGAGAGTCGGCGAGATGAAGGTCGTGATGAAACTCGAAGCGTCCGCTGGTCCAGAGGAAGAGTCGCGCGAGCGCCTTCAACCCCGATGCCATTCCCGCGGTGCAGCGCAGGAGGTAATTGTCGGAAAAGACGATCCGGCCGTCCTCCTCGCCGTTCGTGACCACCAGAGTGCCGGCGGGAGCGGTCTGTGCAAAGAGGTCGAGAATCGCGCACAAGCCACCGGCATCGATCGGACCCGAGACGATCGCGAGGCGTCGAGCGCGGTCGAAACTCTGGAGGAACTCGATGAAGGCCATCACCTCCTCGATGCGGTCGGCCGGATATTGCAGCTGGATTCCGTGCGCGATCATCCCTCCGTCACAGCGGCGGCTGTGAACGATTCGGCCGTCGACTGCGAGGTCGAGTTCGACCATCGGATTCGAGAGTTCGACCCGGACCTGGGTGCCGGCGGGAATCGAGCTCATCGGCAGCAGCGCGAGAACGCCGGTGTAGGAGATGTTGGCGGTGGTTCCCGAGAACGTCTCGGACGGAGTCGTGAGAACGATGTCGGAGTCGCTCCGAGTCCGCTCGCGTGCCCTGCGCTCGGCTCGACTCCGGGTGGTCGCGCTCGAGAGGTGGAGCCCGGTGACGTCCTCGAGCCGATCCTTGAGGTCGGAGCTGCTGGCCAGGAAGCGGACAGAGACTCCAGCCGCCGACCTCGTCAGGTCGGCCAGCGCGGGCTCGACCACGGCGACGACCTCGGCGGGCAGGCAAATTCGCTCGCCACAGAATGTGAGATCCAGCGTGATGTCCACCGCCTGCTTTGGCAGATAGGACTCGGTTGTCGCGACGAACATCGCTCCCGCAGCGATGTTGCGTTCGAACTCCTCGCGAAAATCGCCTGCTTCGTCGAAGCGCGCCGATAGCTGCACGCGGGTCGAAGCGTCGTCGTGGGGTTCGATCTGGATCACGGGACCGGGCATCTGGACTGGGTTCTCCAAGGAACCTATCGGCGCCTGCGGTTTCGGTTTGAGTCCTGTCGTCGGATTTCGCTGGGACTGGAATTCTGAACGCCCGAAGCCCACCGACACGGTCGAATTCAGGGCTGAAAGGGCTGCTAACCTCGCGGCGAAACCAGTTGGCATCGGGAGCCCATGCGATCGCGTCGTACGCTGTTCGACCTGTTGGTCTGTCTGTCGCTGTTCAATCTGCTGCTGTTGCGCATCTGGGCCCAACTCCTGCCCGCGGTCGTCAATCCCGCGAACCTCTACTACATGGAAGAGGCTCCGCATCGGATTCATTACCTGCTCGTCCTTTCGAGTCTGGTTGCGGCGGCCGCGCTGGCTACGGTCTTCGCGGCGTGGGCACGGCGCAGTCGTCTTCAGTGGCCACGGGCCATGGCCCGTGGCGCCCTGGTGGCGCTGGCCCTCGCTGCGCTCAACTCGGTGGCATCGCAGCTTCCGCCCGAGATCTTCGGGTCGCTGCCGGGCTCCGGTGGATCCGAGGTGGGCGCTATGTTCGGCATCGCCGCAGCGGCGACGTTGGTCGCGATGCTGTGGCTACGGCCGAACTGGGTCTATTCGGCGATCGAAGTCTTCGCGATCGTCGGGCTGCCGTTTCTGCTGATGACGGTCGGCCAGGCGATCTGGACCTTTGCAGGCCATGAACCGGGACGCTTCGCAGGCGGCGTGCTCACATCCGACCCGCCGGCCGCATTCCTGCCTTCGCGTCAGCCCGGTGCGCCGCGAGTGGTGTGGATCGTCTTCGACGAACTCGACCAGCGTGCGTTGTTTACGGCTCGACATCCCGGCCTCGAACTTCCGGAGTTCGATCGTCTACGTGCCGAGTCCTTCGTCGCGCTGAATGCCTTCGCACCGGCTCGCGGGACTCGCCGGTCGATCGCGTCGATGCTGTTGGGGCGACAGGTGTCGTGGGCGCTGCCCTCCGGGCCCTCCACGCTTCCGTGTGCGATCGAAGGCGGTGGCGAGGAGACGGCGGTCGACGATTGCTGGACGCGACACCCGAACCTGTTCGAACGGGTGCGCGAGAGCGGGGCGAACGTCGGAGTCTCGGGTTGGTACCATCCGTATTGTCGATTGTTCGCCGACTCGCTCACCGCCTGCACCTGGGCGGGGCTGCCTTACTGGAACAGCCCGCGAGTGCGAGATTCTTTCGACCAGCAATGGCACGAAGTCGTGAAACCGTTGCCGCTTGCGAACCGCTGGCTTCGGCCCGGAAGCCGGATTCGAGACGCGCATCGCGACGCCTTCGAACGCATCCTGGCCGCCGCACTCGAAATGGCGCCCGACCCGGATCTCGGCCTGGCCATGCTGCATTTTCCGGTGCCACACCACCCCGACATCTACGATCCGGAACGAAGAGCGCTGTCGGCGACCGACAGGCGAAGCTACTTCGACAACCTCGAGCTCGCGGATCGGACGCTCGGAGAGGTCCGCGACGTGATGGAAGCGGCCGGACTCTGGGACGAATCGATCGTGATCGTCACCTCCGACCATTGGTGGCGGGCGATCCACCGCGGTGACTGGGGGCTCACGCCGGAGGAGGAACTGGTGTTCGCCGACGAAATCAATCGACGCGTCCCGTTCCTGTTGAAGCTCGCGAAGCAACGTGAAGCGTCGGTCTACCCGCGAGCCTTCAATACCCTGCTCGTCCACGATCTGATTCTGGATCTGCTGATGGGCGGCGGCACGAGCCCGGCTGCCGTCGCGGCCTGGCTCGACGAGCGTCGTGCGACCGCACCCGTGCCGTACTTGACACCCACGCGACGACGGCCATCCGGCGGTGGCGCGCACGTCGCTGAGTCGAAGTCGCTCGCTCGTCGGACTCAGGGTAAACCCCAAGCGAAGAAATGATTGCCCCAACGAGCTTCAAGACGTTAGTGTAACCTGGCAATTTTACTTCCACGGGTGGAAGAACACGCACGGAGGAACCCCCAATGCGTCTTCGAATCGGCATCGCACTGATGGTAATCTTGGCTCTGGGATGTTCGGCAAGGCAATTGCCGTCCGAATCGCCGCTCTCGGTGAGTCCGCTCCAGTTTCAATCCAATGAGATCCGGCAGCCCGATCAGGTCATCGTGATCACGGACGCATCCGGCACGATGTACGATCACAAGACATTCCCGCTCGCGAAGGCGCTCACGCAGACCTTCATCGCGGCAATGCCCGAAGCCAGCGCGCCGGCCGCACGGCCGGGCGGCTATTCCGTTGGCCTCATCAGCTTTGGTGGCGACGAGAGAATCGGTGCCGGTCTCGCGCCCTTGAATCGCGGAGCGCTCGCGAACACGGCAGCGAGCTATCGGATTCTCGGGGAAGTCGGCGGTTTTGGTGGCCGCACGCCGTACCGGAACGTGCTCGCCGAGTCGCGAGCCCAGTTGGCGGGGAAGAGTGCGCACTCGGCGTTGGTGATCTTCTCCGACGGCCTCCCGGACAGCGAAGAACGTACGATGGTCTCGGCGAAGGCGCTGATCAAGTCGTATCGCGGGAGCGTCTGCATCCACACCGTTCAAACCGGCGACGATCCGGCGGGAGCCCTGTTCCTCGACCGATTGTCGAAGCTCACCGGCTGCGGCAGTACGCGCAGCGCCGCGAGCATCCACGACTCGGGTGCCTTCATGCAATTCACCCGCAAGGTCTTCGCGGGGCAGGGCGCTCCGCCGGTGGTCGATGCTTGCAGCGGCGTGATCCGATTGCGCGGCGTCGAGTTCGAATTCGACAGCGCCGATCTCAAGGGTGCAAGCTCGGTCGTGCTCGATGTGGCGGTCGACTCGCTGAAGGGATGCCCGAACATTCCGGTGCGCATCGAAGGCCATACCGACGCGATTGGTAACGACGACTACAACCAGCGTCTCGGTCTGCGCCGTGCACAGGCGGTTCGCCAGTACTTCATCAACGGCGGTGTTTCCGCGGGCCGAATCTCGGCGAAGAGCTTCGGAGAGTCGCGGCCGATCGCGACCAACGACAGCGACGAAGGCCGTGCGTTGAACCGCCGCGTGGAACTCCACGCCGAGTAGTAGGCCCTCAGCCCGCAGGCTCCATCGGAAGCCCCTCTCGCATCACCACGGTGCGGGAGGGGCCGTCCGGCGGCCCGAGCGCGAGAGCGAGCACGTGTGACGAAGTCGGTCGCGCGCTCGTGAACGACCACGCGCCGGGACCACTCGTCGCCTCGGGGTCGACCGCCACGAGACGAATCTCGCGCTCGCCGAGCACGAAGGACACGTCTCGCATCGCAACCGACATGCCGACCCCCCGCGCCTTCAGATAAGCCTCCTTCAGCGTCCAGTACTCGAGCAGGCGTTCGAGCTTCGTCTCCGCGGGCTGCGCTTCGAGGTCTGCGATCTCCCGCTCGGACAACACCCGTCGTGCGACACGCAGCGGCTGTCCGCCGCGTGCGACACTCTCGACATCGACCCCGCACTCGACACCCACGCTGATCGCGCACGCGACCAGGCCTGGGGTATGCGACAGGCTGAACGTGAAACGGGGAGCACGCGCGGGGCCCGCGACCTCGGGCCGCCCCCATTGGTTCCTCTGGAACGACCAATCGGTCTCGGGTACGTCTGCATAGACCGACAGCCCCTGTCGCACCAGCGCGTGGGCGACTTCGAACATCTGCCGTTGGCTCTCACGACGTATGCGGTCGGCGCGCCCACACTCGTCTTCGGACAACACGGCACGGCTCGATCGGGCGAGCGAGTCGATCGATGCCGGTTCCAGCCGGCAGAGCCAGACGTGAACGGCCTGCTTCAGTACTTCGGGCGGTTCACTCGCGCGCGTCGCGGTCGTCACCTTGCGAACTCCGCCTCGGCCGCGATCCCCGAAGCGGGGCGTCGCATCGAGTGAGAGACTAGCGGGGCTCGGAGGAATCGAGCAGCGGGCGCCTCGCCGTCCAATGGTGTGCGCGTATACTGCGGGGCGCCGTGGATCGAATTCATGCGGAGGCGGGGAAGCGAATGGTTGCGGAGCGCAAGGGGCACGGCTGGGGTGCGTATTTCTGGCCGTATGTTTCGTTTCTCTTCATCATGGAACTCTCGCGACGGTTTCCCGACGACCTCGCCCCCTTCTTCCTCGCGCTGAAAGTCGCAGTCCCGCTCGGGCTCTTGACCTGGTACTTCCAACGTGGCGCCTACCCCGAGTTGCGAGGCTACACGTGGAATGCGGCGAGTATCCTCCAGGATGTTGCGGTAGGAGTCGCGGGGGCGGCCATCTGGATGGCTCCCTACATCTTCGCGGACTCGCTGCGGCCGGACGCGGAAGGAGCGTTCGACCCGGATCAATTCGGCCCGTCGCTGGCGTGGCTCGCGCTGTCGGTGCGTGCGGTGGGTTACGGCGTCGCGACCCCGTTCATCGAGGAGCTCTTCGTCCGCAGCTGGTTGCACCGCTACATCGAAGTCTTCGATCGGCGCGTTGATTTCCGCGATATCCCGATCGGACGATATTCGCGGCGGAGCCTGGCCATGGTCGTGGTCTGGTTCACTCTCACCCACGTCATGTGGGAATGGCCGGTCGCTGTCGCGTGGATTCTGCTCACCCAGCTGTGGTTCTACCATCGCCGCAACCTGACTTCGATGGTCATCGTGCACTCGGCGTCGAACCTGTCGATCCTCGCGTTCGTGATCGCATTCTCGGGCACGTTCCTGGACGGGCAGGGGCGACCGATCGACCTGTGGTTCTTCGTCTAGGGCCCGTCTTCTAGGCGGCGCCCATGTGCCCCAGACGGACACGGTGCACGATCTCGGTCAGTTCGACGAGCAGCCTGTGGCTACCCTCGGCGTCGCGCCACGTGCTCGCCGCTTCCAACGCGCCCGCGACTCTTGCGAGCTCGGCGAAGCCGGCTTGCTGAGCGTTCTCCACCAGCGCACATGCGAGCAGGGCAATCTGATCGAAGTCCTGCTCGCTCTCCGCATCCTGCAGGTGATCGATGCGCTCGCCCAGACCGATGACGAGCTGATCGACGATTTCGCTCACGGAGGGATCGTTCCCACGACTCGAAAAGATCGGCTTTAGTCGCTCGTCGGACATCAACGCCCGTATCGGATTGCAAGGCGATGAACTGAACGGGCCTATGCGCACAAAGTTCAGACCGCGGAATCTCTTACGTTTTCAAGCAGTTGCTCGACCGTGTTCAAGCGATCCTCGATGAATCGAAGAGCGCGAAGTCGCCGACCTCGGACGATCGCTCGCGCGCAGTGGAATGCAGCAGGGTCGTTCAACTCGGCCCGTAGACTGCCGTCCGGTCGACTCACGACCACGATCTTGCGTGGGCTCAACCACGGATCGACCCGACCGAGAGCGAGCAGGCGGTCGATGAGCACGACGGCTGCCGCACGGACGTCGCGTGATTCGCGGCCTTCGAGCAGGGTCTGCGCGGTGGCGTCCCGCGCAAGCCAGAGTCGCAGGCGGTCGTCCGCGCGGCGAACGATCGCGACGGGCCGCGGTCCCAGGCCGCGCGTCCAGAGCAGCTCGGCGGTCGCCCACAATCGCTGCGTCGCCCGCTCCGAACCGTTGCTGGTGCAACGCCATAGAGGCCCGTCGGCTTCGACGAGCATTCCCAGTGTGTCCGAGACGGTTCCGGCCTGCGGGCCACACGTCCCCGCTTCGGCGTGATCGAGTTCGGGTGCGCCTCGCCGCGCCCAGCCCAGCCAGCCGTCCCATCGAAGGCGCTCGACGCGACGTCCCTCGCTACCGGCGTTTCGCTGCAGGCGCGCGTATTCGCGCGTCGCCTGTACGGCCGAGGCCCGTACGAGACGGCTCCACCACCGCCGTGCAAGTCGGCGGTCGCCATGCGTGTACGCGAGCAGGAAGCGCATTCGATCCGCCGCGCTCGCGTCGGCGAGTCGTCCAGCGAGCTGGGCGAGCATCCGATTACGGGCGCGGACACCGATGCGCCATCGCATCCGGGCGCGTTCGAAGTCGATGGGCAGGAGCGCCGGCGGGCTGCCGGCTTCGACCAGGAAGTTGTTCGGCGCCAGATCGTCCTGGCGCAGGCCGGCGTCGTGCAGTCGCCGCACCAGCCGACCGAGGGCGATCGATTGAGCCGCGCGCTGGTGCGGCGAGCCGTCGGAACGCGACCGGAGTTGCTCGAGGTCGACGGCTCCGGCACGAAAGGGCACGAGCAGGTAGCAGCTGCGCAGTCGGCTTCCCGTGCGAGATTCACCCGCCGCGATCGGAATCGGCGTCTCGATTCCACGTCGCTGCAGCTCGCGCGCGATTGCGAGTTCGCGACGCGATTTCGCGCTGCGAAGACGTCGAATCAGCCCGACGCCGCGGTCGTAGTGGTTCAGCTTGAGCAGGAATTCGCCGAGGTCTTCGCCGAGGTCGAGTCGATAGAGCTGTTTGCGTCGGCCGTGCTTCAGGTTCTCGGCCCCCAGCGCGAGCGCTCGCAGTGCCGCTTCGATCGCGTTTCGCGCCTGATTCGGATCCGTACCCGGATCGAGCCACCAACGGATGCCCGCGGCCTCGAATGTCGCCGCGCTTGACAGCATGGGTTCCACTGGCCCAGCTTAATCCCTCGATGCGTTGTTTCGCATGTGATGCCTCGATCGAACTCGCCGCCGGTGAACGCGTCGGTTTTCGCGATCCCTGCGACCGATGCGCCGGCGATCTCCACGTCTGCCGGAACTGTCTCCATCACGATCCCGGCGCGTACAACGAGTGCCGCGAGCCCAGTACCGAGTGGGTCGCCGATCGCGAGCGCGCGAATCGCTGCGAGTATTTCACCCCGGGTGAGGGCGGTGGCGGCGAGGCGGCAGCAGAGGCCTCGGCCGCAAAAGCAAAGCTGGAAGATCTGTTCAAGCGATAGCGCTTCGGTTCAGTCCAAGGGGAAGAGATCCGAAGAGGCGTGTATGGCGGATCGCCAAACCAAGGACACCTGGACCGTCTTCAAGATCATGGGCGAGTTCGTCGAGGGCTTCGAGACCCTGCGCCCGGTCTGGCCCTCGGTCTCGGTATTCGGAAGCGCTCGTACACCGCGGGGGCACCCGTACTACCAGCTCGCGGTCGACGTCTCGCGCGCCATCTCCGATGCAGGCTTCTCGGTAATCACCGGCGGTGGTGGCGGGATCATGGAGGCCGGGAACCTCGGCGCGAGCCAGGGGGCCGAAGGCTCGATCGGGCTCAACATCAAGTTGCCGGCCGAGCAAAGACCCAACCCGTACGCCGACCGTGTGATCCAGTTCAACTATTTCTTCGTGCGCAAGGTCATGTTCATGAAGTACTCGTGTGGCTTCGTCGGTCTTCCAGGTGGATTCGGAACGATGGACGAGATCTTCGAAGCACTGACGTTGCGCCAGACGGGCAAGCTCCACGAGTTTCCCGTGGTGCTCGTCGGATCCGAATTCTGGAGCGGGCTGCTCGGCTGGATGGAGTCGACCCTGTTGCCCGAGGCGATGATCAGCCCGTGTGACATCGAGTCGTTGAAGGTGACGGACGACCCCGATGAGGTCGTGCAGATCATCCAGGACAACTATAAGAAGCGAAGAGAGCGGCGGGGAAGACGCATCGATGACGCTCGCGAGACTCCCTGACGACGGACGCGGAACTCAGCTGCGGATGACCAGCTTGAAGCGGGTGTGTCCGATTTCGATCTCGTCGCCGGGCGCGAGGTCCGCCGACCGGACGCCCTTGCCGTTGATCTTGGTGCCGTTGGTCGATTGGAGATCCTCGATCGAATAGGTGCCGGTTTCGCCGTCCCAAAGGATGATGGAGTGCTCGCGGCTGATATTCTCGTCGAGCAGGGTGATGTCGGTGGTGGGATTGCGCCCGATGATCGTCTCCTCACTCGAGAGTTCGTACTCCATCCCCTCGAAACCACCGTTGCAGATGACGAGCACTGCACTCGCGGAATCCTGTGTTTCGGCCATGGGCCCCCCTCGCCCGAACCCCGGGCTCTGGCCGTATCGGAAGAAAGTGATGAGCCCTTGAGGCGTGCAATGCGTGGGTTTCCAACTTCGGAGGCCGCGCGGCCGAGCGGGATTCGATCGGCGTTCGCATGCGATCGGCTGCGAAATGGCCGCTACAGGCGCCGGTGCTGGAGTGCGGGGAGGTCGGAGCGAAGCGCTTCCAGGGCGACCAGATCGCAATCCGCGACGATCGCTGAAGGGCGGTCACCCGCGCGGGCGAGCACGAGACCCCAGGGATCGACGATCATCGAGCGTCCGTAGCTGCTTCGGTCGGGGCTGTGCTGTCCGCACTGGGCAGGGGCGACCACGAAGGCCTGGTTTTCGATTGCACGAGCGCGCAGCAACACCTCCCAGTGGTCCTTACCGGTCTCGCGCGTGAATGCGCTCGGAACCGTCAGGAAACAAGCGCCGTGATCGGCCATGCGGCGGTAGATCTCCGGGAAGCGCAGGTCATAACAAACCGACATCCCGATACCGCCGAAGGGGGTCTCTGCGACAACCACCTCCTCACCTGCGGCCACGTAGGCGGATTCGACGTAGGGGCCGCCGCCGCTATCGCGCAGGTCGACATCGAACAGATGAATCTTGCGATAGATGGCGTTCAAATCCCCGCTCGGCTCGATCAGCACGCTGGTATTGTGAATCCGCGTCTGGCCGGGGATCGCCTCGGGGAAGGTGCCGCCCAACAGCCAGATGCCATGCCTTCGCGCCAGCTCCCGGAGCACGCCGACGATCTCGCCGTCGAGCCCCTGCGCGCACGGAAAAGGTTGTCCCTCGCGGCGCAGGAACGCGAAGTTCTCGGGTAACGCGACGAATTCGGCGCCGCTGTCGGCCGCTGATCGAACCAGCGCCTGCGCGGCCTCGAGGTTCGCCGGGAGGTCGGCGGTCGAGGTCATCTGGATCGCGCCGACGCGAATTGCGACCACCCGCGCCTCCGCTCCGACCGCTACCGGAATTCGGCCGGATTGACTCCGGTTCGGCGAATCACGTCGTAGAAGTCCTTGCGGTCCTTCTTCGCAAGGCGGGCAGCGCGGCTGATGTTGCCGCCGCATCGGCGCAGCAGCCCGACCACGTAGCGCGTCTCGAAGGCGCGCTTGGCTTCCTTGAACGAGGGGATCTCCTCTCCCTCGCTCGCGAGCACGAGTGCCTCCGCCGAGATCGAGCCACTGCCGGCGAGTTTGATTGCCTGGCGGATTCGCTCGGCAAGCTCGCGCACGTTGCCCGGCCATTCCGCCGCCAGCAGCGCATCGCGCGCGTCGCGGGTGAAACCGACCGGTTCGAACGCTTCTTCGTCTGCGAAGAGTCGCAGGAAGTGGGCCGATAGCGGCAGCACGTCTTCCGGTCGCTCGGACAGAGGCGCGACCCGAATCGTCAGCTGCGGAGATTCGCCCAGTGGAGAGGTCCGGGCCTGTTCCACGGACGTCACGAGAAACCGTGCCGCGAGCGGGCGGCTCGCAGACTCGCCTTCGCGACGGAACGTCCGCGTCTTGATCGCCGCCTGCAACGACTGGCACAATGAAGCGGGTAGACGATCGATGCGATCGAGCAGCAGGGTGCCGCCGCCCGCACGCGACAGAGCGCCGGCGTTTTCTCCGCGCCCGGCATCAGCGTCGGCACTGCCGAAGATCTCGCGACTGAGGGCCGCCTCGGGCGCCGAAGCGCACGCGACGACGACGAACGGTTGCTTCGAACGATCGCTCCAAGCGTGGATCGCTCGGGCGGCGTGCTGCTTGCCGCTGCCTTCGGGACCGGTGATCAGGACCGGTAGATCACCATGGGCGGCCGCCATGGCCTGATCGACGACCTCCCGGGTCGCCCGTGAGGCACCGACGATGCGATCACTACGCCGCCGGCCGATCGGTCGATCGACATCGTTCTCGCCATCCGTTGCTGATCCTTCGCGCGGAATTCCAATCTCGGTCATAGCGAAAAACCCCCAACCCCGTTTCCGTCGACGAGTCTGTCAGTGTCGATGGCGCTCAATTGACTCCAGTAATGGGAATCTATTGTGAAACCAGCACATTTGTCAATGATTTGCGGGTGACTCGGGCCCCCACGCACGCTGGACGTTGACGATGGGATCGGAGGCGTGGTACAGGCCTCTGCCGGAGGGGGAAGCCGCATGACGATCTCGGATAGCGGTGGCGGCCGCGTCAGGGAGCTCTCGGGGGCGCTGATCGACCAGATCGCCGCCGGCGAGGTGGTCGAACGACCGGCCTCGGTGGTGAAGGAACTCGTCGAGAATGCGCTCGACGCCGGCGCCCGGCGCGTTCGGGTGGAAGCCCGCGGGGGTGGGGCGGACTGGATCGCCGTCACCGACGACGGTTCGGGCATGAGCCCCGACGACGCGCGGATGGCGTTGCGGCGCCACGCGACCAGCAAGATCGCCGCGATGGCCGATCTCGAACGGATCCGGACCTACGGATTCCGGGGCGAGGCGCTGCCCGCGATCGCATCAGTGGCACGACTGCGGCTTCGCAGTCGCCCACAGGGTGCAGCCGAGGCCTTCGAACTCCGGGTCGAAGCGGGGGTCGTTCAGGACGAGCGAGTCACCGGCGCGCCTGAAGGGACGCGCATCGAGGTTGCCGACCTCTTCTCGGCGGTGCCCGCGCGCCGCAAATTCCTGAAATCTGCGACGACCGAGTGGGGGCACATCTCGGACTGGCTGACCCGCGCCGCTCTCGCGCTTCCAGACGTGCACTTCGACATCGCCCGAGACGACCGACCCGCACTGGTCTGGCCCGCAGCGCACGACGAACTCGACCGGATTGCCGCCGTGATCGGCGAGGCTGATGCCGCTGCATTCATCCCGGTAATGCGCGAAGAGGGTCCGATGGCGGTGCACGGCTTCGTTTCGCGACCGGACCGTCATCGCTCGACGATGGCGGGCATTCACCTGTTCGTGAACAACCGACCGGTGCGCGACCGTGTGCTGCAAAACGCGCTGGTGGGCATCTATCGCGACATACTGCCGCGCGGACGCTTCCCGACCGCCGTGCTCTTCCTCGACTTGCCGCCTACCGCGGTCGACGTGAACGTGCATCCCGCCAAATGGGAAGTGCGCTTCGCCGACCCGCAGTCCGTTCACCGACTCGTGCGTCATGCGGTACGCGATGCAGTCGGCGAGCGCCGCTGGATCGCGTCCGAACCTCCGGAATCCGGGTCGTTCGTACGCGAACCCGCTGCCCGCGCGGACGCGGCCTTCGCGAGCACATCTGCTTCGCGCGCCCCGGCTCAGCCCGCTGCACCGACCGGTGCGGGTGGAACGTCCGACTGGATCTTCGCGCAGTCCGAGCCCACGACCGCGGAAACCCGGCTTCGCTTCGCAGACCTGCGTCTGCTCGGACAGTTCCTCGCGACCTATCTCCTGCTCGAATCCAAGGATCGGCTGCTGCTGATCGATCAGCACGCCGCACACGAACGCGTGCTGTACGAGCGTTTCCGAGCCGAGTGGATCGAGCGCAGCGTCGAGAGCCAGCGCCTGCTCGCGGTCGAGGTGATCCGCTTGGCTCCCCGGTCGCTCGCGGCATTGCTCACGGCTCGCGATTCACTCGAACGCCTCGGCTTCGAGATCGATGCTTTCGGCGAGGGGACGGTTGCGGTGCGTGCCATCCCCGCGCTCCTGGCCGACCGCGATCCCGCCGGGCTGGTTCGGAATCTTGCCGATGAACTGGAAGCGGCCGGGTCGGGCGCGGATGCGCTGCGAATGGAATCCCGCGCTCTCGACGCAGCGGACCGAATCTTCGCGTCGCTGGCGTGCCATAGTGCACGCCGCAAGGGGGATGTACTCGATCCGCGCGAACAACAGGCCCTGTTGGACGCCTTGGACGCGATTCCATGGGCGCCGACGTGTCCGCACGGTCGACCGGTCGCGGTGCCGTTCGAAGTCGCCGAGATCGAACGACGCTTCGGACGGCGCTGAGCGCCGCAGGGCAGGGCGCCCACCCGTCCGACGGAGCCTGCTAGGGTCCGGCTCCCGATGAGTTCCGAACCTCCCGACAGCCGCCCGCCGGTGGTGGTGGTGACCGGTCCGACCGCGTCCGGCAAGACCCCGTTCGCGATCGAGATCGCCCGGCGCTTGGACGGTGAGATCGTCAACGCGGACTCGATGCAGGTCTACCGCTGGATGGACATCGGGACCGCCAAGGCGACTCCGGCCCAGCGGGCCGAGGTGCCGCATCACCTGCTCGACATCGTGGCACCGGACATTGCCTACAATGCCGCGCGTTTCCTGGTCGATGCACGCGCCGCAGCCGCGCGGATCCACCGTCGCGGAAAGCTCGTGGTACTGACCGGTGGTACAGGCCTCTATATCCGGGTGTTTCTCGAGGGAGTCGTCGGGGGCGCGGCGCCGGACCCGGAGTTTCGTGCAGCGCTCGAGCGCGAACACGCACTCGCAGTCGAGGCGGGTGAACCCGATCGCCTGCACCGACGCCTCGCCAGCGTCGACCCCGATGCCGCTGAGCGGATCCATCCGAACGACCTGCGGCGCACGATTCGGGCGCTCGAGATCGCTCGGCAGGGCGGTATCGCCTCCGAACGACGCCGCGCGCACGGCTTCAGCGATCGGCCGTACCGCGCCTTGCATCTCGCGCTCGACCCGGGCCGTGAAGTCCTGAACGAACGAATCGATCGCCGCTGCAGCGAGATGATCGAGGCGGGCCTGCTGCAGGAGACCCGCAACCTGCGCGAGCGGGGCTACGGCCCGGAGCTTCCGTCGATGCAGTCGATCGGCTATCGCCACATGCAGCCGGTCGTGGCGGGTAGTGACACACTCGCCAACGCGCTGCTCGCGATGCAGCGCGACACGCGGCGCTTCGCGCGTCGGCAGCGGACCTGGCTACGCGGTGTACCGGAATGCGTATGGCTGGACCCGGCCGAAGCCGAGCGCGGCCACGAACTCGCGGCAGCCTTTACACGGGCGGCGTAATCAATCCGGCATGTCCATGTAGTAGATGCCCCACTTGATGTTCAGCGGCGGGGTGTCGTAGTCGATCAGGGCGTTGCCCTTTTCGCCGGGCGCAAAGATCGCGTCGATGTCCGTCTGAAACGGCAGCAGGATGATTCCGGGGATCAATTCCAGCACGCCCGCGAAGACTCGAATGGCGCCGGAGCCGATGGTCATGCCCGTGTTCCAGACGAAGCCGGGCAGAAAGTAGGCGATCCGCACGCCGAGCGAATCGTCGATGTCGTTGAGGTTTCGATAGACACTGCTCGCCGCGGTGACGGGCGAGAACACGATGTCGAACGGGCCGCCGATGATGTTCGACATCGAGCGCTTGAGCGTCTCAGGGCTGGCTGCTGCGGGGCCTGCCGTGGTGACGATAAGGGCGACCACGGCGCACCAGGCGCAGACTCGGCGGGCATTGGAACTCAAGGCGATACCTCCATCGAACGAACGGTCATGCCGACGCGAGCCGGCCTCGGTCTGGCACCGTAAAGGCGAGCGGCCTCGATTGTCAAGCAGATGCGCTCGGGCGCTGAGTTGGTTCGCGCCTCGCCGCGCTATATTCTCGCCCGGCGCCTTTCGCGCCCCACCGGACACCATGCCTGCATCCTCACAACTCCCGATCGTGGCGATCGTCGGTCGCCCCAACGTCGGCAAGTCGACCCTGTTTAATCGATTCGCGGGCCGACGCCGGGCACTCGTCGATGACCATCCAGGCGTGACGCGTGATCGCATCGCCGAGGAGGTCGAGGTCGAGGATCGGCGGATCCTGCTCGTCGACACTGCGGGGCTCGAGCCGCGCGAGCACGAAGGCCTGCCCGGCGCGGTCCAGGCGCTCGCGAGATCCGCACTCAACGACGCCGATGCGATCATCTTCGTAGTCGACGGCAAGTCCGGGCTGCTACCCGAGGATGAAGTAATTGCGAAGATCCTGCACCGCAGCGCGAAGCCGGTGCTGGTCGCGGTGAACAAGATCGACGTTCCGAAGCACGAGGAACGCTCGGTGGAATTTCAGGCGCTTGGCTTCGAGCACACCTGCGGGATCTCGGCCGAGCACGGCCGGGGTGCCTGGGATGCGCTCGAAATGCTGGTTGCCGCGCTTCCGGACCGCGGCCCGGAGGAAGCGACCGAAACCGGTATCCGGATTGCGTTGGTGGGCCGTCCCAACGTCGGCAAGAGTTCGCTCGTCAATCGACTCGTCGGCGCGGAGCGCGTCGTGGTCTCCGACGTCCCCGGCACGACGCGCGACACGATCGATATCCGTGTGGAAGTCGAGGGGGATGTCTTCACGCTGGTCGACACCGCGGGCTTGCGGCGGCCCGGTCGACGCGACCGCACGGTCGAGAAGCCGAGCGCGTTGATGACCGTGCGATCGCTCGAGCGCGCCGAAGTCGCGCTGCTGGTGTTCGATGCGGGGGAGGGATTCACCGACCAGGACGCGAAGATCGCACGGCTCGCCCGTGACCGCGGCTGCGCGACGATGGTGCTGGCGAACAAATGGGATCTAGTCGGCCGAGATCATCCCGACGATCCGGACGCCGCGAACGCGCTGCGCGAAACGGCGGCCCACGGCCTGCGCTTCATGTCGGATGCGCCGCTACTGACGGTATCGGCGAAGACCGGTTCTGGAATTCAGAAGATCTTCCCCACGATTCGCCGGGTCTCCGAGGCCGGTCGTACGGAGATTCCCACCGCAGCACTCAACCGATGGTTGAAGGATGTGGTGCAACGCCACGAGCCTGCAATGGCGCAACGCGGTGGCTTCCGCCGGCAGCGACTGAAGTTCTTCTATGCGACGCAGCTCCGAGTCTCGCCGCCGACCTTTCTGCTGTTCTGCACCGATCCTGCGGCCGTTCAGACTTCCTACAAGCGATTTCTAGAAAACCGGCTGCGGGAGACATTCGACCTCGAAGGTACGCCGGTCCGGCTGCAGTTGCGGGCGCGAGGCGGTCGGGACCGCTGAAAGCAGCCTGACGGAAGCCCTCGAAAGGTCGCGTGCTTCCGATACAATCCGCGCCCGAGCGGCGGCGGCGCAGGCAGCCCGTTGCGCAGAGTGCAGAAATGAGGGGAGCCCCAGTGGCGAGCAAACACAGCAACCATCCCGAGACATCCGAACCGTTGGCGGAAATCCTGTCGCGCGGCGAAAAAGCCATGGATTGGATCGGCGAGAATGCCGTGCCGGTCTTGAGCGTGGTAGCGGTGCTGCTACTGCTGGCGGGCGGCTACGGCTTCTATCAGAACTCTCGCGCAACAGCGGAGGGCGATGCCGCCAACGCGCTCGCGAAGACACGAGATTCGTATCTGGTCGCGATGGGGGCTTCACCCGGCGCGATCGAAGTCCCCGAACTCGCGAATCCCGCGGCCGGCGCCGCGATTCGCAGCGAGTACCAGGAACGGTTCCAGGAAGTGGCTGAGGAACACGCGGGAACTGCGGCCGCGGCGCTCGCGCGGCTCGAAGAAGGAAACCTCGCGGCCGATGGGGGTGACGACGCGAAGGCGCTGGAGATCTGGCGCGCAGCGGTACTCGAAAGACCGGCCGGCGATCCGTTCACTGGAGCGCTCCAGCTGAAGATCGCTCAAACCCTCGAGGCTGATAGCGATTGGGTCGGTGCGGCCGAAGCATTTGCCTCCGCCGGCGATATCGATGCCTATCCGTTCCGCCATTGGGCTCTGGCCGAAGCCGCGCGCTGCTTCCTGATGGCCGATCAACCCGAAGCGGCGTTGGAGCTCCAGAAGCGACTTCAGGCTGAAGCCCCGGATCTGGTGCTCCCGGACCACCTGCGGAGCCGGTTGCGGGAGCTCGCGGTGGCAAATCCGAGCTGATCCCCCTCCTCCGCCACGTCCGATAAGATGGATTATGTTAAATAGGATCCGAGGGTTGGATCCGCTTCGAATCGTCGTCCACCGCCCCTCGTCCCGGGCGTGCCACGCGACGGCCTTTTGCGCCGCGATCCCTCTGTGCTAAATGGGCGCGGATCGGGCCGCGGATGAAACCGACGGCTGGGGGGATCCGTACAGGCCATGCAGGATGCAGCAGAACTCCAGGCGCACTTTGCCGAGTTCGGCCAGAGTCACGTATTTCGCTTCTGGGATGAGCTGGACGATGCCGGGCGCACACGCTTGCGATTGCAGGCCTCCGGCATCGATCTCGCGGCGCTCGTGCGCATCCAGGCGAAAGTGGGAGCCGCTATTGAGGTGCTCCCGCGGCAACTCGAACCGATCGAAGCGGAACGGCTGCCCGACTACGGTGGAGACGCCGCCCGGGCCGCCCAGGCCTCCGCCCGCGGTGACGAAATCCTCGCGTCCGGGCGTGTCGCCGCGCTGGTGGTGGCCGGTGGCCAGGGCACGCGTCTGGGCTTCGATGGCCCCAAGGGCGCTTACCCGATCGGCCCGGTCAGCGATCGATCGCTGTTCGAGATCCAGGCCCAGAAGATCCGGGGATTGCGGCGGCGCACGGGACACGACCTGCCCTGGTGCGTCATGACCAGCAGCGCAACCGACGACGCCACGCGCGCATTCTTCCGCGAGCACGAGTTCTTCGGTCTGCCCGAACAGGACGTGCTGTTCTTCTGCCAGGGCAAGATCCCGAGTCTCGATTTCGACGGGCGCCTGATGCTCGCAGCCCGCGACCGGATCTTCGAGAATCCGGACGGTCACGGGGGCTGCCTGACCGCACTGTCCGCGTCCGGCGTGCTCGACGAACTCGCAGACCGGGGCATCGACACCCTTTTCTATTACCAGGTCGACAACCCTCTCGTGCGAATGTGTGATGCGACGTTTCTGGGGTATCACGACGAAGCCGGTGCCGAGTTCTCGTGCAAGGTGGCGAGAAAGACCGATCCGGACGAGAAAGTCGGCATCCTGGCCCGTTCGGCGGGTCGGGCGGTCGTGGTGGAGTACACCGAACTCGGCGACGCCGATCGCTACGCGCGCGATGATTCCGGGGAGTTGCTCTACTGGGCGGGAAACGCGGCGATCCACCTGCTCGCCACCGATTTCGTGCGCCGGGTAGCCGACGATGCCGACCGATTCCTGCCGTTTCACGCTTCCGAGAAGAAGATTCCGCACCTCGACGATGCCGGGAAGCTGGTCGAGCCGGAATCGCCGAACGGCCGCAAACTCGAGCGCTTCGTTTTCGATGCACTGGCCGCGGCCGAAACCGTCTGCGTCGTCGAGGCCGAGCGATCCAGCGAGTTCTCTCCCGTGAAGAACGCAGACGGTACCGATTCCCCTGCCACCGCCCGCCGGGACCTGATCGCGAGCTACCACTCGTGGTTGACCGCGGGCGGTCTATCCCCAGCCGACTCCTCCGCGGCGATCGAGATCGACCACGCGAAAATCGATGGCCCCGTTGACGCCCGCGGATT
>CAXMSF010000107.1:0-3489 GCA_964196055.1 uncultured Gammaproteobacteria bacterium | reverse complement strand
GGCATTCTGGTGGGCGTTCGCAGTCGCGACTCTCTATCTGGCGGGAATCATCGGGGTCTACCTCGGAACCCCCCATGAACTCGCCTGGCACCTCGAAAGCAGCGCGGACCGGACGGTCCTTCCGATCTTCACGATCTTCTCCGCAGCGACGTTTGGAGTACTCGACGCGATCGAGAAACCGACCCGATCCGCGCCAATCGGTGCCACGGAATGACCGCGCCCTCAGAGTCGATGCCCCGCTGGAAGCTGCTGCTGTTCGCGTTCCTGCCGACTCTCGCCTTGTTCGGCACACTCGAAATCGCGCTGCGCGTCGCGGGCTTTCAGTACTCGGAGACTCCGCTCGAGGTCCGGCGTTTCACCGACGACCCACAGGGGGTGGTCGACCGCGAACTCGCCTGGCAGAACCGCGATGGCGTCGAACGATTCAAGAAGGACACCCACCAGCTGTGGGTTCCCAAGACCTCCCCCCTCGAACGGCACGAACTCGAAGCCGCAGCGGGTGTCTTCCGCATCGCGACGCTCGGCGATTCCTGCACGGCCTACTGCGTTAGCACGCGCGATTCATTTCCCGAACTTGCGGAACGCTTCCTGAACGAACGGAGCGATCGCCCCGTCGAGGTGCTGAACGCGGGTGTCGCTTCGTACTCGTCGTTTCAGGGGCTCCAACGCTTGAAGCACGTGGTCCTGGCCTACCGCCCGGAACTGATCACGGTGTACTTCGGTTGGAACGACCATTGGATCAGCGGCGCCGCGGACCACGAGATCGTGCTCCGCGGCGAATGGGAGACGCGACTCGTGAACGCACTCGACCACCTGCGCGTCTATCAGGCCGGCAGCTGGCTGCTCGCGCGCGCGCGCGCCGGGCGAAGCGACGCTGCGACCGCTCCACGCGCAGAGCCCGGTCCGCGCGTCAACCTCGAGAGTTACGACTCGAACCTGCGCGAATTCGCCTCGGTCGCGCGCGAGGCGGGAATCCAGGTGCTCTTCATTACGGCGCCACAAGATCTCCGCGACTGGAGCAACCCCGACCTGCAACCGTTGTCGACACGCGAACTCGCCCTGCTTCACTCGCGCTACAATGAGATCGTGCGCGCAGTCGCGGCCGAAACCGGGATGGGGCTGCTCGACCTCGACGCAATGTTCGAACAGCAGAAGCCACGCCGATTGATCGCGAAGGACGGCATCCACTTCAACCCTGCCGGCTGCCGCTTTACCGCAAGCGCGGTAGCGGCGGAGATTTTCAATCACTATCTCGAGTAACAAGCGAAGCGACTCGCGAGTTCCCGAATTCGCCCACGGTCGAAATCGAGAACGCGTGATCCGATCGCTGCACCGTCGCTGCGAGAGTTCTCCATCGGAGCTCGGACCGCTCGTCGCCTTCGTCGGCAAGGAGATCGGTGTGCTGGGCTCGATGGGCTACACCCGTGCCGAACTCGAACGCGTGGTGGAGTTCACGGCCACGGGCAAGCTCGATCTCTCGGCTTCGATCACCGCTCGCTATCCGCTCGAACGAGCCGCCGAGACCCTCGACGATCTTGCGAGTCGCCGGAACGACCCGGTCCGCCTCGCGCTGCTTCCGGGGTCGGCGACATGAGCGGCGGAGTTCGCGCGCGAGCTGCGGTCGCGCATTCGCCCGGCGATCCGCTTCGGATCGAAGAAGTCGTGGTGCGAGACCCGGGCCCCGGCGAAGTGCGCGTGCGCATCGAGGCGTGCGGCATCTGCGCCAGCGACCTGCATGTCTGGCGCACCGGAGAAGGCATCAGCTTCCCGGCCGTGCTCGGCCACGAGGCCGCGGGACGAATCGAAGCCGTCGGTCCGGGCGTCGCCGAGCCGGCTGTCGGACAGGGAGTCGTCATCGCCTGGACTCCGCGTTGTGGTCGTTGCCGCTCCTGCCTGAACGGTCGCCCGCACGTATGCGCTGGCATCACCACCAATGCCCAGGACGGCTCGCTCTCGTTGGGCGGCGTGCAACTCGGTCGTTACATGAACGTGTCGGGCCTGGCGGAGCGCGTCGTCGTTCCGGCCGGATCGGTCGTACCGGTTCCCGATCAAGTCGCGCTCGCAAGCGCTTGCCTCGTCGGTTGCGGCGTTGCCACGGGATTCGGCGCCGCCGCGAATACCGGTGGCGCGAGGTGGGGGGAGTCCGTGGCCATCTTCGGCTGCGGTGGCGTCGGCCTGTCGGCGGTCCAGGGAGCGCGGGTGGCGGGTGCCGGACGCATCGTCGCCGTCGACCCGATCCCCGAGCGCCTGGAACTCGCAGGCCGTCTCGGTGCTACCGACCTCATCTCGCCTTCGGCCGGGGACCCGGTCGCGGCCATCCACGCGCTCAGCGCTGGCGGAGTGGATCTTGCGGTGGAGGCCGTCGGCAGTGGCGCCGTTGCGCGTCAGGCCTTCGACGCGCTGGCACCCGGCGGACGCGCGATCGTGGTGGGCGTGACGGAATACGCCGAGGAGGTCCATATTCCGGTGATGTCGCTGTTGCTCGACAAGTCGCTGCACGGTTCGATCTACGGCTCGCTGGATCCCGCGCGCGACTTCCAACGGATCTTCGAGCTCCTCATCCGCGATTCACTTCGAATCGAGCCGATGGCCGGGCCCGACTACCCGCTCGAATCCGTGAACGACGCCTTCGAGGCGCTCGCCGGCGGGCGCGCCGTGCGCCCGCGCGTACTCTTCTCGCTGCAACCGGAAAAGCGCTCGTGATCGCGCGATTCGAGTGGGCGCCGCTCTAGACGCCAGACCGGCCGAGGGACACACCAAGGAGGCGGAAGCATGACGGATTCCCTGACGATCCTCGAACGCGTGGATGGCATCGGCGTGCTGACACTGAATCGACCCGAGAAACGCAACGCGCTGTCTCGCGCGCTCCGCGCGGAAATCGTGGAGCGGTTGGACGAACTCGCGAGGAGCGATGACGTTCGCGCGGTCGTTCTGACCGCTGGAGGCCCCGCCTTCTGTGCGGGCTTCGACCGCTCGGAATTTTCGGAAAGCGGTATGGAAGAGGTCTTCGCGGAGGCGATGGAGTACCACCGCCGCGTCTATACCTTCGCGAAGCCCGTCATCGCCGCAGTGAACGGGCCGGCGCTCGGCGGCGGCTGCGACCTGGCTGCGATGTGCGACGTGCGCTTCGCGTCGACCTCGGCCGTCTTCGGGCAACCACAGGTGCGCTTCGGCGCCGCCGCCGCCTACGACCTGATGCAGACGCTCGTGGGAACCGGCGTAGCCCGCGAGATGTGCCTGACGGGTCGAAGCTACGATGCGCAGGAGGCTCTCCGGATCGGCCTCGTGAACCGCGTTCTCGCGCCGGACGACCTGCTGGATGCGGCGCGGTCGCTCGCGAGCGAGCTTGCTTCGCTTCCGGAAGACATGCCCGAGAGCAGCAAGCGAGGATTCGTGGCACACCAGCCCCGGCTCTTCGAGTCGTGAACGCTGAACCTCCGCGACCTCACGACACGCCCTGGTGAGAATTGCCGACCAGGAGCCTGACTC
>CAXMSF010000106.1:0-6745 GCA_964196055.1 uncultured Gammaproteobacteria bacterium | reverse complement strand
TCGAGCAGCAGCTTGCGCTGGTCGCGGTTGTTCGAGAGGAGCACGCTGGCGACCCCGAGTAGCCCCGTCGTCGTGTCGTTGCCGCCTGTCACCATCGTGAACGCCATGCCGAGCAGCTTTGCGAGCGGTACGTCTTCGCCGTCGAGCTTTGCGTGGACGAGTGTCGAGATCATGTCGTCGCCGGGATCGCTTCGGCGTCGCTCGATCAATGCGTTGAAGTATGCGAACAATTCGCCGACGGCTTCGGCCGCACTGAGGACGTTGCCGGTGGCGTTCGCGGAAACGATGGCGTCGGACCAGCCGTCGAACTGGTCGCGGTCGGCCTGCGGGACACCGAGCGAGTGGGCGACGACGAGACTCGGCAGCGGTTTCAGCAACTCCTTGATGATGTCGCCCTCGCCCATTTCGCGCAGTCGCATGACACGCTCGAGCACGAATTCTCGGATCAACGGCTCGACGTCCTTCACCTGCTTGGGCGTGAAGCGCTTGGTCGCGAGCTTGCGCAACTTGGTGTGATCGGGCGGGTCCATCATCACGATCGGCGCCTCCACCCCGAGCTTCTCCATTTCGCCGTAGGTGAAAGTGAGGCCCTGGGCGGACGAGAAGGTGCTCGCATCGATGGCCGCGGCCATGATGTCGTCGAAGCGCGACAGCACCCAGTAGTCGCCTTCTTCGGACTTCACCAGCTGGACGGGGTCGTGGTCGCGCAGGGCCTGGTACATGCTGAACGGGTCGCGCCAGCTTTCGGCGCTGCGCGGAACGAATTGAGCGTCGCTCGGATCGGACATCGGGCCCCTCGATTCTGATGAACAAAAATAGAATTATGTTTTATACGCTAGACGAATCAGTTTGTTCGTACCAGGTCTTCCGGCAAACCCCTGGCGGGTGTCGGCGGCTATGCTCGCCCGGTCCGGTCGATCTTTCCCGAGTCGGCCGGTGGCATGAGGAGGAAGCCGTGGAAGACAGCCACAGCCCGAGCAGGAGCGCACTCGAAGTCGCCGCACGCGAGGCACAGCGAACCGTCGACGAAGTCCGCAACCTGCTCGAGATCGCGACGAGTGAGGACCTGGCGGAGCGCGCGGCCGATGTGAAGGCGAAGCTGAACGAGGCGCGTGACACACTCGCGAGGGCGGCCGCCGAAGCGGGCGACACGCTGCGCCCGGTGCTGGCCGAAGTCGAGAAGGACTTCCGCGAGGAGATCGGGGTCGTCGAGCAGCGCGTTCGCGACAATCCCCTCGGCGCGCTGCTCGCAGCCGCCGGTGTCGGCCTGTTGCTCGGCCTGGCCTTTTCGCGAAACCGTTGAGGAATCCCCCATGTCTGCAAGCGGAAACGACTTCTCCGATCTCTCGACCGCAGCGCGGCGTGTATCCGCGAGCCTGGTCGAGGGGATCCACCTGCGGCTCGATCTGTTCGCGATCGAGTTCGACGAAGAGCGGCGTCGCATCTCGATGGTCCTGCTCACGACACTCGCCGTCGCGCTCGCGGGCTTCATGGTGTTCTTGTGCGTCAACGTGGCGTTGTTGATCGTGTTCTGGGACGAGTGGCGAGTCGAAGTGGCACTCGGCCTGTGCGGCTTCTACAGCGTGATGATGTTTGGGCTCGTGTTCGCAAACTCGCGCCGGATCCGTCGCGGGGCGCGCGCCTTCGAGGCGACGCGCGAAGTCCTGGAAGCCGACCGCCGCAGCCTGCGGGAGGTCTCGTGACCGAGCTCGAATATCAGAAGGAATTATTGAAGACCAAGATCGAGGCCCACCGCACCGTGCTGGGCCTCGAGGTGCGGGCCACGCGCATGGCATTCGATCCGCTCGGCATCGCGCTGTCGCTACTCGGCTTCGATCGCGAGACCGTCAAGGTGCTCGGGCCGGTGCTGCACGCGGTGGTGAGCGGTCTCGGGGAACTCGCCCGCCCGGAAGCCCCCGCCACCGAAGCCGCTGCCGCGGACGACTGATTCGCCTCTAACTCTGCGGCGGGGGTCCGACCGCGCCCGCGGCGATCATCCCGCTGACCGCAACCGCCGGGACGCCGACTCCGGGGTTGGTCGAGTCGCCGCAGCGGAACAATCCAGGTAGGGGCGTGGTCGCGGCCGGGAACACGCGCCCCTCGTCGGCGCGATAAGCGGCGCCGTAGCTGCCGCGATGTCGGCGCAGGAAACGCTCCTGGGTGAGCGGTGTGCCGATCAACGAGACCTTCGTACGCTCGCGGACATCCGGGATCACCTTCTCCAGCGCTCGCCAGAGCACCTCGGCGCGTTCCTGCTTCTGCGCCTTGTATTCCTCCGATTTGTGATGCAGCCCCTCCCACGCCGCGTAGGGCTCGTTGCCGGCCGTGTAGGCGTGCACCACGTGATGGCCGGCGGGCGCGAGGCCCGGATCGAGTGTCGACGGGATGCTGATGTTGCAGACATTTCGGGGTGCGGTGATGTCCCAGTCCCAGATCACGACATGATGGATCGGAAGATCTTCGGGCAGTCCGGTCGCGTCGATTCCCAGGTGGAGGTGGAGGATGCTCTCGCACTGCGGAGCCTCCGCGGATTCGCGGCAATAGTCCTCGGGAAGCACGCCTTCGGGCACGAGCTTCGGGGTGTCCCACACCGAAGCATTCGAGACGACTGCGCGGCGGGCGCGGATGCGGCCGCCGCGGCGCAGCTGGATTCCCGCAGCGCGCCCGTCCTCGACGATCACCGAATCGACGTGCGCGCCCAGGATCAGCTTGCCGCCGAACTTCTCGAGCCCGCGGATCAGCGCCGAGACGATCGCCTGGCTGCCGCCGATCGGGTAGTCGACCGAGGCCTGGAAGCGCTCACAGAACATGAAGTGCATCTCGGCCAGCGGCGTTCCGCCGGCGTCCATGCCGCTCAGGCCGAAGGCGTCGAAGTCGCACAAGTGTCGCAGGAAGGGGTCGCTGATTTCCTGGTCGACGAGCGATGCGAAGCTCTTGTTGATGTCTTCGGGAGCCGGGGTCTGCTTCATCCGCTCTTCGAGACGGAGCCACTCCGCCATTCCCTTCGCGGAAGCGAATTTCGCGATTTCGGCATGGAAGCGCTCTTCGTTGGTGGAGGATACGAACAGGCCGCTCGGGAAGTGGAAATTCCAGTGGTCGTAGGGGACCGCTTCGACGGATTCGCCGATCTGGTCGAGCACCAGGCGCATCGGGTTGTTGCTCTGCTCGACCGAAAAGCCGGTGAAGAACGACGGGCCCGACTCGAAGTGGAAACCGTCGCGTTCGAAACCGTGGGCGGCGCCGCCGGGCGTGGTGTGGCTCTCGCAGACCACGACTTCGTATCCGTTCTTCGCGAGTAGCGCCGCGGTGCAGAGTCCGCCGATGCCGGAGCCGATCACCGCGACGTCTACCTCGCGGTCCTGCTTGCGCTCGTCGACGCGTGCTTCGGCCGCGGTCTCGTCGCTTCCCTTCGCCATCTTCGCACCCTCCCGCTGCCCCTGCTTCCCGCGTTGCGGCCTCGGCCTTGGCCTCTGCGAGTCTCCCGTGCTCGCGATCTCCGAGTCCATGTCGAGGATCGGCGATTGTAGGCTGCATTCGGCCTTCGCGCGTTCGGTGCAGTCGCTTCAGCGCCCGAAGGCTATCTTCGCCTTCCACGCAAAGGAGCATGCCATGAGCGTCTTGTTCGGCCCCTTGATCCAGCAGGGCTACGTGGTTCCAGACATCGATCGCGCAATTTCGCACTGGGTAGAGCGAGGTGTCGGGCCCTTCTTCATCGAAGAGCACATCCGGCCGCCCGGCGAGTACGACGGTCGGCCGATCCAGCCCGACCTGTCGGCCGCGTTCGCATTCTCGGGCGACCAGCAGATCGAGGTGATCCAGCAGCACGACGATACACCGACGGTCTATCGCGATTTCCTGAAGGGGCATCCGACCGGCGGGCTTCAGCATCTCGCAGCCTGGGTCGACGATATCCCGGCGACGCTCGCGGAACTCGCAGCCGCGGGCCACGAATACCGGCTGCGGCAGCGCTTCGGCGATGCCCATGCGTACATCGACTCCGCGCAGCGACCCGGTGTGATGGTGCAGCTGATGGCACGGATCGATCTGATGACGGAGCTCTTCGACGCGATCGACAGCGCGTCGAAGAGCTGGGACGGAGTCGAGACGCCGCTGCGCAGGATCGACTGGTCGAGCGGGCGCCCGAAGCTCGACGACTGAGCGCGCCCCTATCTATAAGGAAGTCGCTCCGCGTTTCGATTCGTCGTCGCGTGCGGGGGTGCACGCGCCCGAATGCAGGAGTGCCCGGAAACCGCGAGCGGTTTCCGGGCACTCGAACTCGCAGAAGCTGCTGATCGGAAATCAGGACAGGGCGGCTTCTCCCCGTTCACCGGTCCGGATGCGGATCACATCGTCGGCGGGATAGATGAAGATCTTCCCGTCGCCGATCTTTCCGGTACCGGCCGAGTCGCATAGCGCGCGGGCGACCTTCTCGGCCTGGCCGTCGGCTACGAGCAGCTCCAGCTTCACCTTCGGGTGGAACTCCACGACGTATTCCGCGCCGCGATAGAGTTCGCTGTGTCCCTTCTGGCGACCGAAGCCGCGGACCTCACTCACCGTCATGCCTTCGATGCCGATTTCGCCGAGTGCCTGCTTGACGTCGTCCAGCTTGAAGGGCTTGATGATCGCTTCGATTTTCTTCATGACATGATCTCCTGGGTTCGACCGGCCATCAGGCCCGTTCGTCGGCGAGGGCGGTCGTGTGCTGTACGCGAACCGGGGAAGGGCCCGTAATGGTTTCGAGAATGCTGGTCGGGCCCGACAGGTCGTAGGCGTGCGCGCCGTGCTCGGCGAGGTCGAGGCCCTCGAGTTCTTCGCCTTCTTCGACCCGGATGCCCATCGTCGCCTTCAGCGTGCCGAAGATCGCGAGCGTTGCGGCGAGACCGGCGACGCCGTAGGCCGCGACACCGATCAGCTGAGTCACGAAGGAATGATCGGGGTTGGTCGAGAAGATGCCGACCGCGAGGGTGCCCCAGACGCCGCAGACCAGGTGAACCGAAATCGCGCCGACAGGGTCGTCGATCTTGATCCGGTCGAAGAACATCACCGAAGCGACCACGAGCGTGCCCGCGATCGCGCCGATCAGGACCGAGCTCGCGATGCCGACCGTGTCGGCTCCGGCGGTAATGCCGACGAGGCCCGCGAGAATCCCGTTGAGGGCCATCGACAGGTCGGGCTTTCCGAAGGCGAACCAGGAGGTGAACATCGCGGCGAGGGCACCCGCCGATGCGGCGAGGCAGGTGGTGACGAGCGTGAACGAGGTCAGCTCCGGATCGGCCGAGAGCACCGAACCGCCGTTGAAGCCGAACCAGCCGAGCCACAGCAGGAAGACGCCGATCGCGGCCATCGGCATGTTGCTGCCCGGGATCGGGTTCAGCCTGCCGTTCGCGTACTTGCCGAGGCGCGGGCCGAGCATCCAGGCGCCGACGAGCGCACCCCAGCCGCCGAGCGAGTGCACCAGGGTCGAACCCGCGAAGTCGTAGAAGCCCAGCTGGTCGAGCCAGCCGCCGCCCCACTTCCACGAGCCGAGCACCGGGTAGACGATCATGACGAAGGGGATGACGAAGATCATGAACGCCGAGAGCTTGATTCGCTCCGCCACGGCGCCCGACACGATCGTCGCGCAGGTCGCGGCGAACATTGCCTGGAAGAGAAAATCGGTCCAATAGGTGTAGCCGCCGTCCGCGTAGGCGGGCGTGTTGCCGACCGCGTCGGTCGCGATGCCGAAGCCCGCGAAACCGAAGAAAGCCCCCAGGCTGAAGTCACCCGGGTACATCAGGTTGAAGCCCATCAGCGCGTAGGTGAGAACGCCCGCCGAGATGATGAAAGTGTTCTTGAATAGGATGTTGGTGGTGTTCTTGGCGCGCGTCAGGCCCGACTCGAGCGTCGCGAAGCCGAGGTGCATGATGAAGACCAGGCCCGCGCACAGCATCATCCAGACGTTGTTGGCGGTGAACTGGCCCGCCGTGACTCCGTCCTCGGCCAGCGCGAGGCTGGGGAGCAGGGGTGCCCCGGCGAGCAGAAAAATGGGTCGAATGCGATTCATTGGATGTCCTCTTCAGCAGGGGGGTTGAAATCTTCTTCGCCGGGCTTTCGTCCCGACCCGACGTCGATCCGTGCTCCCCTGGCCCACGGTTCGGCGTACGCAGGCGACCATTTCAATGAACGTGCCAAGTCGCAAAATCCGATTTGCTGCGATTTGAGACCGTGACCGTGTCGAAATCAACACGAATTGGCAGCAAGGCGCCCTCGGAAACGCCCGTCCAATGGGCATCCCTGCCTGCTTTTCGAGCAGCACGAGGTGTGGGCGTTTTCACCCGTTGATTGCAATTGCCATGCTGTGCAGCGGCTGCCCGGCGACGCGGCGGGGTCCGGGAGGGCTCCGATCCGACTCTGAGGAAGGCGACTCGAAACATTAATTTTGCACACGAAATTGCAACCGACACACAGATTGCTATGCAACTGGGGTCGACACGGGGGACTCGATGCGGATTCTCGCAACGAGTAGAGGTCGACAAACCAGGTATAGCTGTTCGCCAGTCGAACACGACGAAGGAGATGTGATGAGAAGGTTCATAAAATTGTTTGCCATTTCGGCATGCATGCTGTTGATGGGAGCGCCGCTGGCGGTCGCTAATCAATCGACTGAAGAGCTCGCCGAGATGCGGGCGATCGTCGAGCAGCTGCAGGGCCAGGTCGAAGCGCAGTCGGAGCAGATCGAGCACCAGGGCGAGGTGATTCGCGACGC
>CAXMSF010000105.1:0-15450 GCA_964196055.1 uncultured Gammaproteobacteria bacterium | reverse complement strand
CCGTCGACGGCGGCAATCACCTCTGCCGCCTGCCCAGCTTCGGCCCGGCTCCGCGCCGGCGGAACTGAGTCGCCGGGGGCGATAGTCAGACCGCTCGCGCGGCCTGACTATCGAACAGCCTCTGCCTTGTACCTCTGAGTTCGCCGGCTCTCGGGCCTGCGAACTCAGAGGTACAAGGCAGAAAACGGCCTAGCGAGCCGTGTAGCCGCCGTCGATCGGCAGCGCGACGGCTGTGATGAAGGCGGCCTCGTCACTCACAAGGAAGAGCGCGGCGTCCGCAATGGCATCCGCGGTCACCATCCCGGGCATCGGATTCATCATCTCCATTCCCCGGCGTACGGCTTCGGGGTCGGGCGAGGCCTCGACGAGCGCTCGTACGAGCGGTGTGTCGACGATGGCGGGGCAGATCGCGTTCACGCGAATGCGCTTGTCGGCATACTCGATGGCGGTGGTCTTCGAGAGCTGGATCACGCCGGCCTTCGACGCCGTGTAGGCGGGCAGGCCGGGAATCGCGTTGCAGCCCACGGTCGACGCGGTGTTGAGGATGACACCCGCGCGTTGCTCGACCATCACGGGCAGCACGTACTTCATGCCGTAGTAGACGCCGTCGATATTGATCGACATCACGCGCTTCCAGTTCTCGACGGAGCTTTCGCCGGTGATGCCGCTCTCACCGTCGATACCCGCGTTGTTCATGAGGATGTCGATGCGCCCGCACGAGTCGACGCTGAAGCGGATCATGTTCTCGACTTCTTCGGGAATGCTCACGTCGGTGTGGACGAAGAGCCCGCCGAGTTCCTTCGCGACCGCCTCGCCTGCTTCGTCCTGTACGTCTGCGACGACGACGCGTGCACCTTCTTTGGCGAAGCGTGTCGCGCAGGCCTTCCCGAGCCCGGATGCCCCTCCCGTCACGATTGCAATCTTGCCTTCCAACCTGCCCATTCGTTCAGCTCCTTGTGCGTTCATGGAAATTTCAGGTGTTCGTATGTCGAAATCGCTGCTCGCGAGTCTCCGGCCGCAGATTCGACGCGTGATCGCTCGGCTCAGTCTGGCGTCTTCTGCCCGATTCCGCGACCTTGAACGGTTCAATCGATCGGAGCAAGCGATGTCGAATTCGGAACTCGAAACCCTGGCGTGGGGCTACGGCCTGGTCGAAGGCCCGCGCATCGATGCCGAGAACCGGCTCTACTTCAGCGACGCCAAGCTGGGCGGGGTCTATCGTCGCGACCCGGACGGAAGGATCGAGACCGTGATTCCGAAGCGCCGCGGCGTCGGGGGGATCGCGCTCCACGCCGACGGCGGCATCGTGGTGTCGGGGCGCAACATCTGCCATGTGCAGGACGGCGAGTCGCGCATCGTCTTCGACGTCGAGGACGCCCCGGGCTTCAACGACCTCATCACGGATTCCGAGGGTCGAATCCTGGTCGGCTCGCAGCGTTTCAATCCCTTCGAGAAGAATGTGGTGGCACGCGCCGGCGAGCTCTACCGGATCGAGGCCGAAGGCGTGGCGGAAATGCTCTACGACGACGTCGGGCTCACCAACGGCATCGGCTTTTCGCCGGACGGCCGCCGTCTCTATCACAGCGACAGCACCCGCAACCAGATTCTGCTGCACGACGTCGCCGAAGACGGCAGTGTGTCGAACCGGCGTGTGTTTGCGCAGCTCGCGAATGGGCACCCGGACGGGCTCGCGGTCGACGAGAGCGGATTCGTGTGGGCCGCCGCGTACTGGGGCGGCTGCATCACGCGCCTCACACCCGACGGTGACGTCGACCTGAACCTCGAAGTCCCGGCGAAGACGGTCGCGAGTGTCAGCTTCGGCGGCCCCGACCGACGCGACCTCTATATCGCGACGAGCGACAACACCGACGACCCCGCCCGCGGTGGTACGATCTTCCGTACGCGCGCCCCCGTGCCCGGCCTCGAGGTACCGCTGGCGCGCGTTTGACGCGGGGGCGACGGTTCCACCGCTGAGGGGGATGAGTGGCATCGACGCCTTCGTCGACAGCGACAGTCGGGCTGAAAAGTTGGCTCCTGGTGCTCGCCGCGCTGGCGATCCTCGCGCTTCAAGTGGCGGGCTTCCATTCGCTCCGCCACGACGACGCCTTCATCAGCTTCCGCTAGGGCCAGAACCTCGCGAACGGAAACGGGCTCGTCTTCAACCCCGGCGAGCGTTCGATGGCGTCGACCGCACCTGCACACGTATTGCTCTCGGCGGTGGGCTACTCACTGTTGGGGAAGGAGCGGCTCCCGAGCCTGATGTCGACACTCGGTTGCCTGGGCTGGTTCGCGCAGGCTGCGGCCGTCTTCTTCATGCTACGCCGCGCCCTCGGCGACCGCGGCGCGGCCTTCGTGGCACTCGGCATCGCGTTCGGCGCCGCCTGGTCGCATCGCTTCGTCGCGCTCGAGACCAATCTCGTGATGGCGTGCGTGCTATGGGGGTTCGTCTCGGCAATCGCATCGCGTTGGCTCGCTGCGGCGGCGTTGGTGGCGCTGGCCGGGTTGTTCAGACCCGACGCCTATCTGGTTGCGATTCCGCTCGGCGTCGCGTGCGTTCGAGAGCTGCGTGCGGCGGCCTGGCGGCCAGCGGTCCTGGGCCTGGCGCTTTCCGCGCCGTGGTATCTGTTCGCAGTGGCATGGTTCGGAAGCGTGTTGCCGAACTCGCTCACGAACAAGGTTGGAACCGTCGCCTTGCTCGACCAGGCCTTCCGCATCGCGAGTTATCTCGGTACGAATTTCTTCACGCCTACGATCTCGCTCGAGATCGAGGAGTCGCTTCGCATCGCGAGCCATCCGCCCGGCCTCGCCGCGGGCGCGACCTGGCTTCTCGCCCTCGCCGGCGCGGTTGGACTGATCCGTCGCCAGCACGCGCTGTGGCTTCCGGCGGTGTGCCTGCTTCTCTACCTCGTGGCTTACCTGACCTTCCGGATGGAGATCGGCTTCGAGTGGCATTTGTACCCCGCGCTGCTGTTCGTGACGATCTTTGCGCTGTCCGGGCTCACGCTCGCGGTCGAGTCGCTGCCGGCCGGGCGCGGTTGGACGCTCGCCGGCTCGCTGATGCTTGCGGCGATCGCCGCGGGCTTCCTGCTTCGCACCGCCCACTACTCGCAGGTCTACGAGCGTGCTTTCTGGTTCGGTGCGCGCGACGCCGCGTACCGTGAAGTTGCCGACTACCTCTACGTGCGCGCCCGTCCCGGTGACGTCGTGGCTGCGAACGAAGTCGGGACCATCGCGTACTACTCGGAGGCGCCGATGCTGGATCTGCTCGGACTCGTCACGCCGTCTCCAGAGGCGGCGGCGCGGCGCCTCGGTCCGCGTCTCCGGTGGGTCGTCGACCTGCCCGCCTATAGCCGACGGCCGCGACCCGACGCGGTGTTCCGCGCCGAGTCCGAGCCGATTCATCCCGACGAACTCTTTCCGCCGGGCCGCGACCGTTTCTCGGCTGCGGTCGTCGTGTGGAACTCGCAGCCCTAGCGAGTGTCGGCCCCGGGGCCGGGCCAGCCGCGGCGCAGCAGGATCTGGAGATCGCCGAGGCGCCAGGCGTGTTGGTACTCCTCCTGCAGCAGCTGTTGCAGCTCAGGGAAGGTCGTGAGCGCGGCGGCGCTGTCGAGCGGGTTGCCGGTGACCCAGGGCAGTGAATCGCGATGGACGACTACGATGGCGGTTGGCGGTGCAGCCGTGAGTTCCTGGATCAGGATCCCGCGGCTCTCGGCCTGCGCCCACTCGCTGCGCTGCGGCACATTGTAGATGTAGCGCGAAGCCGGTCGGCGCCCGGACAGGTGATAGATCACCGGCTCGAAGCCCCAGACGAAGAGGCGCGACTCGGCTGGCGTGTTCGCGATCAGCCACTCGGCGGCCCTGCGATTGCTGCCCGCGTCGACATCGCCGAAGTCGTGCAGACCGTCGTGATACGGAATCCTCAGTTCAGGCTTCAGGTGAGCTTCGAAGCGCAGCGCGCTGCGGGTCCAGAAGACTCGCATTTCGGGCAGCCCGGGCAACAGATCGAAGGCGATCGCGGCGAGCATGGCTGCGAAAGCCACGCTGGTGAAGGCGGAGCGCCGCGCTCGGATCCAGAGTTTCCAGTAACCCCAGCCCGCGAGCAGCCCCGTGAGGAGCAGGACTGCGGCGTAGTGGTAGAGAAAGAACTTGGCCTGGAGTGCGACCCCGAGCAGTGAGAGCGCGACCACGCCGAGTACCTGCGCGATGCCGAACCGTTCGCGCGAGCTGAGTCGCGGGAGCAGCGCGAGTGCGACCAGCCCGACTAGGTTGAAGGGTGCCGTGAGCAGCAGCCACTCGCGCAGGCTGCGTCCGAGCAGGCGCCATGCCGACGAACCGGCGAGATCGATCGACGTGTAGCCCGGTGCAAAGACGAACAGCGCGCGGAAGAGGTCGTTCAGCGCGCCCAACGACGCGAAGTAGGCGAGCGTGGCGAGCACGGGTAGTGCGCCGCCGATGGCGAAGGCGAGGGTCGGTGCGGCGAGGGCCCGCGCCCAGCCGTGCGCGATGGCTGCGGGCCGGCGGCTCGCGACGACGAACGCAAAGCTCACGAAGATTCCGCCGCCGAGCGGCGGCTTCAGCAACGCGGCGATGCTGTAGAGCGCAGCGGCACCCGCCCAGGCGGCCAGCTGCCGCCGCTCGCCCGCGCGGCCCGCCCCGGTCGGCGGGCTATAGGTCGCGCACACGAGGGCCCAGGCGAGCGCGACGCCGCCGAAGCCCTCGGGCTGCCCGGTGTACCAGAACTCGATCGGCACGTAGCCGAGGATCGCCACGGCAGCGCAGAGCAGCCCCGCGCGAGCGCTGCCCACGTGTCGTCGCGAGAAGATCGCGAATGCGGGGAAGAGGGAGATCAGCGCGAGTACTTCGAATATCCGCACGGCGGCGAAGCTGCCGCCGAAGACGGCACGCGCGAACGCGTAGACGACGTAGATTCCCGGAGGCTTGAAATCCCATGCATCGCGGTAGGGGGCCTCGCCGCGAAGCATCGCGTCGGCGATCAGCGAGTAGATGGCCTGGTCGCGCCCGTAACCGTATTCGAGCAGTTGAGCGAACAGCACCAGCGTGAGCAGTGCGAGCAGGACGAACAGCGCGCGCTCCGCATGCGCGGCGAAGGCTCCCGGAGGCGCTTCGTGATCCGCGCGTGCAGGGTCCGTGGCACTCGCATCCACGCCAGTCGACGGCATGAGCGGGAGTGTAGGCCGTTCCGCGGGCCGCGGGTTGCTTCAGCGCGCGCCGGGGGCGAGCGCTGCAAGCAGATCCCAAGGCCGTTCGCGGGTGTTCGGCGCCGCGTTGTATGGCATCACGATGATCCGATTCGCGCCCGCTTCGATGTGGGTGGCGATTCGTGCCCGGACTGCATCTTCGTCGCCCCAAGCAACGAGCGTATCGATCAAGCGGTCGCTGCCGCCGTCGTTGCTGTCGCGCTCGTCGAGGCCGAAGCGTGCCCACTGCCGCTTGTACGCGGGAAGCCGCAGGTACATCGACAGCCCTTTGCGCGCGACGTTACGAGCCACGGTCGCGTCCGCGCACAGGCAGCAGGGCAGTACCACGTTGAGCTGTTTTTCGGGGCCGAGGATTTCGCGCGCCTGTCGGGTGTGCTCGGGCGGCATCAGGTAGGTGTTGGCGCCGTCCGTGCTTTCGGCCGCCAGTGCGAGCAGCCGGGGGCCGTGGGCGGCGATGAAGATCGGCGCTGCACTCGGCGGCTCGGGCGCGTTCACCGCTGCGTTTGCGATGCCCTCGAGATAGGCGGCGAGCTTCCGGACCGGCGGCTCCCAGCGGTGCCCACGCGCTTTGGCGGCCTGGGGGTGCGACACGCCCAGACCGAGAATGAATCGGCCGTCGTACAACTCGGAAAGCGTTCGCGCGGCTTGCGCGGCCGACATCGCATCGCGGGCGTAGACGTTCGCGATGCCGGTGGCGACCCGCAAGCGGGTCGTCGCGGCCAGCAGGTAGCCCGCGGTCACGAACAGCTCGCGGCCGAACAGGTCCGGCAACCAGATCGCGTCGTAGGCGAGCGCTTCGAGGCGCAGCGCGTCGGCGACGCAGTCCTGCTTCGACATCGCGTCCGTGTAGAGCAGGACTCCGTCTACGCCGGACATGTGTCGCAGAGGCTGCGGATCATCGTGCGCGCTCGAAGATCTTCGCGAACGCTTCGCTGCAGCGCAGCCAGGAGTCCTGGTCGCGCTGTGACGGCTCGACGACGATGTGCTGGATGCCCGCCTCCATGTAATCGTCTACCCCGCGTGCGATCTCATCCGCCGGGTCGCGCAGCGCGTCCCAGCGCGCGCGCATCGAGAGCGTGAACGAGGCTTCGGGCCGGTCTTTGCGCAGCCGGGTCGCGAACTCCGCCGTCTTGTCGGGGGGCTGGAATGCACCGTGCCAGCCATCGCCGCGCTCGACCGCGCGCCGGAAAGCGGGCTCGCTGTGGCCGCCGACCCAGATCGGGAGTGATCGTTCGGGCTGGGGCTTCGCCCGCACCGAGACCAGCTTCGCGCCGGTAACAGGCGCCACCAGGTCGATCGGATCTTCGGTCCAGCACTTGCGCATGATGTCGATGGTCTCGTCGGTGCGTGCGCCGCGATCTTCGAAGGGGACGCCGAGCGCGTCGAATTCCTCTTTGAGCCAGCCGCTCGCCGCGCCGACGATTACGCGTCCGCCGCTCATCACGTCGAGCGAGCCGAGCATCTTCGCGAGTAGCACCGGCGGCCGAAGCGGCAGCACGAGCACGGTCGTGCCGAGACCGACCCGCTCGGTCGCGGCCGCAGCCCAGGTGAGTGCGATCAACGGGTCGAGGATGTAGGCCGACGGCGGATAGACGGCGTCTTTGGGCACCGCGACGTGGTCGCTGACCCAGACGTCGTCGAAGCCGAGTTCCTCGGCCTGCTTTGCGACGGCGTGGATCGCGGCTGCCGAGGCGGCGGGCCCGGCCTGAGGAAGGTGCATTCCGAATTTCATTCCGACTTCTCCTGATCGCCCCGAAGGCCGACGCTGATCAACGCGGCAAGGCGACGAGCTTGCGCGCCATGATGATGCGCTGGATCTGCCCCGTGCCTTCGACCATGTCGAGGGCCTTGATGTCCCGGTAGAGCTTCTCGATCAGGTGGTCGCCGCGCGCGCCCACGGTTCCGAGCAGCTCCATGCCGAGGCTGGTCGCCTCCAGTCCGACCTGGGCCGCGACCAGCTTGGACATCGAGGCCTCGATGATGTTCGGCTTCTCCTGGTCGGCGAGCCAGCCCGCTTTGAGACACAGCAGCCGCGCGACTTTGAGCTTGCGGGCCGCGCGTTCGAGGCGGTCGCGCACGCGCGCGTCCGCGAGTTGATCGTGCTCGCGCGCGAACGCGAGCGCTTCGTCGAGGGCAGCTCGCCCGATACCGACCGCATTCGCGGCCACGATCGGTCGCCCCGCGTTGAAGGCCTTCATCGCGCCCTTGAAGCCGTCGCGCTTCTCGTAGCGGGCCTCGCCGCCCAGCAGGTTCGCGTCCGGAATGCGGCAGTCCTGCAGCGTGAACGAGGTCGATTCATAGGCCTTGAGACCCATCTTCTTCTCGATCCGGAAGCCGCCGAGCCCGGGCGTGCCCTGCTCGATGAAGAACGAGCGCTGTGCGTCGCGCCCCTGCGACGGATCGACCGTCGCCTGGGCGAGAATCCAGTCGGAGCGCGTCGCGTTGCCGATGAAGCACTTGGCGCCGTTCAGGATCCAGTGATCGCCGTCCTTTTCTGCGGTCGTCTCGATCGCGGCCGCGTCGGAGCCCGCGCCGGGTTCCGTCATTGCGAAGCAGGCCCAGCGCGGCCGGTCTGGCGCGAGGAAGGGGCCGAGAAAGCGCTCCTTCTGCTCGTCCGTTCCCATCGCGATCACGTTCGCCTCGGGCAGCCCGACGCCCGGGTTGGCGACGACGACGCCGCGGTCCCAGTAGGCGAGCTCTTCGACGAAGAGCAGCGTCTTCACGGTCCGGCGACTCGGGCGGCTGCCGGCCGACTTGGGCTTATTGCGCGCCTTCTTCTCGGCGTCGGGGCCGCGCCAGCGCGTTCGGCCTTCGCCGCGCGCGATCAGTTTGGCGAAATACGGGTCGTCGACCGGAATCGGTCGGCCGAGCCGGTCGGCTTCCAGGCCGATCGGCCGGGCTTCGGTTCGCCCGCGCTCTCTGAGAGCTGCGAGCGGTCCCTGGATTGCTGCATCGATTTCGAAGTTCACGAGGCAACCTCCAGATGCGAGAGTTGCACGTGGGAATCCGCATCCGCGAGAGCGGTCCAGGCATCTTCGCGGGCCGCATCCAGCCCGCCGATCACGAGGCCGAGTGAGCGGGACTCGCGCATGTATTTCTCGACCGGGTAGTCCTGCATGAAGCCGTGCCCACCGAGGATCTGCACGGCATTCGGGCCGACCAGGGTCGAGGCCTCGATCGCTTCGGCAAAGGCCGCTGCCGCTGCAGCTTCGCCCGCCGTGCCGTTTTCGAGACGCCAGGCGGCCTCGTGGAGCAGCACGCGCGCGCCGTCGACGGCGGCCAGCATGTCGATGATGAGGAAGGTGAGCCCCTGGTGGTGGGCGATCGGCTTTCCGAAGGCCTCGCGCAGGGTCGCATACTCACGCGAGAAGTCGGCTGCCTGTCGCAGTACGCCGATCAGCAGCGACGCAAAGTAGATGCGTGCGCGGGCCCGCGCGCGTGCGGCCTGCGCGCGGCCTTCGAAGCGCGCCGCGATCGGGGCTGCCGTGAGCGTGAGCTCGCTGGCGCCCGCGGCGCGCATCCCGCTGCCGCGCAACTCGTGGCTTTCGACGCCGTCGCGAATGATGACTGCCTCGTCGTCGCGCAACAGCACGAGCAGGTCCACCCGATCCGACGGCACCCACGGAACCGAGCCGGAGACCGTCGTCCCGACCTCGAGTTTCGCGTCGGCGGCGTCCACGAAGACCGCTCGCGCGCCGTCTGTTTCGAGCAGCGGCAGCGCGAATTCCCGCACCGCGTCTTCGCCGCCGATTTCGAGCAGCGGGTAGAGGGCCGGGCCGAGGGGGTCGAGGGCGAGTGCAGCGCCTGCGTCACCTGCTGCCAGTTCTTCGTTCACGAGCACTCGGGCGAGTGCGCCGAGCTCGGCGCCGCCGAGCGACTCGGGCAGTTCGAGGCCCGCGAGCCCCATCTCCGCGTACGATGCGCGTACCGTCGCATCGACGGCGCGCGCGCTCTCGTGATCCCGCAGCTTCGGGAAGAGCTCGTCGGTCGCGAAGCTCTTGGCCGTTTCGGCAATGAGTTCGAGATCCTCTCCGAATTCAAAATCGAACATTCCATCTCCATGGGGGGGGTAGATCAGCTCCCGGTGAAATCCGGTGTACGTCGTTCGCCCATTGCACGTATGCCTTCGCGAACGTCCTTCGTCTGCTGCAGGCGCTCCTGCTCGATCTTCTCGCGGTCGGTCGCCGTGCGAATTCGCTGAGCCAGGTCTCCGCGCAGGGTCTCGCGAATCGAGCGGACCGCCAGCGGGGCCGAGCCCGCGATTTCGCGCGCGAAGTCGCGCGCAGCTGCATGCAGCTCGTCGAGCGGGGCAATGCGGTCGACGAGGCCGATCTCCAGCGCTTCGTCGGCGCGCAGACGGCGGCCGGTGTAGAGCAGTTCCATCGCCTTCTGACCGCCCACGAGATCGGGCAGCGTTACCGACAGCCCGAAGCCGTGGTGGAGGCCAAGCCGCGCAAAGTTCGCGGCGAAGCGTGCCTCGGGTGCCGCGATCCGGAAATCGGGCATCAGTGCGAGTCCGAGCCCACCGCCGATTGCCGCTCCCTGGATGGCTGCGACGACGGGTGTCTTGGTAGCGAACAGTCGTACCGCCTCGTCGTAGAGGTGCCCCGGCGGTTCGGGATCTTCGGAGCTGGGCTTCGGCCGCGCGCCGCCGCCGAATTGCGCGCCTGCGCAGAAGTTCTTGCCTTCGGAGCACAACGCAATGGCGCGGCAGCTCGTGTCGTCGTCGAGTGCTTCGAATGCCGTGGCGAGGTCGCGGATCAGTTCGGCGTCGAAGTAGTTGTGCGGCGGGCGCTGGATCTCGACGCTGGCGACGAAATCGTCTCCGATGTCTACGCCGATATCACCAAAGCTCTGGTCGGAAGCCATTCTGTGTTTCTCTCGTGTAGATCACGTCGCCCGCGCGGATTCTCGCCACGGCTGCAACGTGATGGAAGTCAGTCGAGGATCCCCTCTTTTTGCCACGCGGCAATCGACGCGTTCATCATCTTGGCCGCGTCGAAGGTGATCCACTTCTCGGGTTTGACTTCGATCACGAGCCGGCGCTCGGTGTCCAACATGCGGGCGAAGGCATCCTGCAACTTACCCTCGGTCGGGATGTTGACCGCCGCGCAGGCGGGGTAGAACCAGTCCTTGGTCGGCTGGTCGTCGTGAATGATCGCGTGCCCCTTTGCCGTGATGCCCTTGGCGGGCCCGAGGTCGGTCCCGTGGCTCGACACCACCACCGAGACGCGCGGATCGCGCTTGATCGCGGAGATCCGCTTGCGCTGACTGGTCGCGCTGACCCAGAAACTCCCGTCCTTCCAGAGGTAGGTCATCAGCACGCCGACGGGCCAGCCGGTCTTCGGACCCCAGATGAAGGTGCATTCGATCTGCTTGCGCAGGATTTCATCGCGCAGGTCGTCGTCGAGCCCGTACTGAGTGACGTCGTCGTAATCCTTGATGGTTTCTGCCATGGGGGGGGGCCTCTAGTATGGACGGCTGCAGGGTATCTAGAAGATAGTACTCGAATCCCGCGTCGTCTCCGGCCGAGTTTGTATCAGATCCTGCCGGGGTATTCTCTGCCGCCACCGCGCAGTGATGGACTCGGCGCGATTCAGAGGGCGCCACCGCCAGAAGCAAGAATCGAGGGGATCGATCCATATGGCTGAATCGGGCACGAAGAACGGTCAGTGGCTGCTCGCCGCCAGGCCGGTCGGAATGGTGAAGGAAAGTGACTTCGAGTACGTGGAGACCGACATCCCCAAGGCGCTCGACGGCACGTTGGTCGTTCGAACGCTGTACGTCTCGTTCGACCCGACCCAGCGCGGCTGGATGGAGGATCGCGAGAGCTACCTGCCTCCGGTCGCGATCGGCGAGCCGATGCGGGCCTTGGGGGTCGGCCAGGTGATCGAGTCGCGCCTGGACGGTTTCGAAGTCGGCGACTTCGTGCACGGGCTGCTCGGCTGGCAGGAGTACGCGCTCTGTGGCCCGGGCATGTCGAAGGTGCCCGAAGGCATGCCGATCACGTTGCCGCTGCACGTCCTCGGTCTCACGGGCCTCACCGCCTACTTCGGCATGCTCGAGATCGGCAAGCCGAAGCCGGGCGAGACCGTCGTCGTCTCGGGCGCGGCCGGTGCGACCGGGTCGATCGCGGGGCAGATCGCGCGGATCCAGGGTGCGCGTGTGATCGGGATCGCGGGCGGCCCGACGAAGTGCGCCTGGCTCGCCGACGAAGCGCGCTTCGACGCAGTGATCGATTACAAGTCCGAAAACGTCGCCGAACGCCTGCGCGAACTCTGCCCCGACGGTATCGATGTCTACTTCGACAATGTCGGCGGCGATATCCTCGATGCCGCGCTCGCACTGCTTGCGATGCGGGCGCGGGTCGTGCTGTGCGGCGGCATCTCCCGCTACAGCGACGAGAAGCCGGCTCCGGGCCCGTCGAACTACATGAACCTGATCATCCAGCGAGCGCGCATGGAGGGTTTCATCATCATCGATTACGTCGCCCGTTTCGCCGAAGGGGCGGCAGAACTCGCCGGCTGGCTCGGCGAACGTCAGCTCGTCTACGCGGAAGATGTCCAGGAAGGATTCGAGAACACGCCGAAAGCCTTCCTGCGCCTGTTCAGCGGCAAGAATCTCGGCAAGCAGCTGCTGAAGCTCGCCGACCCGCCGATCGGATGACGCTGCAGCGTCGAACTGGAGGTAGGCGGTGATGAAGTGGCTGCTTCGGATCGCGGTCGTTCTGGCTGTCGTGACGGGGATCGGATGGTTCTTCCGGGTTCCCATCATGCTCGAGGCGGTCGGTTTCGCGGTGCGGATGCGGACGCCGGTCGGCCCCCACCAGGAAGTCGAATGGGACCGCGGACCCGAATCGCCGGCCGCGTCGGCTGCCGAGCGACCGCCCAACATCGTGTTGATCGTGGCCGACGATCTCGGTTGGAACGACCTGACCTTTGGCGGCGGCGGGGTCGCGGGCGGGTCGGTCTCCACGCCGAGCATCGACTCGATCGCGGCCGAAGGGCTGCAGTTCACGCGTGGCTATTCGGGCAGCGGCACCTGCGCGCCATCGCGCGCATCGATGATGTCGGGCCGCTACCCGACACGCTTCGGCTTCGAGTTCACGCCGACGCCACCCGGCATGCTGCCGATGGTGGCACGCCTCGCGGATTCGGACCGATTGCACTCGCCGATCACCTACTTCGACGATCGTGGTGAAGGGATCCCGTTCGAAGAGATGGGAGTTCCCGCGAGCGAGATCACGCTGGCCGAGACGCTCGGGGGCGCGGGCTACCACACGGTCCACATCGGCAAATGGCACCTCGGGCGAAGCAACGGCATGGCGCCGCACGATCAGGGCTTCGACGAGAGCCTGCTGATGGCGAGCGGCCTCTATCTGTCGGAGGACGACCCGGGTGTGGTCAACTCGAAACAGGACTTCGACCCGATCGACAGGTTTCTCTGGAAGGGGATGCAGTTCGCGAGCTCGTTCAACGGCGGCGAGGCTTTCGAGCCCGGTGGCTACATCACGGACTACTACACCGACGAGGCCGTGAAGGTGATCGAGGCAAATCGGAATCGGCCGTTCTTTCTCTATCTCGCTCACTGGGCACCCCACACCCCGCTTCAAGCGACCAGGGCCGATTACGACGCACTTTCCCACATCGAGGATCACACCTTGCGCGTCTACGCGGCGATGATCCGGGCGCTCGACCGCGGCGTCGGTCGCGTGCTCGCGGCGCTCGAGGCGAACGGCCTCACGGAGAACACGCTGGTGCTGTTCACCTCGGACAACGGCGGTGCGAACTACATCGGCTTGCCCGAGATCAATCAACCGTATCGCGGCTGGAAGATCACCTTCTTCGAGGGTGGAATCCACGTGCCGTTCTTTGCGCGTTGGCCCGCACGGATTCCCGCCGGCAGCCGTTATGACGAGCCCGTGCATCATTTCGATTTCTATGCGACAGCGGCCGCTGCGGCCGGAGCGGCGATGCCGAGCGACCGGGCGATGGATGGCGTCGATCTGCTGCCCTTCGCGCTCGGGCGGAAGAACGCATCGCCGCACGAGAAGCTGTTCTGGCGCAGCGGGCACTATCAGGTCGCCATCGCGGACGGCTGGAAGCTTCAGGTCACCGAGCGCCCCGACAAGGTCTGGCTGTTCGACATGCGGAACGATCCGACGGAGCAGCACAACGTCGCTAGCGAATACCCGGACCGCGTGAACGCCATGCAGCTGATGCTCGCTGCTCACAACCAGGAGCAGGTCGCGCCCGCGTGGCCCGCGCTCATCGAAGCGCCGATCAGCATCGACAAGACGCTGAAAGGGCCCGATGCGCCGGACGACGAATACATCTACTGGCCCAATTAGCCGCGCCTACGGTACGGAGCGCGGGGTGTCGCGCGGAACCCAGAGCTTGTAGTCGCCGGTGGCAACGTCGACCCGGTAGTGGGTGCGTAGCCATTCTGCGACCCGTGGTGCGGTTGCCGAAACGGCGCGGGCGCGCATTTCGTCGAAAGGCTGGGTGGATACGACGACGATGGCGGGCGGATCGGCTTCGAGACGCTCGACGAAGCTGCGCTCTTCCGAGTCGTCGAGGAAGGTGCCGGGAACGACGATGTCGAAATGCCCGGGGCCTGGCCGGCCCGTCAGGACATGCACCATCGGCGCCGCGGAAAGGTCGAGAATGTTGTCGCCCGGTTCGGTCCGCTCGATCAATTTTCGGACGCGTCCATCGAGGGCTCGCGCCCGCCATGCGTCGGGGACGGAGATTCTGGCACCCGTGGATTCATAGGGCACCGTGCCGAGGCGGGCTGCGGTCAGACGTTGATCCGTTTCGAATAGAAAGACCCACGCGGCGAGGGTCGCGACGATCAACGCTGCACTCGCCAGCGGGAGCGCCATTCCGCCCCGTGGATCGCTCCGACGCTGCCAGGGCAGCAGTCGACTCAGAAAATCTGTGAACACGAGGCACACCGGAGGGAGGGCTGATTCCAGGTGGCCGACATCGGACCGACCCAGAGTGCGGAGGAAAAAGACCGCGCCCCAGACGACGACGACCGCGAGCAACACTGGGCGGAATGGACGGCGTGTTCTCATGTCACGGATCCATCGGTAGCCGAGCACGGCCGCGTAGCCGGCGTACAGGATGGCCCAGACGCGAAACTGAGCCGCCGTGAAGAACTCGCTGATCGAGAGGCGCTTCCAGAATTCCGGTGGGGTCAGGTCGGGAATTTCGATGCTCTGGAGGTCCGTCATGGCGACGGGTCGAATCACGACCTCGCGCCAGAGTGTCTCGAGGCCGATGCCATGGGCGAACCCGGCGATGACCGGGATCGCGACGAGCGCGATCCCGGCGGTGAAGAGGCTTCCTTCGCGGAGCCAGCGCCGCCAATCGCGTTCAGCGAGCAGGATGCCGACCCCGATGGCGACGCTCGCGGCGAAAGCGGGTGTGAGCCGAAAGCAGAGCGCGACTCCGGTGAAGATCCCGCTCACCAACAGCCAGCGAGAGTCTCCCGTCCGTAGTCGTTCCGAAAAAGCCAACAGGCCCAGCACGCTGAATACGAGATAGCGATAACCGAAGTGGTAGTGGGACAAGTGGGAGTCGGGTGCGGCCAGGGCGAGCAGCAGAGCGCCCAGCAATGCGAAGGAGGCCGGTAGAAACCGCCGGCCGAGGAAGTAGAAGGCGACGCAGAGACTGACGTTGAAGGCCGCGTAGATGATTCGCGCGGCGATGATGCCCGGAGGGTCCAGGGCGTAGCCGATCCAGGCCGCCAGCAGGTGGCCGGGTGGGAAGACGAAGAAGACATCCTGATACAACACGCCGCCGTCGTGCAGGCGCATGGCGCTGTAGAGCGGCCAACCTTCATCGTAGAGGTTGAGGCCATGATGGATGAACGCCGACTCGAAGCCGATGCTGACTGCGAGGAGCAGCGCTACGTGCCACCACAGTGGGTCGCGTAGCGGAAGGCGTGCCGTGGTCGCCGAACGAGGCTGGTGGGTCGGGTCGGGTTGCACCTGGGTCATCGCTTGAGCAGGACCAGTCGGATCCCGCCGTGGAGATCGTTGCGGGCGAAGCTGAACCGAGGATCCTTCGCGACCCGCTTCGTGATCGCCCCGACACTCGGGCCGGCCCCCATCACCCATACGCGCGAGGCCGACGAAGCATCGCGAGCGATGGTGTCGAAGGTCGGTGCCGTAGCGGGGGTCACGCTGAAGGGTAACGGGGTGTAGGGAAGGTCGACGTCCGGG
>CAXMSF010000104.1:0-6359 GCA_964196055.1 uncultured Gammaproteobacteria bacterium | reverse complement strand
GCGGTGCAGCGTTTCGCCGACTCCTCCCAAGTGAAGACCGACGAGCGGACCGTGGAGTTCCGCACCGCGCTGTCGAACGCGCTCGCGTTCTCCAGCGTCTTCGAGTTGATCGATCCGAAGGCGTACCTGGGGCCCGATCAGACCAGCGACTTCGACCGCCGCAAGAGCCTCGCGTGTGTCGATTGGACGACGGTCGGCGCGGACGCCTTCGTCGAAGGCGCGCTGGAAGTCGACGAGCGCCAGTTCACGGTCGAATTCCGAATCTGGGACACCGGGCGTTGCCAGCGGCTGCTCCGCAAGCGTTATCGCCAGGACGTCGGCCTCGAACCGGCGGCTCTCGCGCGGCGAATCGCCGATGACGTGGTCGAGGCCTTCATCGGCGTCCGCGGCGTCTCGGCCAGTGAGATCGCCTTCGTCTCGGATCGCACGGGAGGCAAGGAGATCTATCTGATGGACGCGGAAGGCAGCCGTCAGCGCGCCGTCACCGCGAACGGTTCGATCAACAACTTCCCGTCCTGGTCGCCCGACGGCAAGTCGATCGCGTTTACCTCCTATCGCCACCTGAATCAGCCGAACATCTTCGTGTCGACCCGCGGGCAGGGCAAGCCGCAGCGCCTGCTCACCGGGCTCCGCCGGGAGCAATCGCAGTACCGCGCGGTGTTCGGTCCGGACGGCAACTCGCTCGCAGTGGTGATGTCGGACGGAAAGCCCTCCGAACTCTACTCGGTGAAGATGTCGACCCGGAAGTACAAGCGGCTCACCAACGACCGCTCGATCGATGTCTCGCCTGCCTGGTCGCCGAACGGCAGCCAACTCGCGTACGTCTCGGATCGCACCGGCTCGCCGCAGATCTACATCATGAACGCGGACGGCAGCGCTTCGCGGCGGATCACGTTCAACGGCAACTACAACACGGCGCCGACGTGGTCGCCGGACGGCAAGTGGATTGCCTACGAGACGCGCGTGGGCGGGCAGTTCGACATCTGGCTGATCGACCCGGAGGGTCGCACGAACGTGCCGCTGATCAGCCATCCGCGCAGCGACGAGGCGCCCTCGTGGGCCCCGAACTCGCGAAAGCTCGTCTTCAGCTCGACCCGACGGGGTCGGGCCGACATCTACGTCATCGACGTGGGGGGCGGCGGCGAGGCCCGGAGGATCACCTCGGGCGCCGGAAACAACACCGCGCCCTCGTGGGGGCCGTACCCGCGCTGAGCCGCGGGGGCTGGTAAGTTCTCGGAGGGGGGGGGAGGCAAATGATGGGATCCAAGCAGGTACGGCGCCCTGGGCGCTGGATCGGCGTGCTGGCGTCGATGCTGGTGCTAATGCTCGTGACCGGCTGCGTGACGGTTGCGGAATTCCGGAAACTCGAGCGCGATGTGACCGACATGAAACGCGGTGGCGGGCCGACGGAAGAATCCCGCCGCACGCGAGTCGCGGATCTCTCGGCGCAGGTCGATTCGCTCGAAACCGAGGTGCGTGCCCTCGAAGGACGACTCGAGGTTTCAGAACACCGTATTGCTGAGGCGCTTCGCGAAGCGCAGGCTGCGCGAGGGGAGGTTGCGGCACTCGTGCCCCCCGATCCGGCCGCCGATGGGGCGGATCTGCTGGGCGGTCCCCCCGAGGAAAGCGGTGAGAAGGCCGATGCGGAAGAAATCGGAGCCTATCGCGCCGCCTACGACGCCTGGAGGTCCGGAGATTCGGAAATCTGTGTTGACCGCTTCAGCGACTTCTTGCAAACTTATCCGGCTTCAGCCTACGCCGACGATTCGGCTTATTGGTTGGCGGACTGTTATTTCAAAGAAGGGGACTACAAGACCGCGGTCTTGAGATTCGATGATGTCGTCTCGCGTTACCCCACCGGCAACAAGGCGGCCGACGCACTCTACCGACAGGGAGAGGCGCTGCTGCGGATGGGCCCGGGGTACGGCAAGGCGGCGGGAAAGGCCTTCGAGAGGGTCGTGCGGGAGTACCCGGATTCGGGTCGCGCAACGGAGGCCGAAAAACAACTCGATTTGCTCGGGTCCAGCTGAAACATTGCGGACCTGAAGCCACAGCGGGCTCGTTGGGAGCTCCGGGGGAATAGCGTTGAATAAGCGGGATCTGACGAGATTCAAGAAGCTACTGCTCGGGCAGCGCGCGCAGCTCCAAGGCAACCAGAAGAAGGCGCTCACGGGCGACATTCACGTCGACCCTGATAACTTCCCCGACGAGATCGATACCGCGTCTTCGGAGGTGACGTTGCAGTTCACCGGCCGTCTGCGCGAGCGCGAGCAGGGGCTGATCGCGAAGATCGACCGGGCCCTCAAGAAGATCGAAGACGGCGACTTCGGTGAGTGCGTGAGTTGCGGTGAGGACATCGGCGCCGCGCGTCTGAAGGCGCGCCCGGTTGCCGAGCGCTGCATCGATTGCAAATCAGAGCAGGAGAAGCTCGAGCGCCGCACGGGGTAGAGCGTGTCCCAGACCTTCGACCTCGTGCTCGGGGTCGAATCCTCGTGTGACGAGATGGCCGCCGCGGTCCTGCGCATCGGGCCCGCTCCGCTCCGCGCTTCGGGCTCGCTGCATGCCGGCTATGAGATCGTCACGAGCGTCGTGCACGGTCAGACCGAGGTCCACGGGCCGTACGGCGGCGTCGTGCCGGAGCTTGCCTCGCGCGATCACGTGCGTTCCGTCTCCGATGTCGTCGCGCGCGCGCTCGCGGAGGCGGGGGTCGTTGCGGAGCAGCTCGACGGCGTCGCGGTGACGGTTGGGCCGGGGCTGGTGGGCTCGCTGCTCGTCGGGATGTCGTTCGGCAAGGCACTCGCGTACCGGCTCGGCGTGCCGCTGGTCGGCGTTCACCACCTCACGGGTCACCTGGCGTCGGTCGAACTCGCCGAGCCGCTCGAGCATCCCTACATCGGCTTGCTGATCTCGGGCGGCCACACCGCGCTCTACCGCATCGAAGTCACCGGGTCGCCGGTGTTGCTCGGCGAGACACGCGACGACGCGGTCGGCGAGGCCTTCGACAAGGTCGCGAAGCGACTCGGCCTGCCGTATCCGGGCGGGCCGTCGTTGTCGCAGGCCGCCGCGACCGGTCGGCGTGACGCGGTCGACTTCCCGCGTCCGATGGCGCATCGAAGCGGGCTCGACTTCTCCTTCAGCGGGCTCAAGACCGCGGTCGCGCTCGAGATCGAGCGGCGCGGTGCGCTCAGCGCGACCGACGTTGCGGATCTTGCCGCTTCCTTCGAAGCCGCGGCCATCGATGTGCTGGTCGGCCGCGCGTGTCGCGCGCTCCGCGGCGAGGGGCTGAAGCGCATCGCCGTGGTGGGCGGTGTCGCGGCCAATCGCCACCTGCGCGAGGAACTCGCAAGAGTGGGCGAGTCGGATGGCTTCGCCGTGCACTTCCCGCCGCTCGACTTGTGCACCGACAACGCCGCGATGATTGCGGCGGCCGGCGCGGTGCTGCTCGCACGCGGCGAGCGCCACGGCCTGTCGCTGAACGCATTCTCGCGGGTTGCGATCGACGCGGCGCCGTGGGCCGATCCGGCGGGAACTTGAGCCGGTCGGAGGTCCGCAGCTTTCTCGATCGTCACGGTCTGCTGGCGCGCAAGGACCTCGGCCAGAACTTCCTCGTCGACGACCACATGGCCGAACGGCTGGCGCAGCTCGCAGGTGTCGAAGCCGGCGACTGCGTGATCGAGATCGGCACCGGTACGGGGGTGCTCACCCGCGCGCTCGCGGCCCGCGCCGAGCGGGTGATCAGCCTCGACGTGGATGCGGGCCTGGTACGCGCGCTGCGTGCCGAAGCGGTGCTGCCGGCCAACGTCGAGTTGATCCACCAGGACGTGCTGAGCGCAGACCTCGCCGCCATCGCCGATTCCTTCGCTGTGCCCGCAGCGCCGGTCCGACTCGTGAGCAACTTGCCGTATTCGATCTCGGGGCCGGTGCTGCGCAAGCTGCTCGACCTGCGGGCCCGGCTCACGGACTGGTCGGTGATGGTGCAGCGCGAGGTGGGCGAGCGGCTGTTGGCCGGGCCCGGCAGCAAGGCCTATGGCTCGCTCAGCGTGTTGCACGCGCTGTGCGTACACACGCAGCGCGAGATGGAACTCCAGCCGCGCTGCTTCTTTCCCGAGCCGCAGGTGCGTTCGCTGTTCCTGCGGTTGATCCCGCTCAGCGACTCGAAGCTCGCGCCCGACGAACTGCCGCGGCTCGAGAAGGTCGTGCGCGCCGCCTTCGGCAAGCGCCGCAAGACCCTCGTGAACGCTCTGCGCGGCGCAGGCGGGAACGCGTGGTCGGCCGACGAACTGCGCGGGGTGCTCGCGCGGCTCGGCATCGATGGGCGTGCCCGCGGCGAGACCCTCACGCCGGAGCAATTCCTGGACCTCTGCCGCATGCTGCTCGAGACTCCGCGCAACTCGGCGGGGGAAGAGGCGCTTTGATGCACACCGCGGATCTGCTGGACCAGCTCAGCGACCTGGCGCGCGCCGCCGACCTCGAGGTCCGCCCGATCGGTCGTGCCGGGCCCGGCGAGCGCGAGACCCGGAGTGGAACCTGCCGGGTGAACGGTGTCGTGTGGGTGATGCTCTCCGAAGCGGATTCGCTGGACGACCGCGTCGACGTGCTCGCCGCGGCGCTCTCGAGCCACGCCGCCGACCTGCTGGAATCGCGTTATCTGCCGCCGGCAATCCGTGAGCGTCTCGTCGCCGCCCGGCGCGCCGCGTCGGACGGCGACTGACGGCCGCGTTCTTCGCACTGGGGCTCGAAGGCCGCGCTGGAAGCCCCCCGATCGCCCGAATCGAATTGCTTGACCGGCCCCAGAACTTACGTATCCTTCCAGGTGCTACTAAGAGAGGTCTCGCAAGTTGCGATCCTCATCGGAAAGCAAACCCTCCGCGCGCGAAGCGCGCTGAACATAGAAGCGACGCCAGCAACGCCCAATACGAACGCTCGGATCCGAAGGACCGAGACGGGGGCGAAGAAGGGCGATCCCGGGTCACCTCGAACAAGCGTCGAGAGTCGATCGTCTGGGTTGGCCGCGCCTCCGGAAGTTCCCTTCCGGCAGGCGCGTTTTTGTATTCAGTCGATTCGCAAGCAGGGGCCTCGCCGGAGGCGCCCATGTCGACCGTCACCCTCAAGTCCAGCCGCGAACACCGCGTTACCGTCCCCTCCCTGGCTCGTCGCAAGCTCCGCGGCGAAAAGATCTCGATGCTGACTGCGTACGATTTCACGTTTGCGCAGATCTTCGACGGCGCCGAGATCGACCTGCTGCTGGTGGGAGATTCCCTCGGCAATGTGATGCAGGGGCAGGACACCACCCTGCCGGTGACGCTCGACGACATCGTCTACCACACGCGTGCGGTCGCTCGCGCTGCACAGCGCTCCCTCGTCGTCGCCGACATGCCCTTCGGCAGCTACCAGATTTCGCCCGAAGACGCGGTGCGCAATGCGATCCGCTGCATCAAGGACGGCGGCGCCCAGGCGGTGAAGCTCGAGGGCGGCGTCCACGTCGCCGATACGATCGAGCGGATCACCCGGGCCGACATCCCGGTCATGGGCCACGTCGGGCTCACGCCGCAGTCGATCCACCGGATGGGCGGCCATCGCGTACAGGGCCGCAACGACGACAGCCGCGAGCGTGTGCTCGCCGATGCACGCGCCGTCGAAGCGGCGGGCGCCTTCGCGCTCGTGATCGAAGGCGTCCCGGCCGACCTCGGGCGCGAGATCACGCAGGGCGTCTCGATCCCGACCATCGGCATCGGCGCCGGCGTCGATTGCGACGGCCAGGTGCTCGTGATGCACGATCTGCTCGGGCTCACCGATTGGTCGCCGAGCTTCGCCAAGCAGTACGCCAATCTCGGTTCGTTGGCCGCACAGGCCGCCCGCAGCTTTGCCGAAGAAGTCGGGAACTCGAAGTTCCCGGACGAAGAGCACAGCTACCGGTAGCAGGGCAGGGTGCGAATCCTCGAAACCGTCTCCGAGCTCCAGCAGCTGGCCGACGCCGAGCGCGCCGCGGGCCGCCGTATCGCGCTCGTTCCGACCATGGGTGCGCTGCACGCAGGGCACCTGGCGCTGGTGAAGGAGGCGCACGAGCACGCCGATCTTGTCTGGGTCTCGATCTTCGTGAACCCGACCCAGTTCAACGACCCCAAGGATCTCTCGGCCTACCCCCGCAGCCTCGACGCCGACCTCGAGGCCTGCGAACTCGCCGGAGTCGACGTCGTCTTTCGACCCGACGCCGGCGAGATGTATCCGGGCGGCGGCCAGACTACGGTCGAGGTCGGTGAACTCTGCGAGCCACTGTGCGGCCGCGCGCGTCCGGGACACTTCCGCGGTGTCACGACCAGCGTGAGCAAGCTGTTGCTGGCCGCGAAGCCGCACGTCGC
>CAXMSF010000103.1:0-19999 GCA_964196055.1 uncultured Gammaproteobacteria bacterium | reverse complement strand
CGGGCGCATCTTCGAGATGCCGATGCTCGTGGTCCAGAATTCCATTCGGTGCGTCCTTTCTCCGGCCGGGCCGCTAGGCCTGGAGCAGCATCTCGATTTCGGATGCGAAGCGGTAGAGGGCCATCGGAACCGCGCCGTTTCGGCGCCAGACGAAGTGCGAGATTCCAGTGCGGCCGCGCAGATCCCGAATCGCGTTCAGGATGTCGCTCGGCGAACCTCCGAGGGTGTGCGTGTCGGAATCGCCGTCGAGTGCGATGCGTCGTTCGAGCACGGCCTCGACGTCACGCCGCGCCCGGCCGGCTGCGTCCGCGGTCTTGCGGTAGCGCGCGAGACGATCCGCGGCCTCGTCGGTCGCCACCTCCGCCCCGATCATCGGCGAAATACCGTTCTTCGCGGCCCAGTCGAGCGTTTCGTCGTCGTCGATTTCGACCGCGACGGGTGTGTGGGGTACGTAGGGCTTGGGTGTGATCGCGAGGAAGTCGGGCGTTTCGGGCCCCCAGTCCCACTGGGCCAGATAGGGGCCCTCGGACTCGGGCACACTGGCGCCCTTTGGTGCGTCGTCCGGGGTGTGAGCCGGAAACCGAATGTGATCGCCCCGGTAGCGAAGCTCATCGGATGCGAAGGCCATGGTAACGAAGTCGATCATCTCGTGGACGTGCGCGGATGGAACTCCCTGTGCGGATGCGCCCGCGAATGATATCCCGGCGCGCCCGCGCGAGAAGGTGTCGAGTACGGCGACTTCCTCGGCGATGTGGACGGGCAGGGCGTGTGTGACGCGTCGGCCGCTGATTCGGAGCTGCACGTTGTTGGTGAGACGCGCGAGGTAGGTGAGGAAGATCGAAGGCGCCGAAATGTCGGCAGCGGACTCCCGGCCTTCACCGATCCAGACGCTGTGGAAGCCCAGCTTGTCGGCCTGCTCGGCTTCCGAGAGGATCTCCTGCCAACCGGAAGCCGCGTCGTCGAAGCGGTCCGTATCCCAACTGATTCCGAGTCTCACGACGCTCCCTCCTCGTTTTCGGCTTTGGCGCGGCGCCGGGCATCTTCCTGCAGTGCCACCTTCTGAATCTTCCCGGTGGGCGTCATCGGAAACTCGTCCATGAAGACCAGGTGCTGCGGATACATGTACTTGGTGACCTTCTGGGCATCGAGATAAGCGGTGAGATCCGCCAGCGTGAACGCGTCGCCTTCGGCAACGATGTACGCACACACGGTTTCGCCGAGGCGGTCGTCGGGCCAACCCACGACCGCGACGTCGCGAACCCGCTCGAAGCCGGCCAGCAGGCTCTCGATCTCCTTCGGGTAGATCTTGGATCCACCGCGATTGATGACTTCCTTCGCGCGGCCCGCGAAACTCAGGAAACCGTCCTCGTCCGCGGATCCGAGATCGCTGGTGTAGAACCAGCCCTCGTCATCCCGAGTCTCGTCGGTGAGTTCCGGCTGCTTGTGGTAGCCGACGAAGAGGGTGGGGCCACGAAAGCAGATCTCGCCGATTTCACCGGGCCCGAGTTCCTTCGTGCGATCCTTGGGGTCGACGATCTTCAGTTCCGCACCGAGCATCGGCCGCCCGACCGTGTCGCGGATCTTGTCGGGCGGGTCGAAGGGCATCGTACGGGTGTGGAGGATGGTCTCTCCCATGCCGTAGGTGTTGGCTCCGCTCGACCCCCAGGCACGCTTGATCTCCTCGATCAAGTCCGGCGAACTCGCCGCACCACCGACGCCGACCGACTTGATGCTCGAGGTGTCGTACTTCTCGAAATCCGGATGGTGGAGCAGGCCGATCAGGTGGGCGGGCGTGCCCGAAACGGATGTCACCTTTTCCTGCTGGACCAATTGGAGTACGTCGAGCGGCCGGTATCGATCGACGAGCACCATCGGGATGGCTCCGAAGGCACACTGGTAGGTCGTGAAGTGACCGTAGCTGTGGGTCATCGGCGAGCACGCGAGGTTCACGATGTCGGGGTCCATCGCCTTCATCGCCTGTGCGGCGAGCTTGAAGGTCGAGACGAGGGTGTTGTGTGCGTGCAGGAAGCCCTTCGGGTTGCCCTCGGTGCCCGAGGTGAAGTTCAGGTAGAAGACCGCGTCGGGGTCGTTCTCGAGTGAATCGAGGCGATCGAGGTTGCCGCGGCCCTCCTCGATCAGCGCGTCAAGGGTGGATTCGCCGTCGCCGCGGGCCTCACCGCGTGCGATGACGAGCAGCTTCAGGCAAGGCAGATCGCCACGGAGGCCGCGCATCACATCGGCGTAGTCGTAGCCGCCGAACGATTCCGGAACGATCGCGACATCGGTGTCGCAGAATTCGAGCAATGACCGCATCTCGCGTTCACGAAAGACCAGATGCAAGGGCTGGATGACCGCGCCGATACGCGAGATCGCGATCTGGAGAAAACAGAATTCGGGCCAGTTGGGGAGCTGTACGCTCACGATGTCCTGGCGCTTCACGCCAGCGCCGAGCAGCCCTGCCGCGAGCGCGTCGGACTCCGCCTTGAACTCGTTGAAGTTCCAGCGCCGGTCCTTCGTCACCAGGGCGATCTCGTCGCCGTGCTCGGCGACGGTTTCGTCGAAGAGGTCGTGGAGGGTGCGGTCCGCCCAGTTGCCGCGAGAGATCCAGTAGTCGCGGTAGGATTTGGAAAATCGCGGAAATCGCTCGTCGGGGCTCGGATCGGCCAGGATTCTCGAGATCGAGGCGGTCGGCTGTGCGTCGGAGGGAGTCACGGCGAAATCTCTCTAAAAGTTAGCTACGATTTTCACGCATTCAGTATATTGCATCTGTTAAAATTGGTAACGTTAAATCGACCGCTCCCGTGAAATTGTCCGCGGATTCGGTCGTTGGGGGCAGGATTCGATGTCTATTGGCTCGTTTCGCGAATTGGGATATTACCGCGAATCGGTCCACTCGATCGTTCGCTCTGCGATTCCCCGCGGGGAGCATTCGCTCGCCGCACGATTCATCAATTGTGGGAACCTTCCCGCTCGGAGGTCCGTTCGATGATTCTCTGGTCCAAGGGCTTGGGCAAGCTGGTTCTGAGTATGCGGCTGTCGGAACGCTCGGGGATGGGTGTTCGCGACAAGCATATCGTCATCGACGGCACGATGGGTTCGCCGACCTTCTGGGACTACGCCGTCAACCTCGCTGAAGACGATGTCGTGGACTTCATCGGATTGTTGAATCAGCCGATGCCCGTTCGCCTGCTCGTGACGACCCCGAAGCGTATGTCGATTCTGCGGGCCTCGCTGGTCGGGATCGGCTGCTTCGTGTGGCGGACGCTGTTCCGATTTCTGGGCGGGAAGGGCGCTGATTCGGCTGCAAACCTCTCGGTGACCGTCAAAGCCAAACAGCTGGAGACCAAGGGAGGCGAGGGTTGATCATGGCAGGTCCCGAAAATCAATACGACGTCATCGTCGTCGGGGGCGGCATCAACGGCCTCACTGCAGCGATCTACCTCCAGAAGTCCGGCCTCAAGGTTGCGGTCTTCGAGCGGAAACTCGAAGCCGGTGCGGGCTGTTGCACCGAGGAGGTGATGGCACCCGGCGTCAAGGTGAATCTGTGCGCCTGCAACATGGTGACGATGTGGTCACCGGCCTACGGCGACCTGGAACTCGAGAAGTTCGGCCTCGAAATGTTGACCTCGAGCGAGTGGGGAATGTTCCACCCGTTCAAGGACCGCTCGGCGGTGATGTTCAATTCGTGGAATGCGAAGAAGCAGTACGAGCATTTCAAGAGTATCAACGAGCACGCCGCCGAGATCTTCAAGACCATCTACAACATTCTCGGTCCGATGTTCGGCGAAACGATGCAGGGTTCGATGTATACGCCCGCGACGCAGGGCCCTGCTGATGTTTCGGGCCCCGGCGGCCTGGGCACGATGCTGCGCGCGATCATCCCGGAGATTCCCGAGAACGTCCACGAGTTGAACGGCATCGACATCGCCGACGCCGTCTACGAGGACGAGAAGATCAAGACCGCGATTCTCGGAAATTGCATCATGGCGGGTTCGCATCCCTGGGATCGCGGCATGTCCACGATGATGCCGATCATCTTCCCGGTCCTGCAGTCGATCCACAGCGCCACCTGGACCTGTCGCGGTGGCAGCCATTCACTGGTGCACGCGCTGGCCTCCTGCTTCGCCGCGCACGGCGGTCGCCTGTTCAGCGGTTGCCCGGTCGACAAGATCATCATGGAAGGGGACGAGGCCAAGGGGATCGTGCTGTCCGAGCACGCGGTCTTTCCGGACGCGGAGGTGCGCGCGAGCCGCGCGGTGATCAGCAATCTCTCCTGCCATCCGACCTTCCGCGGGCTGATCGGCGAAGACAAGTTGCCGGACTGGGTGAAAAAGGGCGTCGACCACTACAAGAACGACGAGACCGTGCTCTTCTGCAACTACTGGGTGCTCGACAAGGCGCCGCATTGGGAGGGCTACCCCGAAGAGATCAACCGGGGCTACGGCTTCAACTACGGCATGGACAGCGTCGATGACATCCGTCGCCTCGCACACGATATGGAGAACGATCTGCTGCCCGACCCGCCGATCGTCTCGGGGTTGTCGGTGCAGGGCTTCTCGCTCGCAGACCCCACCCAGTCGCCGCCGGGGCAATACACCATGATGTCGTGGGCAAACGTGCCCTACAAGATCCCGCAGGAAGGCGGCCCCGAGAAATGGGACGTCATACGCGAGAGCTATGGTGACAAGATCGATGCGCTGCTGCGCGAGTACAATCCGGGCCTGATGGATTCCGTGGTCGATCGCTACTGCAACTCGCCGCTCGACTACTACCGCAAGAATCCGAGTCAGGTCATGGGCAGCACGACCAGCGGAGCGGTCAGCTTGGAGTGGTACGGTACCCACCGGCCTTTCGAGGGCTGCGGTGCACCGCGAACGCCATTCGGGAATCTCTATCTCTCGAATTCGATCTGGCCCTTCGGAACCACGAGCCTGGGCTCCGGCTATGTGGCCGCGTCGGTGGTTGCCGAGGATCTCGGCATTCGCGAAGGCCAGGACTGGTGGCGCCACAAGGCTCTCGAGCCCGGGCTCGACGTCTTGAAGCGAAGAGGTATCGAGATCGATTTCAACATCGCCTGAGTCGAAACGGCGATCAGCCTAGACGGGAGCTTGCCGGTGGCAGAGCTGGACAAGAACTACGACGTGATCATCATCGGCGGCGGGCCGAACGGCCTCACTTCGGCCGCGTATCTCGCGCGTTCGGGTGCGAAGGTCCTGCTGCTCGAGCGACACCACGAGGGAGGCGGCGGGCTGGTCACCGAGGAGTGGTCGGGCTTCCGCTTCAACACGCACGCCAAACTGCTGTTGATGATGGATGTGATGCCGCCGTACACGGACCTCGCGCTCGAGAGCTGGGGCTGTCGCTATGTACAGCCGGAGGTCGCGGCGTCGATCCTCACCAAGGACGGCAAGGCGATGACCTTCTACTCGGATGTCGACAAGACCGCGAAGAGCATCGCGCGGTTTTCGAAGAACGACGCCGAGCAGTACAAGGAGTCGATGACCGACTGGAACACCATCGTGAACGAGGCGCTGATTCCGGCGACCTATTCGCTGCCATTGCCGATGCTCGACATGGTCGTGAGCTATCAGCAGAGTGAAATTGGCGAAGTCGTAAACGAGATGGCCGAGGAGACCTACCTCGAGACGCTCGCCGCCGCCGGCTACGAGAGCGAACTCCTCAACACCGCGATCCTCTACCTCGGGACGATGTACGGCATGGATCCGGAGGGCGGGCTGGGCTTCCTGCTGCCGCTGCTCGTGAATCGAATTCTGCACTCGGCCGTGATCATCAGCGGTTCGCATCAGCTCGCGGCTGCGCTGTCGCGGGCGGCGAACCGCGCGGGCGCACGACTCGAGCGGGCGGCCGAGGTGTCGAAGATCCTCACCGATGGCAAGAAGGCCGTCGGCGTGCGGCTGGCGAGCGGCGAAGAGGTCTTCGCGAAGAAGATCATCACGACCACCGATCCGAAGAAGACCTTCCTCGACCTGGTTGGTGAAGAGGTTTGCGATGCGGTGTCTCCGACGCTCGTCCGGCAGACGAAAGAATGGGAGTGGGAGTCGACCAGCCTGTTCAACGCCAACTACGCGCTCAGCGAGCGGCCGGTCTACACGGCGACGAATTTCGACCCCGATGTGGATCGCGCGTTGATCAAGATCATGGGCGTCGAAACCATTGCCGACCTGATGGACCACATCCACCGCGTCAAGGCCGGGAAGTTCAGCTTCATCGGTGCAGGCATGACGCTCACCGACTACGACCCCATGCAGGCTCCGGTCGATGTCGAACCGAACGCCGCAGTCGCGTGTTGGGAGACGCTGGCTCCCTTCGAAAACGAGGACGGCGAGTGGGACGACCTTCAGGACGACTACGCCACGCGGGCGCTGGCCGCCTGGAGCGAGTACGCGCCGAATCTCGCTAACGCGACGGTGGTTCGCCAATACGTGAACCACCCGAAGCACATCGAAACCAAGCTCCCGAACATGGTGCGCGGTTCGATCAAGCACGGTGCCTACGTCCCGACGCAGATGCTCTCGAACCGCCCGAACGCGGATTGCTCGTCGTATCGCACGCCGATCGAGAACCTCTATGTCGCGGGTGCGAGCACCTGGCCGGGCGGGATGGTGCTACTCGGTGGTGGTTACAATGCCGCTGGGGTCGTCGCGGATGATCTCGGCCTCGAGCGTTGGTGGGAAGAACCGGACTACGTCGTGGAGGCACGCAAGAAAGGGCTGGTGGGCTGATGGAATTCTGGTCGAAGGGGCTCGGGAAACGATTGATCGGGTTGACGCTGACGGAGGGCGAGCCGCTTCATAGCGAGGGCACGCTCTGTCTGCGCGGCAACATGGAAGAACCGGTGTCCTGGGAGTACGTGATGAAGCTCACCGAGGAAGACCTCGTCGACTTCTTCATGCTCTTGAAGGATCCCACGGTTGCCGACTTCATCTTCGAATCGGACAATCGCTGGAAGCTCTATGGGGGGATGATCGCGGGCGGTGTTCAGCTCGGCGTGAAGCTCGTCACCGAGATGTTGCGCCGCGCTCTCGGACGCGCGCAGGTCGACGAGGATGTGGCGATCCAGATCCCACCGCCGTCGGAGCGCAAGCTGAAGAAACGCAAGGTAAAGCGACGCCTCAGCGGCAAGGCGACGCTGACGCCGAGGCACGAGGTGGACCCGTCGCCCGAGGATCTGGCTGCAGCCATCGTGGCCGAGGGCGCTCGATGAGTGAGACGACCAGCACAATGGCGGAGCCGCTCGAAGTCGGGCTCAAGCGTGGGGCGCCGTCGCTATCGCTCGAGCGCATCGTCTCAGTGGACCGATTTGCGAGCGGTTTGTCGTCCCAGAGCTACTGCGTCGAGGCCGAGACTGCCGACGGCCCGACGCGCTGGGTGATGCGCATCGAGCCGGAGTTCGGCGTGATTCCGCCCTACGACATTGCGCGCGAGTATCGCCTGCTCGAGGAGATGGGTGCCGCGGGCCTCGAGGTGCCGCAGATGCTGTACCTGGAAGAGGACAAGTCGGTGGTGGGTGGTCGTTTCATGCTGATGTCCTTCGTCGAGGGCGAAATCTACCAGAGCATGGATCCGCGTCTCGCGGACTCTCCGGATCTCCCGGAGATCCAGGAAGCGTTCATCGAGACCCTCGTGCGAATCCACGCGACCAAGCAGACGGTGCTGCCCGCTTATGCGAACGGCCGCGACGCTGCGCGGGGTGAAGTCGCGGTCTGCCGCAAACGCTTGCTCACGACCGAGATGGTGCCCGCACCAGTGATGCGGCACGCACTCGACGTGCTCGACGAGCACGCACCGGAGGCGGAGCGGTTCGGCCTGCTTCATGGCGACTATCGCCTTCCGAACCTCAAGTGGAACGGCACCAGGATCTCCGGAGTCCTCGATTGGGAACTCGCTCGTGTGGGGGACCCCCTCAGCGATCTCGCGTTCACCCAGACGGTCGGCCTCGGCCACTGCTCGATCGAAGGCGATCTCGCCGTTCGTTACGGCGAACTTGCGGGGATCGAGATCGATCCGAAGAAGATCAAGTACTACCGCTTTCTCGAATTGGTGAAGGGGTCGATCATCGGCCACGCGGGCGCCTACGACCTCGCCAACGGGGGTGACGACCTACGGCTGATGTCGGTGACCACGATTGCTGCCGCCGGGCAGGCGATGATGGGCGCACTCGAAGCACAACTCGTCGAATTCCTGGAGACTTGATCGATGTTCGTATTGGATTCCGTCCAGATCCTCGCCGCAGTGCGGCGCTCGCTCACGAAGCACGTCCTACCGGCGCTGGACGACGACTTCGCGCGTGTGCAGATCGTGCAGACCCTGAAGGCACTCGAAGAGGTCGAGGATCGGTTGCTGAACGGCGACCCGAGCGCGCGCTCGAACGAAGTCGTGGCATCCGGTGTGCGTGAACTCGCGGATTCGCTGCGTGACGAGTCGCCGGAATTCGCCGACAAGTTGGATGCGGCGATGGCCGTGATTCCCGCCGAGGGTGAAGCGCGCGAGCGAGCCCGTCGAATCGGCGAAGCCCTGTGGCCGCTGGTCACGAGTGGCGATGATCCGGGCTCGGCCCAGCTGCTCGGGTTGCTCCAGCAAGAGGCCGTCCGGATCCTCGGTGAAGACAATCGCTGGATCTGCCCCGACGCGATTGCGTCGCTGACCTGAACGACCGTCGGGCGGGGCCGCATTGAAAGGGGAAGGCGATGAATGCTGCACCGGTCGACGCACTTGCGCCGTACTTCTTTCAGGTGGCCTACGTGGTGCGCGACATTGCCGAGGCCGAGACGCGGTTCCAGCAATGGTTGGGCGTGCCGAGTTGGTTCCGCATGGACAACATGGAGTTCGGGGCGGATTGCAGCTACCGCGGACGTCCGTCGGATTCGGCCGCGCACCTCTCGGTTGGTTGGCTGCGCGACACGCAAGTCGAACTGATCGAACCGCTGCGCGGCGAGAGCCTGTATCGCGAATTCCTCGAAACGAAGGGGCCGGGGCTCCACCACATCGCCTTCGACGTTCCCGATTTCGCCGCCACGATTGCAGCCCTGTCCGAGGCCGGGCTCGAACTGCTGGCGAAGGGGCGTGTCGGCCCCGGTAGTGAATTCGCCTACTTCGATTGCGAGACCGCGGGCGCTTCCGTGGTCGAGATCCTCGGCTTCGATGACGCCATCCGGAGCTTCATGGACGGCCTGCGACAGCAGAGCGCAGACCTGATCGCGGAGCAGGGCGCGTGAATCGGGGGTGGGTCGAAAGCTCTTTTCCGGCGCTGCAGCGTCGCACGAATGAATCCAGGAGCGCTGTATGGGCAAGTTGAGCGGCAGGATCGCGGTCGTCACCGGCGCTGCGTCGGGTATCGGGCGGGGCTGTGCGGAACTCTTCGCGAGTGAGGGTGCGACCGTGGTCGTAGCCGACCTCCAGGAAGAAGCGGGCCGCGAAATCGCGGAGGCGATCGGTGGCAGCTTCGAGCCCGTCGACGTAGGCGAGCCGGCGTCGGTGGAGGCGATGATCAGCCACGCCGTCGAACGTCACGGTCGCATCGACATCCTGATGAACAACGCCGGGATCGACGGTGCGCAGGCCAGCACGGCCGACAGCACGCTCGAAAACTGGGATCGGGTACTCGCGATCAATTTGAACGGCGTCTACTACGGGATGAAGTACGTGCTGCCGCACATGATCGAACAGAAGGGCGGCGTGATCCTCAATACGGCATCGACGGTCGGCTTGAACGCATTGGGTGCGATGCCGGCCTACAGCGCGTCGAAGGCAGGCGTGATCCATCTCACCAAGGCTGTCGCGATCGAGAATGCCTTGCATCGGATTCGAGCGAATGCGATCTGCCCGAGTGTGGTGCTCTCGCCGCTGCTCGAGAACTTCATGGCGAATACGCCCGATCCAGCGGGAGCGCGGCAGGGTTTCGAAATGCTGAATCCGCTGCCGGGGATGGTGACCATCGAGGCCGTCGCAAAGTCGGCGTTGTTCCTGGTGAGCGACGATTCCGAATTCATCACCGCGGTGGCATTGCCGATCGACGGCGGGTACACGGCGCGATGAATGACCTGAACGGGAAGGTTGCAGTGGTGACGGGTGGGGGCAGCGGGATCGGACGTGGCATCGCGCTTGCGATGGCGGACGCCGGAATGCATGTCGTGGTCGCGGATATCGATCTCAAGGCCGCCGAGTCGGTTGCGTCCGAAGTCGCCGAGCGGAACGTGCGCAGCCTCGCACACGAGGTCGATGTGACACAGCGCGACGAGGTCGAGCGACTGGCCGAGCGAGCCTACGGCGAGTTCGAGTTCGTGCACCTGTTGTGCAACAACGCCGGCGTGACGACCTTCGGGATGATGGGCCCGGACGTTCGCGACGAGGATTGGCGTTGGGTTCTCTCGGTGAACCTCGGCGGTGTGATCAACGGCATCCAGGCCTTCTTGCCGCGCATGCAGGCGCAGGCGGGCGAGAAGCACGTAGTCAACACCGCGTCGATCGCAGGCGTGCATCCGTCGCCCATCATCGCGCCGTACGTTGCCAGCAAGTACGCGGTGGTGGGGATCAGCGAGACGCTCCGGATGGAGGGCGGGGGGGCGAAGATCAGCTGCTCGGTGCTCTGTCCCGGCAACGTCAAGACGGACATCGTTTACAGTCAGCGCAACCGGCAGGAAGCATTCGGAGAGCCCGTCGAGATCAACCCGATGATCGAAAAGACGGTCGAGGACGGGCTCGACCCGCTCTGGGTGGGTCGCATGGTTCGGCAAGCGGTGATCGACGACGAACTCTACATCTTCACTCATCCCGACACGCGGGAGCCCGTGGAGGCACGATTTGGCGCGATTCGCGCCGGTTTCGATTGGGCGGACCGGCAGACGCGCGACGATGAACCGGGCTGATCACGTGTCGGCGCGAGAAGGAGGATTGCAGCGTGGATGAAGCGAAGCTCGTGGAGCTGATCGATCGCGGCGGAGTGATCGAAACTTTCAATCGTTATGCCTCGGGCATCGATCTGCGGGATCGTGACTTGTATCGCTCCTGCTTCGTCGACGAGATCGAGGTCGACATCGGCGCGGGCCCGCAGCCGAGCACCGCTGACGCCTGGGTGGAGCAGGCCTTCAACGCGGTGGGGGGCTTCCAGGTGACCCAGCACATCATCACGAATCATGTGATCGACTTCGACGGCGACCGCGCGACCGCGGTCGCTTATCTGCACGCGCAGCACTTCAATCCGGACAACATCTTCACGGTCGGCGGTTACTACGCCAACGAGATGGTGCGCACGCCCGATCACTGGCGGATCGAGCGATTTTGTTTGAAGGTGACCTGGACGCAAAACGTCTGAGGGCGACGCAAGCCGGCAGACGGGAACATGGACCTAGAGGGGACGACGACGTGGCAGGTAGGCTCGAAGGCAAGGCGGCGCTGATCACCGGCGGGGCCAGCGGCCTCGGTGAGGGGACCGTGCGCTTGTTCGTGGCAGAGGGTGCGCGGGTGGTGATCGCAGACGTCCAGGACGAACGTGGTGAGCGGATCGCCGCAGAGCTCGGGGACGCCGCGATCTTTCAACATACGGACGTCAGCGACGAGGCGTCGATCGCGGCAGCGGTCGACCGGGCGGTCAGCGAATTCGGTCGCCTCGACTGCCTGTTCGCGAATGCCGGCATCGTGGGCGCCGTGGGCCCGATCGACGAATGCCCGGTGGAAGAATACGACGCGACGATGGCGATCAACCTGCGCGGCGTCTTCTTGTGCATGAAACACGCGGCGCGCGTGATGAAGCCCCAGGGAAGCGGCGCCATTCTGAGCTCGTCGAGCATCGCGGGCTTGCGCGGTGGCCTCGGGCCCCACGTCTACGCGACCGCGAAGACCGCGCTGATCGGCCTCACGCGCAACGTGGCGGCCGAGCTCGGGCGAAGCGGTATTCGCGTCAATTGCATTGCGCCCGGCAACATGGCGACCGAGATGATCGCCGGCATGGTGACGGGAGATCCCGACCGCGTCGACGAACTCGCTGAAGGCATGGCGGCCGCCTCGCCGTTGCCCGGGCGCGGGGGCATGCCCGCCGACATCGCGCACGCGGCGCTCTACCTCGCGAGCGACGAAGCGGGTTTCGTGAGCGGCCATACCCTCGTGGTGGACGCAGGGCTGACGACCGGGAGCGGTGGCGCGCCGATGTTCGACCAGAAGGGGCCGCTGATTCGCGAAGCCGGAAAGCGCGGCCTGGACGACTGATCGGGATCCTGCGCCGGATTCACGGCAGATCGGGAGCCCGACTGGCTTCGGCTCCGGGCTTCCATCCGAGCGCTCCGCGGTGTAGATTGAAGTCGTGCTGGAGTGGTGTCCCCCCGATTCCGCCGACACCGGCCGCGAAGGGCCGTACGAAGCCGTCGTATTCGCCGGTGGCGGTTGCCGCTGTTTCTGGCAGGCGGGCTTCTGGTCCGTTGCCGCGCCGGGCCTCGGTCTCGCGCCGCGCATGGTGGGCGCAGTGAGTGCGGGCGCCGCCCTCGCGTGCGCAGCGCTGGGTCGAGTCATCGACCGGGTGCTGCATGATTTCGTACGGCGAACCGCACGCAACGAGCGCAACTTCTACCTGCACAATCTGACGAGCCCTGGCGCCGTCTTCCCCCACGAACGCATTTATCGGGAGACACTGCTCGAGAATCTCGGCGACGGGGTTCTGGAGCGGATTCGTCGCGGACCGGATCTTCGCGTCTTGCTGGCGCGGCCACCCGCCTGGCTCGGCGCCGGCTCGGGCGTTGCCGTCGGGATGCTCACTTATGAGCTCGACCGTCTGCTTCGAGGGCAGGTGCATCCGCTCTGGACGCGGCGTATCGGCTTCCGCGGCGAGGTGGTGTCTGCCGGCTCGTGCGCGAGCGCAGAGGAACTCGCCGAACTCGTGCTGCAATCCTCGTGCACGCCGCCCATGACACCGCTCTACCGTCGTGGCGACCGCATCGTGCTCGACGGCGGCCTCGTCGACAGCGTCCCGGTCGAAGTCGTCGGCGACGCGAAAACGGTGCTCGTGCTCCTCACGCGCCCCTATGCGCGCGCGGCGCTTCCGCAGATTCCCGGCCGGACCTATGTCGCGCCATCTCGCCCGATTCCCGTCAGCAAGTGGGACTACACCAGTCCCGACCTCGTGCAGAAGAGCTACGACCTCGGGTGTCGCGATGGCGAAGCCTTCGTCGCGGAGCAGCAGGGCGCAGCGGCGACGGAGCGCCGAATCGCCTCGTGACCACGCGCCGGGCAGGTCGAGGCTGAGTCGGCGCGTCAGCCCCTCTTCCGGCTGCCGAATTCCTTCAATCGTTTCATCGTGTCGGGCGTGGCGCCGAAGCTGTTGGCGCGCTCGAACGCGAGGCCGTCGGCGAGGGTGTAGCGTTGCCCCTCGTTTACGAGCTGCTTGTCGGCACGCAGCGTGTACCAGGAATTCGCTGCGATCGTTGCAGCCAGCTCGGCGGCCCGTGCATCGAGGTGGCTGTCGGCGACGCACTCGTTGGCGAGTCCGAGACGTACGCTCTCAGCGCCATCGACCACGCGGCCCGTGAACATCATGTCCCGCGCGTTCAGCAGGCCGACACGGCGCGGGAGCCGCTGGCTCATTCCCCAGGTCGGCGTCATGCCCCACTTGCCGTGCGTATCGCTGAACTTCGCGGCGTCGGAGGCGAGCAGCAAGTCGCACGCGAGCACGACTTCGAGTGCGCCGGTGTAACAATGGCCGCGCACAGCCGCGACAACGGGCTGTGGCATGGCCTCGATCGCGTCGAGGGTTTCGGCCTGGAATTCCGGGGTCGGGGCCGTTTCGCCGGCCTGAATCGCGCGCAGATCGTTTCCGGACGAAAACGACTTGCCCGCGCCGCACAGAATGACGCAGCCGATCCCGTCGATGTCCTTCGCGATGGTGTCTACGTGGGCACGCAGTTCCACGAAGAGTTGCGGCGAAAGCGCGTTCAGCGACTCCGGGCGATTCAGCGTGAGGGTCGCGACACCTTCGAGGTCGCTTCGTTCGACTTGGCTCATGAATCTCTCCAAAGGCCGCGATTCGAACGCTCAAGCAGCAAGCGAACGGATCACTTCCCCCCACTCGTTTTCGTCATCGCCACCGACGACGGGCAGGTAGAGGCCGATTCGGTCGACCACGCCCTGGTACTTCTTGCGAACCCGGTCGGCGATCTCATCGAAATTGCCGCGCACCCAGAATTCCGACATCACTTCGTCGGTGATGAGCTTGGGCGTTTCGGCGAGGCGGCCGGACTTGATCATGCCTTGCAGCTCTGGTTGCAGATCGTTCCAGCCGTGAAGTTCGAAGACCTTCTTGTAGCTCGGTGTCGAGCCGTAGAACGCGACCTGGCTACGCGCGGTGCCGGCCAGGCCGTTTTGCTGCTCGTCGCTGCCGCCGAGGATGAACGACGTGGTGGCGTACTCGAAGTCGGACTCCTTGCGCCCGGCTTTGGCCAGCCCCTTGCGGACATTGGGCTTCACGACCTCTTCGATGTAGCGGATGGTATGGAAGGGGTGGATGTGGATGCCGTCACAAACCTCGCCCGCTAGCCGGCACATGTAGGGTCCGACCGCGGCGATGAAGAGTTTCGGTTGTCCGAAGCCGGTGGGCCCGGGGTTGAAGAAGGGCTGGATGTAATCGTGCGTGTAGTACTCGCCGCGGTAGTCGAGCGGGTGCTTGCCGTCGAATGCATCCCAGATGTGCCGGATCGCGAGCAGCATGTCGCGCAAGCGCGGCCCGGGCGGATCGAAGGGGACCGAGTAGCGGCGTTCGTTGTGGCGCCGGATCTGGGTGCCGAGCCCGAGGACGAAGCGGCCGCGTGAGGCCTTCTGTAAATCCCAGGCGGTCATTGCGTGCACCATCGGCGATCGCGGGAACGCGACCGCAATGGCGGTGCCGAGTTCGATCTTCTCGGTATTGACGGCGGCGATCGCGTGCGGAAGAAAAGGAGTCTGCATGGCCTCGGCGGTGAAGATCCCGGCGAATCCCATTTCTTCGGCGCGCTTTGCTACATCGGCAACGCGGTGCAGCGGGCCCATCGCGAGCGTTGTGTCCAGCTTCATCGGATTCCTCGTCTTGATTTTTGGAGCACAGCCTGCGATCCGGCGGGCGACGGACATTCTCGGCGCGAGTGAATCGGCGCCTCCGGCGGCTACTCGCGAATCGCGGAGCCGGAGGATCGCTCGTCTTCTTCTCGCATGTTTCGCAATTGCTCGAGCGTCTCGTCGCACCAGGTGCATTCCGCTTCTCGCAATGTGCGGCCATAGCGTAGCGTGATCAGCCAGAACGGTTGGTCGGGATGGCGGCTTGCTGCATTTCTTAGCGCGGATTCGATACTGGAAAGTTCGGCTGCGTCGCGCGCGCAGGTTTCGCGGTGGTCGCGCACGAGCTTCTCGCAGGCCTCGATCGGCACCCGCTGGCCGAAGCTGAGTTTCAGCAACAGCTCCAGGCGCGGCGGCGGGGGTTCGGGCGGCCGCATCAGCCAGGCGCGAAGTTCGGCCCAGCCGACGGAAGTGAGCGCATAACGCTTCCGCTGGCGCTCTCCGGGCCGATTCTCGGATTCACAGGTTGCGAGTTCCTCGTCGACGAGTTGTCGCAGAATCGGGTAGATCTGACCGTAACTCTCGCTCCAGAAGTGCCCGAGGTTCTGCTCGACGTGCTTCTTCATCTCGTAGCCGGTTTCGAGCCCCATGCTGAGCATGCCGAGCACCGCGTAACGCGACCGAGGCTGCTTCTTCGGGGCGTCGTTGCTCTTCACTGTGGCTCCCAGTCTTCGGTGTATCGATCGCGGGTAGAATTGTGTCGATGCCCGGCGTGCAGCTCCGGGCGACGATTCAGTGCACATCCCCGAAATCAGGGTGTATGATATCTGAATGATATATCACTCGGCCATGCGATGTCTCAAGGCTGTCATCGCGGCCTCGCTATTCGTGTTCGCCGTTGTTCCAGCGGCCGATGCCGAATCGATTTCGTCGGGCACGCTCAGCGTAGTTCCGGTCGGCCTCGAGAGCAGCCGCGGCTCACTGCTCGTGCAACTCTCGAAGGTCGCAGCGAGCTTCGAAGGGGAGGGCGAGGCCTTTCGCTCCGCCGAAGTCAAGGTCGTCGACGGGCAGGCCGCGGTGGTGTTCGAGAATATTCCGCACGGCGATTACGCGCTGAAGATCTTTCACGACGAGAACGAAAATCAGAAACTCGATACCAACTTCATCGGAATGCCGAAGGAGAAGTTCGGCTTCTCGAACGACGCGATGGGCCGGTTCGGACCGCCGAGCTTCGAACAGGCGCGCTTCCGTTTCGAGGAATCGGCGACTACCCTCAGGGTCGAAATGAAGTGAACTTCCCTGCACCGCTCGAACGGGCAGGGGAGCGAATGACGGAAACCGGGCGGGAGCGCGTAGTCCCGAATGGAGGCGAAGGCGACATGGCGACAGTCAACCTCGATGAAGAATTCGGATCGGGCTGGTCGAAGTGGAACCTCCAGGCGTGGATCGACTTCATCGTCGTGAGGACGATGATGGGCAAGGTCGGCGACTGCATTCCGAAGACCTACGTCCCGATTCTTCGCCTCGTTGCCGAGGACGCCGGCAAGGTCGACGACGAATATCAGCAGGTACTCGCGATCCGTGAGCCGATTCGCTTCTTCGACTCGCCGCGTGACAAGTGGCGCAAGCTCTATGGCTCCTACATTCGTGAGCTGGAATGGGTCTACGGCGAGCTGCGCAAGTATTTCCCGAAGCACGAGTATGAGGAACTCGTCGTTGACATCATGGCGCGCACCATGAAGGACGCGATGGGCACGATGCTGCCGACGGTCGAGAAGGGCACACGGACTGCCGCCGAGCGCGACCGCGGCCCGAACCTCGCCGCGCGCAAGCCCAACGCAGCCGCTCGCTGGTTCGCGCATCTGGGCGAGAAGATGATGACGGGCGCTCCCGGGCGCTGGCTGATGGATCACGCAAATCCGATGAACGCCATCATCGGACCCGCGGACATGAAGTTCCTGCCCAATGGCGAACTCGAGATCTTCATTCCACGCTGCTGGATGCACACGGCTCCCTCGGATGGGAAGACGCAGGATCAAACCTGCCTGTGGGGTTGCAAGGGTGCATCCGAGCGGATCTTCGGGCCCGACTCGATCGCGCCGATGTACTTCGAGCCGCACTTGCCCGATTTCTCCTGCACGCTCACGGTGAAGATGGGCGGCGGGGGCGAGCCCGCCTGAGTGGAAGACGGCGCAACCCGCGCCATCAGCTGTCGATGACGGTTGTCGGATTCTTGAATTTTGATCGGATGGAGTGAAGCATGACTGCAGGTAGGTTGGATGGACAGATCGCCGTCGTCACCGGTGCGAGTCGTGGCATCGGCAAGGGCATCGCGCTCGAATTGGGCGCAGCCGGGGCGACGGTCTACGTCACCGGGCGCACGCTCGACGACACGGGCGCGGTGGTACCCGGCACCATCGGTGCGACCGCGGATGAGGTGACGAAGCTCGGTGGCAAGGGGATTCCGGTCCGCTGCGATCACGCCAACGACGACGAGATCGTCGCGCTCTTCGAGCGCGTGAAGGAAGAGCAGGGCCGAATCGACATCCTGATCAACAACGTGTTCACGTTGCCCGACGAGCCGGTCTTCGAGGGGAAGTTCTGGGAGCACTCGGCTCAGCTCTGGGACAAGCTGAATCACGTCGGCTTGCGCGGGCACTATATTGCGAGCCACGCGGTGGCACCCATGATGGTCGAGCAGAAGAGCGGATTGATCGTGAACGTCTCGTCGTTCGCGGGTGCCGCCTACGTCTTCAGCGTGCCGTACGGCATCGGCAAGGCGGCGGTCGACCGCATGGCGAAGGACATGGCGGTCGAGCTTCAACCCCACGGTGTCACTTGCGTGTCGCTCTGGCCCGGGGTCGTGGCGACCGAGTACATCGTGAAGACCCACGCCGAAGGCACGGTCCCCTTCCCGATCGACAACGCCGAGTCGCCGCGCTTCAGCGGGCGCGCGGTGGTGGCGTTCGCAAGCGACCCGAAGCGCATCGAGAGGACGGGGCAGGTGCTGATCTGCTACGAACTCGGCCGCGAATACGGTTTCACCGATATCGACGGCCGCCAGCCGCCGGACCTCGGTGTGCAGATGGGCATGGTACCGATGCCGGATTCCGAATAGCGCCCGCTACGGCGTCCCGCTCAAACTCCGATCTCGCAACAGACTCCGGGGCTTCCTCTTTGGATCCCATGGAGCATCGGATCTTCTGTGGGCGTATCCCGACACGTGTAAGAAGATTCTAAACGCGAGTTCTGAAGCCGAGCGCGACGCCGGTGATCAGTACAAGTATCGCCAGCACTACCAGCCAGGGGCCTTCCAGGGCCGGGGCGGCGTCTGGAATGAATTCGAGTGTGTAGGTTCCGCCGATGTTACCGCCGATGATCGGCTGGCCGGTCGGGTCGTTTTCATCGTCGACCCGCCACGTCCCGGGTGACGATGGCAGGGCCAGAGTCAGGTTCGGATGCGCGGGCATGGTATCGGTGAGAACCATCCCAACACCTACGATCATGCCGTCATTGATCAAGAACTCTGGCGGGCTGGTGACGTGCGACTCGTTCCAGTTGACCGGACCCACGGTCAGGTTGAACTCGACGAATTGGCCTTCGTGCACACCATCCGGCATGAGAAGGATCGATTCGTCGGCCTCGAACATGCCGCGAAACTCGTCGCCCACGCCAATTCCTGCCGGGTTACCCTCGACAAAATCCACGCGCAAAGTAAGCGCTTCCCGATGGTCGGCTGCCAGGGTCGGAAGGACACCGATCGCGAACACAGCAGCCACACAAAAACAAGTCAAGCGGATCATGAGATCTCGAGATCGAGGCGCTTGGGGTTCCGACCCCATCGTAGCAGCGTTGCCGCCAAATCCAGGCGTTCCTAGATCTGGCCCCTGGCCCGATGGGTTAGATAGTCCGGCGTGGGCGATTCTTCCCATTTTCCTTTACCTCACATCATGTTGTCATCAGGAACACAACAATTTGGATTGTTCTTTCAAGCGAAAACAAACTCCAAATAGCGCCAGAGCGAGTTTGAAGGTGAACGTCACTGTTCACGTCAATCCGTAGAGCCCGGCTCGAAACGGAGAATGATCCACTTGGCGCCGGGCTCCCGTCCATACTCCTCGAATTCGGGGTACTTGTGTCGAAAAGCCTGCGCGGCGCGACCCCACTCGCCCTCGTCGCTGACCAGCCCGGCTGTGCCCTCGAAGATGCGATCGCCGATCTTGACTCGGACGCGCGGATCGCGGACGACGTTGCGGTTCCAGTAGCGGGCGTTCGGATACTCCTCTTCGCCGTAATAAAGTGAGGGCAGGTAGAAATGACCGCCTTGCGCCGCGCCCCAGATCGTCACCGAGTGGCGAATGCCGTACCGGGTTCGCGTCTCCACGAAGATCTCCTCGGTCGCGTCGCTGAACGACCAATCTTGAACGGGTCCCGCTTCAGCGTCGCCAGAGAGCCACAGGCCGGGGCGCTCATCCGTGGGCTGACAGCCGGCCGTGAGCACCGCGAACGTGGCAAGAACTAGATACGCCGATCTGATTCTGCTGCGCAGATCTCGCATTGAGGTCTCGTCCCTGTTGTGACGAGTCCCGAGTGTACCATGAGAGGCAGGGCCACAGGTTAGTCGTACTCGTTTCACAGCTGTAGTGACTTAGCGCTCAAACCGAGCCGGCAGAGTCGTGGGGTCGCCCGGTGTCTACTCCCCGGGTAACAGCGTTGTAGTGAAAAACAGCCGGAGCATAGGAAGAACAAGCTTGGTTCTGGCTCAAGGTTCGAGTATGGACGTTATGTTAGGCCCCCGCAGGGGGGGCTCCGCACCGGCCTGTCGCTGGTAGCGGCCACCGCTGCAGCTCTCGAACCTGCCGCTGCTACCGCGTGTAGACCCCGTCCGCATCGGGGGCGAAGCGTTCGATCAGGAAGCGCTCCTGCGGTTTCTCCGAGGCCGTCTTCGGGATCTGGTCGACGACCTGCA
>CAXMSF010000102.1:0-6563 GCA_964196055.1 uncultured Gammaproteobacteria bacterium | reverse complement strand
TTTCATTTCGCGGGCATGCGCGCGTACAACGACTTCATCAGCGACTGGGTGTCGCACTGTCCCGAGCGCCTCGGCGCGATCTGGCAGATGCCCGGTTCGGGGATCGAGTCGGCGGTCGAAGAGCTGAAGCGCGCGAAGTCGTCGGGGGCGCGCGGCGTGGGTCTCGCGACCTGGCCCTCCGGCGAGTTCCTGCTGTCGCGTGCCGACGACCCGTTCTTCGCGGTCGCAGAAGAACTCCAGATGCCGATTCATATCCACGTCGGGCTGACGCCGCCACAGTACAAGACGCAGCGCGTCGCGGCGAAGAAGGGCGGCGCGCCACAGCTGGTCGCGTTCGCGACGACGATGAGCCGGATGCCGACGTTGTTCGCGGAATTGATCTTCAACGAGGTCTTCGAACGATTCCCGGCACTGACGATCGTCGGCGGCGAGGTCGGCGCGGGCTGGGTGCCGTTCCTCAAACAGGAGCTCGACGACCGCTATCGCCGCAACCGCTACTGGTGCGAGGTGAATCTGAGCCGGCTTCCGAGCGAGTACATCGGCCGGAACTGCAAAGTGGGTTTCGTCCAGGACCAGTACGGCGTGCAGAACTGCGACGCGGTGGGGGTCGACGCCATGATGTGGTGCAGCGACTTCCCGCATCACATCACCGACTGGCCGCATTCGCGTTACCTCATCAACACGATGTCGCAGGGCATCGACGAGTCGAAGAAGCGCAAGCTGTTCTGCGAAAACGCGGGTCGGCTGTACGGCTTCATCGAGTAGAGCGACGACTCAGAATGTGAGCTGCCAACCCGCTACGACACGCCACTTGCTGCCGAGTTGAGGGCCGTCGAGCTTCTGCCACGGCGGGCCGCCCGCTTCGACGCCGAAACGGTGCTCCCCGAAGCGATCCCACGGCAGCTTGACGCTCAGGCCGGCCAACAGGTCGATGCGTTGGCCTTTGCGCAGGTCGGGGTCGGCGGTCGGCACGGCGTTCGGATTCAGGCCGTCATCGGCACCCTCGATGTTTCCCCAGTAGGCGTAGACGAATCGCGCCGAGAGGTCGAGCCAGTCGAGGACCGGCAGCGTGATCCAGGCGGTTGCATCCGCGCGATGTCCGAGCCGGTAGTCGTGTCGGTTCTCGCCGAAGCGGACCGTACCGATCACTTGCGCGCCCCAGCCGAGCCAGTCGCTCGAGCCGGTGTAGGTCGCTCCCGGCAGCATGTCCCAGGTGCCCGATCCGATCTGCATCGGGTAGGGAAGGCGCTTGTTCCGGAAGCCTTGCCCCGGGACCGGCACCTGATCCTTGTGGCCGATCCCGCCGGTCGGGAAACTCAAGCCCAGGTTCAGGTGGGCCCTGTGCCGCCCACTTTCGAAGAGTTTGAAGAGGCCCGACAAGCGCAAGTCGCCGACTCCCTTCGAGTTCGTCTCGAAGCGGTTCTGGTTCGCCATGTGGTGATCCATCGAGAGTTCCACGTATGGAATCATCGCCATCAGCGTCACCCAGTCGGCCGGCGCGTACATCGCACCGAAAATGTGCATCTGCATGTCCATGTCGGTGGGGCTCACCATGTAGCTGCCGTCCGGCAGCAGGATCTCGTCGAGTGAGACCTTGCTCGTTCCGTCGCGGTTGCCGTCCATTCGCATCCGCGAGTAGCGGTACGAGAACATGAATCCGCCTTTCGGATGCATGTGCGCGCCCATCACGCCGATCGGTTCCGAGACTGCGTGATGTGCGTGGCCGGCGGCGGTGTCAGCCGAGTCGCTTTCCTTGGGCTGGTCTTCGTGGTGCTGGTGGTGTTCGTGCGACGCCTCGTCGGTGGTGTCGCCACCCATGTCGTCTGCTGTGGCTTCGTTCACCGCGAAGGCGACGAAGGTAAGCGCAAACGCGATAACGCGTTTCCTGTGCATTGGATCGATCTCCATGGTCGACAGCTCCGATGGTATCCGAGCCGCGTGCGATCGCGAGCGGGCGCAGTGTTTCCACTCCGACTCGCACCCGTTTTCAGTCGCAGCGCGAACGCGCGGCGATGCCTGGAACTCTTCTGGAATGATTGATTCGAACTGGTCGGGGGTCGGGGAGCGCTAGCCCGGGACCGGATCCGATGCGAGGTGGGGAGTCTCTGGCGGCTGCGAAAGAGCGGGCGCATGTCGCAGCGGCTCGTGCTCGAATCCGCGAGCCCAGCCGGCGCGCGCGAGCGCGAAGCCGACCCTCGCGGTCGAGTTGCCCGCCGAATCCGGCGAATCGGAACAACCGCAGAGGCAGGGCGCGCTGAGCTGACTGACCGGCCCGGCGTTGGCGACGTGTTCGTGTCGTGCAGGAGCGTCGGTTTGCGAGTGTTGCGTGTGGGTAGCGTGGCCTGCGTGCTTCTCATGACCGGTGTGCGTCTTCGCGACCACGGGATCGGCGGGCTGCGAATGTCCGGACGTCGTGTCGCGAACTCCCGTCTTCGCCGCCGTCACGATCGCTTCCGACATCGCGCACGGAGTCGCGACGACCGCGAGATAGGCCAACGACACGTACAGGGCGGCGATTCGGGCGAGGAGCGGCACGGGCGCGAATCCTAGGGCAGGAGCGCCGTGCGAAAAAGGTCGTCGGCGCGCTTGACAGAAGATCGTGCCGAGGCGGATGCTGTGCCCCGGAGGGTCGACATGAGCCGTCAGGTCTCGATGCGCGCCGCCGTCTACCAGGAGCCGGGACGGCTCACGATCGAGGAGCGCCCGATTCCTCGGCCCGGCCCGCGCGAAGTGCTGGTCCGGATCAGTCATTGTGGTGTTTGCGGCACCGATCTTCATTTCGTCATGGACGGATGGGGGCGGCCCGGCTCGATCGGCGGGCACGAATACTCGGGCGTAATTTCTGCCGTCGGCTCCGATGTCGTCGGCTGGGTGGTGGGCGACGCGGTCGTGGCGGGGCCGGACGTCGGTTGCGGCGAGTGCCGCCAGTGTCGGAATCACCGCGTGAGCCTGTGCGAGGCGCAGGCCGATGCCGCGATGGCAGAGTACGTCGGCGCGTTCGCGGAGTTCAAGCTGGTCGAAGCCAACCAGCTGCATCGCATCCCGAGCGAACTCTCGCTCCGCGAGGCCGCGATCGCCGAGCCGCTAGCGGTCTCCCTTCACGGAATCACGCAGAGCGGTATCCATCCCGGGCAGCGCGCGCTCATCACCGGCGCGGGGCCGGTCGGGATGTTCACGCTCGCAGCGTTGCGAGCGCAGGGTGTCGAGGACGTGACCGTGAGTGAGCCATCGGAAGTGCGTCGTGCGCTCGCCGAACGGGTCGGCGCGACTCGCGCGATCCACCCCGACGAGCTGGTCGTTCCACCGTTGCCCTTCACGATCGTCGACGACCCCTTCGAGGTCGCCTTCGAGTGTTCGGGCAAGGCGGTAGCGGTCGAATCCGCGCTCGCCCAGCTTGGCAAGACGGGCACGCTTTGTTTGATGGGGACCGGCGCTGAACGGCCCCAGTTCGACGCGATGCGCGTGCTGCTGAACGAGCTGGTGGTGACGGGTGCCTACGCGTACGACGAAGGCGGTTTCGACCGTGCACTCGAACTGATCGGGAACGGGAGCCTGCCGACCGACCTGCTGGTCGCCGAGAACGACGTCGGACTCGACGACCTGATGCAAGCGATGCAGCAGCTCGTCGCCGGCGAGATCGGCGGCAAGGTTCTCGTCGTTCCGAACTGAGGCGCCGGTCGAGGGGGGTCGTGGAATTCGAAGACCGCGTCGTCATCGTCACCGGGGCTTCGTCGGGAATCGGCCGCGTCACCGCGCGCTCGTTCGCGGCGCGCGGCGCGGTGGTGGTTGCGGTGGCGAGGCGAGAGGAATTGCTGGAACGCCTCATCGCCGAGTGCCGGGAAGATTCACCGCACTCGCACTACCTGGCGGGCGATCTCGGGCGGCGTGAATTCGCCGAGCGCGTCGTGGAAGAGACGGTCGAGCGTCACGGGCGCGTCGACGTTCTGGTGAACAACGCCGCAATCAGCAAGCACAAGCAGATCTACCACATCGGCGTCGACGAAGCCGAGCGAGTCATGGACGTCAATTTTCGTTCCTGCCTTTGGACCACCTTCGCGGCGATCCCGCCGATGCTGCGGGCGGGCGGTGGCTTCATCGTGAACGTCTCTTCATTCGCCGCCGATGTAGTGCCGCCGCGGGAAGCCGTCTACGCGGCATCGAAGGCCGCGATGAGCGCTTTCACCGAAGGCCTGTGGAGCGACCTCGAAGGATCGGGGATCCACGCCGCACTCGTGATCCCGGGTGCCATCGACACCGAGATCTGGGACAAGGGGGACGAGCCGATGGCGTTCGACGGCGCGAAGGCCCCAGCCGAGCTCGTGACGCAGGCGATCTTCGATGTGATCCGGAAGCGGCGTCGGGAGATCACCGTGCCGCGGCGCAAGCCCGACCTGATGCTCGCCCGCTTCCTGCGCGCGTACTTCCCGGGCCTGCTGCGTTTCGGCATGCGGCGAATGGACCCGGTCCCGCAATCAGTGATCGAGCGCGCACGCGCACGGGCGGTTCGCGGGCTGCGACTCGGTGACCTCGACGAGGATTGAATCCGTCTCGCCGACGAACGACGAGGCCTCTGCCGGGGATGGTAGACTCGTGACTTCGCTCATTCAGCCCGGAGAGGTCATCGGCGGCGCGATGCTGGCAGGGACTCGCATTCTGGACCTGACCCGCGAGGCCGGCTTCCTCGCGGGCAAGATTCTCGCCGACCTCGGTGCCGAGGTCATCAAGGTCGAGCCTCCGGGCGGCGATCTCGAGGGTCGCCGTGGCCCCTTTCTCGAGGGGGTGTCCGACCCCGAACGCAGCCTGCTGTGGCTTGCGCTCAACACCAGCAAGCGCGGCATCACGCTCGCGCTCGACTCCGAGCGCGGCCGCGCGATCTATCGCTCGCTGGTGAAGGCCAGCGACGTCGTGCTCGAGACCGAGTCACCCGGAGCGCTGGCCAAGCTCGGTCTCGATTACGAATCGCAGCGCGAGGGCCACCCCGGTCTGATCCATTGCGCGCTCACGCCTTTCGGAAGCGACGGGCCTTTCGCCTCGTACCGCGCCCACGATCTCGTCGCGGTCGCGATGGGGGGCAATGCGGCGCTCACCGGAGATCCCGACCGCCCGCCGATTCGCTGCTCGCTGCCGACCGCGTACTACCATGCGGGGCCCGAGGCCGCGCTCGGGATCGCGATGGCGCTGTTCGCGCGCGCGCGCGGCGGCGGAGGGCGCTTCGTCGACGTATCGCTACGCGAAAGCCAACTGTCGACGTTGATGGCGGGCCCCGGGCAGCACGCCCACACGCCGCGCGTCCATCGTCGCAACGGCTCGTTGCTCGGACGCACGCGCGAGATCTGGAAGGCCGGGGACGGTGACATCACCTTCGGTCTGCGTGGCGGGCAGGCGCGGATCCCGAACCTGAAGGCGACGGTCGACTACATGGCGGAGGTGGGCATGGCGCCCGATTGGCTCGTCGATTACGACTGGGAGAATTACAACCACAACAGCGTGAGCGACGACGAGATTGCACGCCTCGAAGCTGCATTCGGGGCCTTCTTCGCGACGAAGACTCGTCGCGAACTCTACGAGCAAGCCCTTGCGCGGCGCATCATGCTGGCTCCGTGCAACGACGCACGTGAGATTCTCGATCAGGCCCAGCTGCGCTCTCGCTCGTTGTTCACCACGATCGACTATCCCGAGTTCGGTGCCGCGATCGAGCACCCGGACTTCTTCGCGAAGTCGAACCGATGCAGCATCGGCATCCGCAGCCGCGCTCCGCGCATCGGAGAACACAACGCCGAAGTCTTCGGCGAGATCGGTCTGGCGGCGGCGGATCTCGCAGCGCTGTCCGGCGAGGGAGTGATCTAGGTGGCGGCGTCGGGCGATGGGATCTTCGCCGGAATCAAGATTCTCGAACTCGGTGCCGGTGCGGCCGGACCGGTGGCGACTCGCTACTTCGCCGATCAGGGAGCCAAGGTGATCCGCGTAGAGTCGTCGAAGCGGCCCGATTTCTTGCGCATGGTCCACCTCACGAAGGACAACCCGCACGGGCTCGATGGCTCGCCGATGTTCGTGCTGATGAACCCGAACAAGCAGAGCATCGCGATCAACTTGTCGTTACCCGAGGGCGTCGCCCTCGTGAAGCGTCTCGTCGGCTGGGCGGACGTGGTTTCGGAGAATTTCTCGCCGAAGGCAATGGCGAAGTGGGGGCTCGACTACGAGAGCCTGCGTGCCGATCACGACGGTCTCATCATGCTGAGCAGTTGCCTGTTCGGTCAGACCGGCCCGCAGCGCATGTATCCGGGTTTCGGCGGGCAGGGTGCCGCGCTCGCCGGCTTCAATCACTTGACCGGCTGGGCGGATCGCGATGCGGTGGGGCCCTACGGAACGATTACGGATTCGCTTTCGCCGCGATATGTCGCCTTGCTCATCACCGCGGCACTGCTGTGGCGCGATCGCACCGGCGAGGGGCAGTACCTCGATGTGTCGCAGATCGAGACCGCCGTCTACAGCCTCTCGGAGATGATCGTGCGCTGCAGCGCGAACGGCGAAGTGGTCGGCCGATGCGGAAACTCCAGCGACGA
>CAXMSF010000101.1:0-9258 GCA_964196055.1 uncultured Gammaproteobacteria bacterium | reverse complement strand
CAGCTTGCCGTCGGCGACCGCGAGCGCGTCGGGCCCCGCAATCGAGAGGTAGGGAAACGCGGCGATTCCAGCGCCTCGCTTGCCGACTTGCCCCGCGAGAGTGAAGGCGAGGATCATCGCTCGCTCCATCTCCATGCCGTGGTAGTACTTCGAGAAGTTGGTCTGAGTGATCGCGCTGGCGGCCGAAGCATTCGCGAGCGCGCGTGCGAGGCCGCGGATCTGGGCTGCGGGCGTGCCGGTGATCTTCGACGCGGTCTCGGGCGGGTATTCCTCGACGCGCTTGCGCAACAGCTCGAACATCGGGCTTACACGGACCTTGCCTGCGCGGGTCTCGACCTCGAACTCGCCTTCGAGCGCGGGGTCGATGCCGCCGAGCTTGAGGCTCGAACGCGGTGCTTCGACGACCTGCTGTGTCGCGCGGTCGAAGATGTAGAAGAGGTCTTCGTGCCCGCGCTTCTCGATGTCGTTTCCGCGCAGGAAGCGGCCCGTGTCGCTGCGAACGAGGAAGGGCATGTCGCTTTGCTCGACCACGAAGTCGCGGTCGAAGATCTCTTCCTCGATCATCACTTGCGCGAGCGACAGTCCCAGCGCGGCGTCGGTGCCGACGTTTACCGGCACCCACTCGTCGGCGTGCACGCACGACGAGTTGTAGTCCGGAGTGATGGTTACGACACGCGCGCCCTTGTAGCGCGCCTCGTTCACGAAGTGGACGTTCGGGATGTGGGTGTAGTTCGGGTTGCCGCCCCAGATCAGGATCAGATCGGAGTAGTGGAGGTCGTCGAAGGAGCCCGTGTAGCAGATCTTGCCCGTGGTGGCGGTCGCGCCCGGGTAGTGGTCGCCGATTTCGGTATTGGTCTCGAGCATCGGCGTGTCGAGCGCCGAGACGGTTCGCGTGAGTCCGAGGCCGTGGCAACCGTTGGTGACCGCACTGCCCATGTCCCAGATGATCGATCCCGGTCCTTCTTCGATCAGCGCGTCGATCGCGGCATCGGCGATGTCGCGCAATCCCTCTTCCCAGCTGATGCGCTTCCACTCGCCCGCACCACGTTCTCCAACGCGCTTCATCGGGTGGAGCAAGCGCGAGGCATCATGCATACGGTCGCTGTAGCAGGCGCCTTTCTGGCAGCCGCGCGGATTGAAGTCTGGAACTTCCGAATTGGTCTGCGGATAGTCGGCGACCTGCTCCTCGCGCCAGACGATCCCGTCCTTGACGTAGACGTTCCAGGCGCAGCCGCGCTGGTAGGCGCAGTTGACATAGTGGGTGCCCTTCGAAATCCGGTCCCAGGTCCATCTCTGCGTGTAGATGTCGCGCCAGTCGGCGTAGTCGGGCACCTCGGAGGGAATGCGGGGGAGGGGGGTGGGTGGAGTTTCGGCGGGCGAGCAGCCCTGAAGTCGAGTGAGCCCGAGCGCAAGAACCGCTCCGGATCCCGCCAGGAAGGTCCGCCGACTGACGGCCCCCTGGCGCTTCACGCGTGGTTGGCGCTCACTCATCGGTTTCTCCGGGCGCCGTTGCACGGACCAATCCGCACACGCAACGAAGTGGAACTCTGGCTTTCAACCGCGCGGCGGATCGCCGCCCACGCGCGGCTAGGCGCGCTCGACCTGGACTCCCGAACCACGCGGCACGTGGCTCGGTGAGCCGTAGAACATCCGGTAGTGGAGATGTCCGTAATCGCCGGCGAGGTGGATCGCTTTCCAGGGCGACTCGACGGGCTCGTCCTGGCCCTGCTCGTTCTTGAATTGGTAGGGCTCCCACGCGTGGTAGATGATGACCTCGCCGGGTTGGACGCCTTCGGCGACCTTCACCATCGCCTCGAACGAGCCCGTTCGGTTGAACACCCGGACCATGTCGGCATCCTTGATCCCGCGCGGTTCGCAGTCGGAGGGGTTCAAGAAACAGGCCGGTTCGCCGCGTTGGAGGCGCAGCATGAGTTCGTGGTCGCGCCAGATGGCGTGGATGCTCCAGCGCGTGTGCCCGCCGTTGATGCGCAGCGGGAACTCGCTCGACTGCCCCGGCGCATCCTTGTGGACGGGCAGGGATTCACCCGCCTCGAGGTACCAGGGGTGGTCGATGTAGAACTGCTGACGGCCCGTGAGTGTCGGCCAGGCCATCTTGTCTTCGACGAACCAGCGATGCGGCCACTGGGTGTCGTCCGGATCGAAGTCGCTGCTCGTCTGATAGATCGGCGACGCGCGCGCGGGACCGATGATCGGAATCGCACCGAGCTTGAGCGCCTCCTCGGCACCGATGCCGCCTATGCTCGGGCTCGCGCGCAAGATGTTGTCCATCATCTTGATCGGGTCCTTCGGGTCGTGCGGATCGTATTTTCCGTCGGAGGTGTAGTGCTTGTAGGCGTTGCGGAGGTCGAAGGGCGCGTCGCGAAAGCCGCGCACCGACTCGACGCCGCGCTCCGTCGCGCGGCGCGCGACCGTCTCGGAGAGCAGCCCGAAGATCTCCCACTCGCTCTTGGATTCGCCGAGGGGTTTCACGGCCTCGTCCGAGACGATGATGTACGGCGCGTAGCTCTGGCCGTACTTGATGCCGTGTTTCTCGTAGTAGCCGGCAGCCGGCAGGAAGTAGTCGGCGTGTCTTGCAGACGTGCTCATGCGGAAGTTCACCGCGACGATGCAGTCGAGCTTGGGCCACAGATGCTCGCGCGCGATCTGCGGCGCGGGCCAGCGGCGCAGCGGGTTGCAGCCGGTGAAGATGTAGACCTTCGGGTCGCGGTCTTCGCGCGGGCTCATCTCGGTCCAGCTGTTGTCGATTGCGTGGCGCATGTAGTCTGCGAGAGGTCGCGGCAGCGCCGGGTCCGCGAGGTCCTTGCGATCCCAGAGTTCCTTGTAGCCGCCGTGCACGTAGAGGAAGGGCATCAGCGGAACGATCGGCCCCTTCTGGCTGTGCTCGACGAAGAACTGCTCGTAGTCGCGTGCGGTGAGTCCGCGGATCGCCTTCGGGATCGCGCGCATCATCTCGCCCAGGCTGAGCCCGGTGCCGCCGAGGCGGTCTAGGCCGTCGAGGCCCCACCAGGCGGCGATGCGCATGCCTCCGCCCGGCTTGCCCTGATTCCCGGTGAGTGCCATCAGCAGGATCATCGCGCGCTGGAAGAGGTCGCTGTGGTAGTGCTTGCACGCGCCCCACGACGCGAAGATCATCGCGGTCGGAGCGGTTGCGAGCTGTGTCGCGAAGGTCCGGATCAGTGAAGGCGCGAGGCCGGTCGGCTCCGCAGCCTTCTCGGGGGTGTTCTCGGCGAGTTGGTCGCGCAGGCGTTCGAACACGGGCCGCACCTCGACCTTCGTGCCGTCGTGCAGTTCGACGCTGTAGCTCCCCTCGAGTGCGGGCCGCAGCTTCTTCAGTGCGAGCGATCGCCCGCCCTTGCCGTCGCCTTCGCAGCCCGGCGCCTGGGCGATACGCTGCTTGTTCTCGTCCCAGAAGTAGAATTGCTTCTCGCGACCCTTCTTCTTCAGGTCGCTCTGGCGCAGGAACATGCCGGTGTCTTCGCGCACGAGAAACGGCAGGTCGGTCTGCTCGCGCACGTACTCCGCGTCGTAGAGATTCTCGGAGATGATCACCTGCGCGGCCGCGAGTCCGAGTGCGGCGTCGCTCTCGGGTTTCGGGTTGATCCAGAGGTCTGCATGGACGCTCGTGGCGTTGTAGTCCGGTGCGATCACCACGAGCTTGGCGCCCCGGTAGCGCGCCTCGTGCATGTAGTGAACTTCCGGGATGCGCGTGTAGGCGGGATTGCCGATCCAGACCACGATGTAGTCGGAGCGGAACCAGTCGGCCGCGGTGCCCTCGCAGTTGTACATGCCCCAGGTCTGCACGGCGCCCATCGGCATGTCGCCGACACCCGACCACGAGTCCATCACCGTCGCGCCGATCGACTCCGCAAAGCGGATCTCGCCGCCGGTTTCGGGGCCGTAGCCCGCGTTGGTAGTACCGTGGTCGTGGATCGTCGACTCCGTACCTTCCTCGATCGCGGTATCGATGATCTTGTCGGCGATCTCCTCGAGCGCTTGTTCCCACGAGATCCGCTTCCATTCGCCGGCGCCGCGCTCGCCCACGTGCTTCATCGGGTGGGTGATACGCGTCGAGGCGACCTGGAGATCGCTGTAACACGCTCCCTTCTGGCAGCCGCGGGGGTTCGGGTCCGGAACGTCGTCGCGCGGCTGCACCATGGACGTATCCTGCTCTTCGCGCCAGACGACCCCGTCCTTGACGAAGACGTCCCACGAGCAGGCCGCGATGCAGTTGGTGCGGGTGTGGGTGCCCTTGGCGACGCGATCCCACTCCCAGCGTCGGCGGTAGACGTCGCTCCAGTCGCTGTAGACCACGGGCTCGGTCGGTTCGAAGGTCGGCAACTCGCGCATACCGGGCTTGCGGTCGTCCTTCGAGTCGAGACGGCACATCGTGAGCGACAGGCCTGCGGCGCCGGTAGCCGCAATGAAGGTTCGGCGTGAGATTCCGGTCCGGGGCGCATTCGTCATAGTGCTTCGATCTCCACTCGGGTATCCCGGTCGGTGCAGCCGGGTTGCATCGCGATCACCATCGGGCGCAGGTGGAACTGGCCGCCTGCGAGTTCCACCGGATTGAGGGGCGTCGGGATCAGGTTCTGGAAGCCCTTGCCCTTCCGGAACTGGAAGTTCTCCCAGGCGTGATAGATGATGATCTGTCCGTCGCGCACGGCGTTCGAGACCTTGGCTTGGATTTCGAATTCGTCGATGTCGTTGTAGACGCGCACGTCACCGCCGTCGCGGATTCCGCGACGCTTCGCATCGCCCACGCTGATGAAGGCCGCGGGCTCGCCGCGCTGCTGCTGCAGCATCAACTTGTCGTCGCGCCAGTTGGCGTGAATGCTCCAGCGCGTGTGGCCGCCCGTGAGCATCAGCGGGTAGTCGCCCCCGGCCAGCGGCGGGTCCTTGTGGGTCGGTAGTTCTTCCCCCATCTCGAGGTAGAGCTCCTGGTCGAGGTAGAACTGGATTCGCCGCGACAGGGTCGGGTAGGGCTGCTTGTCGAACACGTGGAACGTGAGCGGCGTGATGGTCTGGCCGGGCTCGATCTCGGTCGCGTTGCCGACGGTCACGATGCCCTTGCCGATCTTCTCGAAGCGCGCGAAGCCCTTCTTCTTGAGGTCCTCCCATTTCAGGCCGCCGAGGTTGCTTGCGTTCTCGACCAGCGCCGCGCAGACCTTGCCGTCGTCGGTGTGCCCGAATTCGCCGCCGCTCGAAAATTTCTCGTAGAGGTTGTCGAGTCGCCGGATGTCGCCGCGCCGGTCGGTGTAGTTATCGATGCCGCGCTCCTTCGCGCGGATGTCGATCGCCTCGGTAAGGCGGGAGATGATCTCCCAGTCGGACTTCGCCTCGTAGTAGGTCGTCGCCTTCTCGCCCGAATGGATGTAGGGGTTGAGCGTCGAGACCCACTTGATCTCGTCGTGTTCGTACCAGCCCGCGGCAGGCAGTACGTAGTCGGAGAATTGGGTGGTCGATGTCATGCGCCAGTCGAGCGTCACGACTGCGTCGAGTTTGGGCCAGAGGTGTTCGAGCACCAGCGGGTAGGCGCGGATCCGGCGCAGCGGATTGCTGCCGAGCACGAACAGGATCTTGGGGTCGGTGCCCGGCCTCGGCCAGACGTCCTGCCAGCCCTTGTCGAGCGATTCCTGGAGGATCTCCTTGACGGGCCGCTTCAGGTAGGGATCCCACTCTTCGAGTTTGTCGCTGGCGTGAATCAGGCCGCCATGGATGTACCAGAACAGCGACCCGCAGGACATACGGCCATCCTTGATCAGTCCGCGTCCCATCTCGTGCGACATCATCTCTTCGGTGTAACCGTCGAGCTGCATTCGCACGCGATCCTTCAACATTCCCCCGATCACCTTCATCGCGGTCGGGTTCATCATGTCGCCGACGGAGAACATGCCGCGCACGAAGTGTTCGATGGAGTCGTGGTCCAGCCACGGGAAACCGACGAAGCCGCTGCCCTTCTTGCCGAACTGGCCGGTGAGTGCGAAAACCAACGCCTGGCTTCGTTCCATCAGGTTGCCGTGGTAGTACTTGTCCATGTTGCTGGAAGTCACCATCGCGGCGGCTTTGGCGTTCCCGATCAGTCGGGCGAATTCACGGATCGCGGAGGCGGGCGCGCCGCAACGCTCGGAGGCCTGCTCGGGCGTGTAGTCCGCCAGACGCTCCTTCAGCAGCGAGAAGACCGTGCGCACCGTGACGGTCTCGCCGCTAGCGAGCGTGACCTCGAAACGCCCCTCGAGGCTCGGTTCGAGCTTGCCCAATGCGAGCGAGCGGCGCGGAACCGGAACGATCCCCTTCCTCGCGTCGTGAAAGTAGAGTTGCTCGTCGTTGCCGCGCTTCTTCAGGTCGGAGGCGCGTAGGAACAAGCGCGTATCGTCTCGGATCAGCAGCGGCAGGTCGGTCTGCTCTGCGATGAAGTCGCGATCGATCCAATCGTTCTTCACGAGCTCGTGAGCGACAGCGAGCGCGAGTGCGGCATCGCAACCGGGCTTCACCGGGACGTGGAGATCCGAATGGATCGATGACGCGTTGAAGTCGGGCGCGATCGTGACGATGCGCGCACCCTTGTACCTCGCCTCGGTGAGGAAGTGGGAATTCGGTATCTGGGTGTAGAAGGGGTTGCTGCCCCAGATGACGATCAGGTCCGAGTACATGTAGTCGTCGGCCGAGCGCTCGAAGCAGATCTTGCCGAAGGTCTCCGCGACGCCACGGTGTGAATCGCCGATTTCACTGTTCTGGTCGAGATGGGTCGAGTCCAGCAGGGTGAGATGGCGCTGGTGGGCAGCCGTCATGGTGCCCTCGGTGTAGAGCGGGCCCACGTCCCAGACGACGCGGTCCGAGCCTTCCTGCGTGATCGTGTCGAGCATCTTGTCCGCGATCTCGGGCAGGATCTCGTCCCACTTCATCCGCTTCCACTTGCCGGAACCGCGTTCGCCGACGCGCTTCAGCGGGTAACGGACACGACCCGGGTCGTACATGCGCTCGCTGAAACAGGCGCCCTTCTGGCAGCCTCGGGGGTTCGGGTCCGGCACTTCGGAGTTGGTCTGCGGGTATTCGGCGACCTGCTCTTCACGCCACACCAGGCCGTCCTTGACGTAGACGTTCCAGGCACAGTGGGCCTGGTACCAGCAGTTCACGAAATGGCTGGAGCGAACGACCTTGTCCCAGCGCCAGCGCTCGCGGTAGACGTCCCGCCAGTCGTTGTATTCCGGTGGTGCGGGCGCGTGGGGCGCCGCCGTGGCGGGCGCACTCGGTGGCGCTTGCGGACGCAAGACGCGCAGCCCGAGTGAAACGCCCGCGACTCCTGCGGCGCCCACCGCGCCGGCGACCAGGACGGTCCGGCGCGTTACCTGCCTGGTCGTGTTCAGCTCTTGACCCATTCGATCGTCGCCGGATCCTTGTCGAAGCCGCCGAACATCTCCTTCCACTTGTAGGCGATCAGAAGGTCGATCAACTCGGACTTCTCGCCATTTCGCGATTTCTCCATCTCGGTCTTCAGGGTCGCGAGCGCATCGTTGACTGCCGGGCCGAAGAGCGACTCCAGGTACTCGATCGGAATCCGCGGCCGGCTCTCGTCAATTTCGCCGTTCTCGTCGAATGCCGCCGGCGCTAGGGGCGGGACGTAGAAGACGTTTGGCTCGGTGCCGTATTCGGGGTGCAGCGGAATCGCGACCTTCCACTTGTCGACGAGCTTGTAGATCGGCGCGTTTTCGTCGTCGCGGTATCCCAAGAAGCGCACGCGTCCGGGGCACTGCCGCGCGCATGCGTTTGCGACTCCCTGTTCGATTCGCGGAAAGCAGAAAATGCACTTCTGCGCGATGTTGGTCGCGCGGTTGAAGTAGATCTTCTTGTAGGGGCAGGCCTCCATGCAGAAGCGGTAGCCGCGGCAGCTGTCTTCGTTCACCGTGACGATGCCGTTCTCGGCGCTCTTCTCGATCGCCTTGCGGGGGCATGCCTCGAGGCAGGCAGGGTGCGTGCAGTGGTTGCAGATGCGCTGGAGGTAGAAATAGTAGGAATTCGGGTACTCGCCGCCGCCCTGGTCCTCGTCCCAGTTCGGGCCCCATTCGGGCTTCTCACCCTGGATCTCGAGGTGCGCCTTCTTCCCCTTGCCGCCGTAGAAGACCTCCTTGTGGTTGTACTCCCAGGCCTCGCCGAACTCTCCGCGCGTAGGAAGTTTGCCGGGCTTCGCGACGCCGTTCTCGAAGCCGCCACCCGACTTCTCCCAGTCGCGCGGTGTTCCACGACCCGGCTGGGTGTTGACCGTGTTCCACCACATGTATTCCATGCCTTCGTCGCGCGTCCAGAGCCGCTTGCATGCGATCGTGCAGGTCTGACAACCGATGCATTTGTTGAGGTCCATGACCATGGCGAGTTGTCGTTTCGAGGCTTCCATCAGGCCTTTCCTCCAGCCGGCGTCGGGTCGATCGTGAGCTGTTTCCAATCACCGGAGAACGCCTTGACCCCCGCGCGCTCCTTGTGGCTGCCCTCCCAGACTGCGACGCCGAAGCCGGTGTCGCTTCCCGGTGTGACCTGCGCGGCGCCGGGTACGGCGACGTTCATGGCGCGGGCGATCACCACCCGCCAGCGACCTTCCTTCCAGATGCCGCGTGCCTTGACGAGTTCGACATCGAGTGTGCGGCTGGTTCCCAGGCCCTCGGCAGTGACGTGGCGCGCGCTGTCAGCTTCATCTGCACGCCAGTACCAGGCGTTCACGGGCAATCCCGCGGCACCCATGAGCACCAGCGGCGCGCCTTCGGCGGCGGGCAGCGCGATCGCGGCAGCGTCGGGAAATGAGTCGTTGTCGAGCAGCTCGTTGTCCTCGTGCGGATCCTCCCATTCGAGTCGGAAGGCGATCAGGTCGCCGTTGTGGATCGCACTGACCCGGACGGAACTGGTGGCACCGACAACCTTGCCGGTGTAGGACACGCGAAGGGCCTCGGTGGGCTGCAAGCCGGCCGGCGTTCCGATCAACGCGACGGATTCAGCCGCTTGGGCGCGCCACGGCGCTGATTCCGGGTCGAGCAGGGACTCCAGCTCGGATCTTGCGTAGACAGCTCGCATGTTCGGCCTCCTACGATTCCCGATGTCAATCGGAGATCGGTGATGAGCCGCCCGGTGGATCCCCCGGGCGTGGCTCGATGGCTTCGACAAGAAGGGACGCCGCCTGGTCGAGGCGGACGTCCAACGGATAGTCGGTCTGGATCAGCCAGTTCGTGACGGTGGTATTGAGTGCACCGATCA
>CAXMSF010000100.1:0-6919 GCA_964196055.1 uncultured Gammaproteobacteria bacterium | reverse complement strand
TACCCGCTTCGTGGGCGCCGAGCCAACTTCCCGAGCGTCTCCTGAAAGTCCCTGTGGTGCGTCTAGGGTAGAAATAACTATCCCAAGGGGACTCAGGTCACTATCAGTTGAATTCTCAATCAGTATTTGTTAGATACTTAGTTATCATGACGCAGACCGCTTCGACCCCGGTATCAGCGAGTCGATCGACGGCGGTTCCGCACCCGGACGGCATCTTCGACCCCGTTGCCCGCGGCCTCGATGTCATCGGCGACCGCTGGACGTTGGTGCTCGTCCGGCACCTTCTCGACGCGCCGCGCGGTTTCCAGGAGCTGCGCAAACGCACCGGCATCGCGCCGCGCGTGCTGTCGAGCCGACTGCGCGGGCTGGTGTCGTCGGGCTTCGTCGAAACCGTTTCCGAAGGCGCGCGTTCCGTCTATGCGCTGACCGAGCAGGGGCGGTCGCTGCGACCGATCGTGACCTCGATCGCGCGCTGGTGGATCCGGCACGGTCTCGAGGATCTCGAGGTCGACGCCGAGCGCTTCAACGAGACCTCGGCGCAGAGCGTGATGGACGCATTGCCGTTCATGGTGCGCGAAGACCGTGCGAGCGAGGTCGATCTGCGCTTCGAGATCCGCTTGACCGGTACCGGCGGCGGCGTCTGGACCGTGCACTTGAAAGATGGTGAGTGCAACGTGCACGCCGGCTTCACCGACCGCGCCGACGTCCGTTACACCGCCGACGCGCGCGACTGGTGCAGCCTCGCTCTCGGTCTCGCGGACGCCAGCGATCTCTATCAGCGCGGCATGATCACGAAGGAAGGCAGCCGCGAGGCGATGGACCACTATTTCCACCAGGTCTCCCAGTCGGACTCCGGGAAGCACGCGACCGACGCTGAGGCAGAAGGCTCGAAGACGACAGCGAACACACAAAGGAGCACGAAGTGATTTCCTTCAAGCTGGAAGAAGAACAGCAAATCGCGCGCGATGCGCTGCACGAATTCGCGGCCGAGGTAATGCGCCCGATCGCGCGTGAATGCGACGAAGAGGAGAAGATCTCCGAAGAGTTCCTCGCGCAATCGTGGGAACTCGGGCTGGTATCGACCCAGATCCCCGAGGCCTACGGCGGGGGCGGGGAGGCGCGTTCTCCGATCACCAACGCCATCATCCTCGAGGAGCTGGCCTGGGGTGACATCGCGCTCGCGATTGCGGCGCTCACGCCCGCGGTATTCGCAAACGCAATCGTCGATCACGGTACCGACGAACAGAAGCAGACCTATCTGCCGCTGTTCTGCGGAGATGCCTACCACGCAGCCGCGATCGCGGTGAACGAGCCAACGGTGGCCTTCGACCCCTCGATTCCGCGCACCGTCGCCGAGCCCAAGGGCGACGGCTTCGTGATCTCGGGAGTGAAGTCCTTCGTGCCGATGGGCGATCGCGCCAGCCACTTCCTCGTGGTGGCGCGCAACAACGGCAGTCTCGACGCGTTCATCGTGGGGCGCGACGCCGAGGGGCTCGCGATCTCGAAGAATGAAGAGAATCTGGGCCTGCGTGGCCTGCCGACCGCGACGCTCGAACTCGAGCGCGTGGAGCTGCCGGCAAGCGCGAGGCTCGGTGGCGAGGCCGGCTGCGACGTCCAGCAGCTGCTCGATAATTCCAGAACCGCGTTGGCTGCCGCGATGGTCGGCGTGTCGCGCGCCGTGCTCGAGTTCGCGGTGCCGTACGCCAAGGAGCGCGTGGCCTTCGATCAGGCGATCGCGCAGAAGCAGGGCATCGCGTTCAAGCTCGCCGACATGCATATCGAAACCGAGTCGACGCGCTGGCTGGTCTGGAAGGCGGCGACGCAGCTCGAGCAGGGCCTCGATGCCACGCGCTCGGCGCACTTTGCGCGAAATTACGCAGCGGAACAGTCGATGTGGATCGCCGACCAAGGGGTCCAGATCCTCGGCGGACACGGCTTCATCCGTGACCACCTGATCGAGCTGTGGTTTCGCAGCGCACGCACCATCAGCGTCCTCGAAGGCACGCTGGGCATCTAAGGGAGACGACTCAGATGATCGATTTCGAACCGACTGAAGGCGACCAGAAGATCCTCGATCAGGTAAGGACCGAGGCCCTGATCTGCCGAAAATACGCGCGTTACTACGACGAGCGTGAGCATGAATTCCCGCCGGACGAGCTCGAGGAGGCCAAGGGCAAGCCGAACGTCTATACGATGTTCGCAGGCCGCAGCGACGACGACAGCGGCATCGGCATCATGAGCATGCTGATTTCGGCGGGCCAGACCTGGGGTGACTATTCGGTGCGCATGCATCGCGGAACGGGCGGGCTCGGCAATGCCGCGCTGCGCGCCGCGGGCACGCCAGAGCAGAACGAGAAGTGGGGCGAAACCACGCTCGCGATGGCGATCACCGAGCCAGGTTGCGGCTCCGACCCGTCGATGGTGCAGACCACGGCGGTGCTCGACGGAGACGAGTGGGTGATCAACGGTGAGAAGATCTTCGTGACCACCGGCTGCCGCTGCGACGGCGTGGTCGTCTGGGCCACCGTCGACAAGTCTGCGGGCCGGGCGGGGATCAAATCGTTCCTGATCGAGAAGGAGACGCCCGGTTTCGTGGTCGCGCAGAAGGAGAAGAAGCTCGGTATTCGCGCCGACGATACCGCGGCCTTCGTCTTCAGCGATTGCCGTATTCCGCGCGGCAACCTGCTCGGCGGTAACGAGGAGGTGCAGCAGAAGGGCTCCGGCGGCTTCAAGGGCGTGATGAAGACCTTCAACATGACGCGGCCGGGCGTGGCGGCGATCGGAATCGGCATGGCCGAGGCCGCACTCGACTTCACGCGCGATTGCCTCGCCGAGGCGGGCTTCGAGATCAGCTACGGCGGCGGGCTTCACTCTGCGCCGGCGGTGGTGGACAAGTTCCAGCGCCTCGAGGCGAAGTACGAAGCGGCAATGCTCACGATCCTGCGGGCGGCCTGGCTATCGGACGAAGGCGAAACCAACAACACCGAAGCGTCGGTCTGCAAGGCGAAGACCGGTGAAGCGGTGCGGCAGATCACCCAGGGTTGCATCGAGATCCTCGGGCCGATGGGGATCTCGCGTGAGCACCTGCTCGAGAAGTGGTTCCGCGACGTCCGGATCACGGACATCTACGAGGGCACGGGCGAGATCCAGCGCATGATCATCGCGCGCTCTCTCTGTGGCTACACCCGCAAGGACCTGAACTAGAACCGCGCAGCGAGGGGTACCACCCGAGAATCGGGGCACGAAACGACGCATGAGCTTTGGCCGCAGTACGGCTCCGAGCGGCCGCGTTTCGACTCGAACACTCGGTGGCTTCCTCCACGGCGCCGATCCGGGGGCTTCCGCATTCCCCGGGTCGGCGACCGCTTGCGGCGCAGTGCTGCGGTCGGCGATGCTCCGGCGATTCGAAAGGAGCTCCGTGACCGTTCTCCGCACCCCGGACGCCTGCTTCGACGATCTCCCGGACTACCCGTTCGAGCCGCACTACGTCGAGGTGCCGAATCTCGACGGCGGCCCGCTGCGGATGCACTACGTCGATGCGGGGCCTGAAGACGGTCCCATCGTGCTGCTGTTGCACGGCGAGCCGACCTGGTCGTATCTCTACCGCAAGGTGATTCCCGTGCTGGTCGCCGCCGGCCTGCGCGCGATCGCGCCCGACCACATCGGCTTCGGGCGCTCCGACAAGCTGAGCGAGCCGACCGATTACAGCTACGCGCGCCACATCGGCTGGATCGATGCGTTCATCTCCGCTCTCGATCTGCGCGATGTGACGCTATTCGGTCAGGACTGGGGCGGGGCGATCGGTCTGTCCGCGGTGGCGCGCGCGCCCGAGAGGTTCGCGCGACTGATCCTCGGAAACACCATGCTGCATACACTCGAGCCCGAGCTCGCGGGTAAACTCGCCTGGGCGGCGTACTCCGATGAGACCACGAGTACGGTCGCGGAGGGCCTGCTCAACTGGGTCACGCTGTCGCAGCGCATGCCCGAGTTACGGCCGAGCCTCTTCGTCAACAGTTCGACGGTGCGCGACGTACCGCCCGAAGTGGCCGCCGCCTACGACGCGCCCTTTCCGGACAAGAGCTATCTGGCCGCCGTGCGGCAGTTCCCGATCTTGATTCCGATCACGCGCAGTGATCCGGGCGCGAAGATCAACCGCGAAACATGGCGCGTGCTCGAGCAGTTCGAGTGTCCGATTCTCACGACCTTCAGCGACTCCGATCCGACCACGGCGGGTTGGGATCGCGTCTTCCAAGAGCGCATTCCCGGTGCGGCCGGCCAGCCGCACTTGACCCTTCGCGGCGGCGGGCACTTCCTTCAGGAAGATTGCGGTGAGGAATTGGGGCGCGTGATCGCGGCTTTCGTCGAGTCGACTTCGGCCTGACCTTCCGCGTCGCCGGTGTCGTCGTCGCGGCGGCGCGCAGGTGAGCGCGATTCGAAATCTTCGACGGAGAGGAAGTAGACTCCGGCGCTGTCGATATCGCCCACGCGCATCTCCCGACCCGGCCCCGCCACAGTCTACCACTCGGCTCCTGCGGGTGATCCTGCAGGCGTGATAAGCTGAATCCGGAGGTGCGACCGGGATGGATGCGCCGCGAGAACACCGCGAAGCGCTCGTGCGCCGTCACATGCAGGCGGAAAACGTCCACGATTTCGATGACGTGATCGCGACCTTCGGGCACCCGCGTTACGAGCTGATCGCCACCGATCGCCTCCACGACGGCGAGGAAGCGGTGCGTGAGTATTTCCGCGAGACGCGCACCGCCTTCCCCGATCAGCGCAACGAATTGATCTCGCTGCGCCACGCCGACGATGCGGTGATCGTCGAATTCTGGTTGCTCGGCACCCACGAGGGTCCCCTGCTCGGCATCGAGCCCACGGGGCGAAGCTTCAAGTGTCGCATGACGGCCTTCTTCATCTTCGAAGGCGAAGAACTCGTCTGCGAACGTGTCTACTTCGATTCGGCGACGATCCTGCGCCAGCTCACCGGTTGAACGAGCGGCCTGGCTTCAACCGCGGGTGCGCGGCAGTACCTCGCTTGCGAGCAGCTCGAGGCTCGACCAGGCGAGCTTCGGCGGCAGGCCGCCACAGAGCGGATGCGTGAGAAAGAGACCGTTCTGCTTCAAATAATCGACGGCTTCGTCGACGCTGAAGATCCGGTACACGCTCTGCTGCGCGCGCAGCTCCTCGACGGTCGCGGCGACCGTCGTCGTCACCGCGGTTCCGTGCGTCATCCAGCGCGCGTAGGCCTGGGCGTCGTGCAACAAGTGCGGGCCGAATTCCGACCAGGCGCGGTCGACGTCTTCCGCGACGAACGCAGAGGTCACCGTCTGGGGTGGCGGGTTGATGCACAGGCCGGGCGGCTTGCCGAGCTTCTCGCATTCGTCGCGGTAGATCGCCTCGATTTCCGGATTCAAACCTTGCGCCAACAGTCCCATGTCGAAGCGCGCCGCGCGTCGCGCCGCCGGCAGGCTGTTGCCGCCCATCAGCATCCCGGGGCCGCCCGGTGTGAGGGGCTTCGGCGCGATGCGAACGCTGCGGCCTTCGAACTCGAACGGCTCGCCCGTCCAGGCGCTGCGCATTGCCGTGAGGCACTCATCCATGCGCTTGCCTCGACCCCGAAAGGAGCGGCCGAGCATCTCGAACTCGGCTTCGACGTAGCCGACAGCGCTTACGTACGAGACACGGCCACCGCTCACGATGTCGAGCACCGCCATGTCCTCGGCGAGGCGCAACGGGTCGTGGAGCGGCACGATGAGCGCCGCCACCTGGATCGGGATGCTCTTCGTGCGTGCGGCGATCGCCGACGCCAGCACGAGGGGAGACGAGAGGTAACCATCCTCCGAGCCGTGATGCTCCGAGATCACGATCTGCATGCAGCCCTTCTGCTCGCCCCATTCGGCCATTTCGAGTGCGGCGGCGTACAGCTCCGCGGGAGGCGCGGAGCTGAAGGCGGGCGCGCGCATGTCGAAGCGCATCAGAAACATCGGGATCTCCGTGATCGAGTCGTGTGCGATCGATTCGCGAATTCGAGTACTCCGGATATGCTATCCGAATTCCCCAGCTCGGGGCGGGAAGAAGCCAGACGATGCCGCCGGTTCCCCGCAAGACGCTCGCGATGGTGCAGACCGCACCGCGGAAGCTCGAAGCGCGCGACCTGCCGATCCCGGACATCGGCGACGACGCCGGCCTGATTCGCATCGAGGCCTGCGGGATCTGCGGCAGCGACTACGAGCAGTACGAGGGAGCCTTGCGCACGCCGATGCCGGTGATTCCCGGCCATGAACCGCTCGGAGTCGTCGCGAAGATCGGTGACGCCGCGGCGCGTCGGTGGGGGATCGACGTCGGCGATCGCATCGCAGTGGAGACGATGCTCTCGTGCCGCTTCTGTTCGCCGTGCCTCGGTGGGCGTTATCACCTGTGTGATTCGCGTCGGATCTACTCCTACATCCCACTCAGCGACGAACCGGGCCTGTGGGGCGCCTACGCGGAGTACATGTACCTCGACCCCAATGCCGTCGTTCACAAAATGGATCCCGCGATCCCGGCCGCGACCGCAGTAATGTTCAATCCGCTCGGCGCGGGCTTTCGTTGGGGCGTGGAAATGCCGCGCACGGGGCCCGGCGATACCGTCTTGATCCTCGGCCCCGGTCAGCGCGGTTTGGCATGCGTGCTGGCGTGCCGAGCCGCAGGTGCGGCCAAGATCCTCGTGACCGGGCTGGCCGCCGACGCGCCCAAGCTCACGCTCGCAAGCGAGTTCGGTGCCGACCACTGCATCGATGTCGAAAACGAGAACGTGGTCGAACGCGTGCGCGAACTCACCGATGGTCGCGGTGCCGACGTCGTGGTGGACGTCTCGTCCTACTCGACCGAGCCGGTCGTCCAGGCGATCGACTGCGCCGTGGTGGGCGGACGCGTGGTG
>CAXMSF010000099.1:0-13168 GCA_964196055.1 uncultured Gammaproteobacteria bacterium | reverse complement strand
GGAACTTCGATGCCCAAGTCGACGATCTTCTTGCGCAGTGTATTGCGATTGATTCCGAGTAGTGCCGCGGCGCGAATCTGGTTGCCGTCGGTGTGGCCGAGCACGCCGGCGAGGAGCGGGCGTTCGACTCGTTCGAGCACGCTGCGGTAGATGTCGCCGGACTCGCCTTGGTCGAGCGCTTCGCGGACGTCGGCTTCGACCAGCTTCGTGAGGTCGCTGCCGGGCTCGTCCGGACGAGCCCCGCCGAGCAGGAACGCGAAGTCTTCCTTCTGCAGCACGTCGCTGCTCGACAGCACCAGCGCGCGCTTGATCGCGTTCTCGAGCTCGCGGACATTGCCGGGCCATTGGTATTCGGCCAGGAATTCGATCGTCTCCTCGGTCAAGAAGGGATTGCCATCGCTGAGCTCTTCCGCGTAGCGGGATACGAAGTGCTCGGCCAGGATCCGGACGTCCTCGCCGCGGTCGATGAGCTTGGGGATCTGAATCGGTACCACGCGCAGGCGATAGAGCAGATCCTCGCGGAAGGCGCCCCCCGCGACCGCGACGTCGAGGTCGCGATGGGTTGCGGCCACGATCCGGACATCGATCGACACGGCTTGATGGCCACCGACGGGTGTGACTTCAGCGCTCTGGAGTACGCGCAGCAGCTTGGCCTGGAGGTCGACCGGCATGTCGCCAATTTCATCGAGGAACAGGGTACCGCCCGTGGCCTCGCGGAATCGGCCCTTGCGTGCGGCGACTGCGCCCGTGAAGGCCCCGCGTTCGTGGCCGAAGAGTTCGCTTTCGAGCAGCTCGCGTGGGATCGCGGCGGTGTTGACCGCGACGAAGGGGTGCTCGGCTCGCCCACTGGCGTTGTGGATCGCGCGGGCGACGAGTTCCTTGCCGGTTCCGCTGTCGCCGGTGATCAGCACCGAGATGTCGCGAGCGGCTACGCGCCCGATGGTCTTGAATATTTCGAGGATTGCCGGACTCTTTCCGACAAGCTGTTCGCCGTGGGCGGCGTGTTGGTCGACCGCCCTGCGCAGCTCGTGGACCTCGCGCTCGAGCGCACGCGTACGAAGGGCCTTTTCGGCGAGCGCCTTCACCTCGGCGATTCCGAAGGGCTTGACGAGGTAGTCGAGAGCCCCGCGTTTCATCGCTTCGACTGCGTTTTCGAAGGTATTCTGAGCCGTGATGATCACGATCGAGGGTTCGCTCGGACCGGCCGACAGACGTTCGAGGACCTCGAGGCCGGTCAGGCCGGGCATGCGGATGTCGACGAAGCCGAGCTGGAAATCGCCGGTCGACAGCTGTTCGAGGGCGGCTTCGCCGTCAGCGACTTCGACGACGTCGAAGCCCTCTTCTTCGAGGGTTTCGCGCAAGACGAATCGGATCGAGGGCTCGTCGTCGGCGACGAGCACGCGTGCGACATGGGCTGCGTTCATTCGGGTCTCCGAAGGGGCAGCGAAACCTTCACGGTCGTGCCCTTGCCCACCGTGCTCTCGATCCGCAGGGCGCCGCCGTGGCGCGATACCCAGTTGCGCGATACCGCGAGCCCGAGGCCGGTTCCGTCGCTGCGAGTCGTAAAGAAGGGTGTAGCCAGCTTGTTGAGGACGTCGGTCGGAATGCCCGCTCCCGTGTCCGAGATTTCGACCACCAGGGTCGGCGTTGCGTTGCCGTGGGCGCCGGATAGGCGGTGATCGAGCGGCATGCGGGTCCGCACGATGAGCGTGCCGGGATCGGGCGCCATCGCCTGGACGGCATTACGGCACAGGTTCAGGAAGACCTGTGCGAGCCGGTCGCCATCCGCGAGCAAATCCGGAATCGAGGGGTCGTACCAGCGCTGGATTTCGATCGCCTCACTGATCGGGTCGAGCGCCACGAGTTCGAGCACCTCATCGATGATGCGGTGGATGTTGACCTGATCGAAGCGGACCGCGTCGCCCGGCGTGAAGACCATCAGGTCGTCGACGAGCGCTGCGATGCGTCCGACCTCGCGTACGATCATCTCGGCGATCTCTCGTGTCTGACCGTCCTCGCTGCGTGACGCGAGCAACTCGGCGGCGCCGCGGATGCCACCGAGCGGGTTCTTGACCTCGTGCGCGATTCCGGCCGCGATGTCGCCGAAGGCGGAGATGGTCTCGCGGTCCTCGACCATCTCTTCGAGCGACTTCTGGATGGTGCGGTCGCGCAACACGATCACCGCACCGTTCGGCGGGCCCGCCTCGTCGAACAGCGGCGACGCCGCGACGTCGATTACGAGATCGTGGTCGAGGCGCCGTTCGACGCGCAACTCGTTCTCGCTCGCCGATCCTCCCGCGGCGACCACGGTTCGTACCAGCTTGGGGATGGAGTGTGCGAACGGGAAGAGCTCTTCGACCTGGCGTCCGATCGCTGTTTCGGCCGATGTTTCGAGGATCCGGCTGGCAGCGGAGTTCACGATTTCGACGCAGCCGTCGCCGTCGACGACGACGATTCCTGCGATGACCGCATCGAGAACACCTGTCAGGTCGCGTGACACTGCTATGCGGCCCGATTGGTGTCGGTGAAGAAATCGCGGGTGAGCCCGAGGATCTCGTCGAGGTCCGAGGACTGAAGCGCCGCCTGCCGGAAACGGTTGCCACCGTGCATGCCTTTCGAATATGCAGCGACGTACTTCTTCAGATTCGACGCAAAGGCGGTCGGGTCCGAGAAGGCGTGTCTCATCAGGTCGATGTGTTGCTCGATCGTGGTGTAGCGTTCGCTCGGAGTCGGCTTTCGAAGCGTGCCGTGCTGTGCGAGAGCGAGCGTCTGCTCGAAGATCCACGGATTTCCGACTGAGCCGCGACCGATCATCACCCCCGCGGCTCCGGTAGCTCGCAGCATCTCGAAGACGTCCGCTGCTCGGGTGATGTCGCCATTCGCAAGCACCGGCGTTCCGGGGACCGCCTCGACGACTTCTCGGATGATGTCGCGGTTCGCGCGGCCGGTGTATTGCTGCGCGCGCGTTCGCCCGTGAACGCTGAGTAGTTCCACGCCCTCGTCGGCGCACATGCGCGCGAACTCGGGCGCGACGATCGACGCGTCGTCCCAGCCGGTACGCATCTTCACCGAGAAGGTTCCCGGGAAGCTCTGCCGCATCGCGCGCACGATCCGGACTGCGCGCGGCAGGTCGCGCAGCAACGACGAGCCCGCGCAGTTTCGGATGAATTTCTTCACCGGGCAGCCGACGTTCAGGTCGATCCATTCGACGCCGTCGTCCGAAAGCCTTCGGCACGCCTCCGCGAGCGTTTCGGGCTCCGAGCCGAAGAGCTGGAAGGCGACCGGTTTCTCGCGCGGCGATGTGTCGAGCAGACGCCGTGTCTTGTGCCCACCCATCACGAGCCCCTTGGCGCTGATGGTTTCGCTGACCCCCATTGCGGCGCCGGCTTCGCGCGCGATCAAGCGGAATGGGAGGTTCGACACCCCGGCCATAGGGGCCAGCACGAGGTTGTTCTCGAGAGTGTGGAGACGCAGCGAGATCGGATGGATCGCGGCAGCGTCGATGACGGGCGCAGTCAAACGGGTGCCCTCTCGGTGCCGAGGTGGAGGAGCCGGAACATCGGGAGTTGCCTAATTATTGAGCAGGTTAGCGGGCTCTGGTCGTCCGGTCGAGCGGCAAAATATCCGCTGAACCGCGAGGTTACGGTACTGTCTGGCCGTGAAGACCGGACTCAGCGCCGCCGCCGCCCTCGAGGCCATCCTGGATGCGACGCCCGTGTTGCCGCCCGAGACCGTCGCCGTTGCGAGCGCGCTCGGGCGAGTTCTCGCGGAGGGGGTGGAATCGGATCGCCGACTGCCGCCCGCCGACAACTCGGCCATGGACGGCTACGCGCTGCGTCGTGCCGATGTCGCGGGAGCTTCGGCGGAAGGTCCGGTCGAGCTTCCGATCGCGTACACGATTCCTGCGGGCGGTGACGCGAGTCGGCCCCTCGAGCCCGGCGAAGCGGTCCGGATCCTGACCGGTGCGCCCGTCCCGCCCGGCGCCGACGCAGTCGTGCGCCAGGAGGACACCGAATCGGACGGCGAGCGCGTGCGCGTGCTCGTCTCGCCGTCGCCGCGCGAACACATTCGCGACGCGGGGGAGGACGTCCAGCGGGGCGACCGAGTAATCGAAGTGGGCGCGGTGATCGGGCCCGGCCACGTCGGCATGCTTGCATCACTCGGGCGCTCGGTCGTCGCGGTGCACCAGCGTCCGCGAGTCGCGCTGCTGTCCACCGGGGACGAGCTCGTCGAGCCCGACCGATCGGTCGACGGTGGCCGGATCGTGTCGTCGAACTCGTACTCGCTCGCGGCGCAGTGTCACGCCGTCGGGGCGGATCCGGTCTATCTCGGCATCGCGCGCGATACGCCGGAAGACGTGGAGCAACGTTTTCGCGCGGGTCTCGGCGCGGACGTGCTCGTGAGCTCCGCGGGCGTGTCGGTCGGGGATTACGACTTCGTTCGAGATGTGCTCGAGAAGATCGGATGCTCGATGATCTTCTGGGGGGTGCAGATCAAGCCCGGGTACCCGCTGGCGTTCGGTCGCATCGAAGGCGGGCCGTTGGTGTTCGGGCTGCCCGGTAATCCGGTGTCGGCGATGATGACATTCGAGCAATTCGTGCGCCCTGCACTGCGCCGGTTGGCGGGGCACCACAAGCTCTTCCGGCCGACCGTGCGGGCGCGGCTTGCCGAGACCCTCACGAAGAAGCCGGGACGCCTGCATTTCGTTCGCGTCGAGCTCGAGCGCAGCGACTGCGACATCATTGCCCGCGGCGCCGGCAACCAGAGCTCGGGAGCGCTGCGCTCGATGACTCGCGCACAGGGGCTGCTGGTGTTTCCGTCGGAGGACACCGAACTCGCCGAAGGCGCCTACGCGACGGTGCAGGTGCTCGACGATGAATTCTTCGCCTCGGAAGAGCCCGGTTTCTGAACGCCGATGACTGACCCGCAATCGGCAAGCCGTGGAACTCTGGCGACGGTCTCCGCCGTCGTGCTGACAGGCGGCGCGTCGCAGCGGATGGGGAGCGACAAGGCCCACCTCGAATTCGACGGCAAACCCGCTGCCGAGCGCATTGCGCGATTGCTCGCGGGGCTCGTGAACGACGTATTGATCGTCGGCGGCTCGCCCCCGGACGCCGCTCTAGCCGCGGGAGCGCGATTCGTTGCCGATGTGGAGGGGCCGCAGTGTTCGCTTCGTGGGTTGGTTTCCGCGTTGGTTGCCGCGCGTACGGACTGCGTGCTCGTCGTCGCGACGGATCTGCCTTTCGTAACGCCCGACCTCTTGCTCGCGCTCGTCGCGTGGCCCGAGGCCGACGCAGTGGTGCCGCGAGATGCGAACGGCCGCCACGCGCTCTGCGCGTTGTACCGCCGAGAACCCGTACTGGTGGCGGCGCGTGAGCGGCTCGAGCGCGACCAACTCGCCTTGGGCGGTCTGCTCGATGCGATCGACACCGCGTACGTGGAGGGCGAAGCGCTCGAGCGCATCGACCCGGAAAGCGTTGCATTGACGAACGTGAACACGCCCGACGAGCACGCGGCCGCATGCGAACGAAGGCAGTCGTCAGGAGGTGCGGGGGCGTGAGCTTCCACGAATGTCGCCCCATGCGCACTTACAGCGCATGGGGCGTGCCGGACCCATGCTTCGAGCCACGACTGAGACGCTCGATCGCGTAGCGAACCGTATCCCGGTCTGGAACTTCCGCCGTGGGATCGAATCGCGCGCGTTCGGCTTCGGCGAGGAGTCGCACCGCTGCGCTGACGCCTTCGGGCAGGCCGGGCTTCGCCCCGAGTTCCTCCGCAGTCTGCGCGGAAACTCCTTCGACGTGCGGCGCGATCGCGAGCCTCAACGCCCGCGCGATCGCCTCGGCCTCACTGCTTCCCTCCGAGCTTGCGGCGACGGACGTCGCAGCCGCGGCGATTCGGCGGCGCCCAGCAAGACGTCGACGCAGCACGAAGGCGGTCGCGACCGCGGCGATCACCGCGACGGCGACCCCGGGTAGATTCAGCCGAGATCGAACGGGGGCATTCGTGGCGGCGTTCTGCGTAGCAATGGTCTCGCCTTCGATCATGGCGTCGGCTGCGCGCGACGTCGCGTCGGAAGCGCTTGCACTTGCGGTGGCTTCCACCGTGACTGCCACCGACTCCGCGCGAACCGCGCCGAATCGCCCTCGTGCTGTGTCGAAGTACGCGACGTGAATTGCAGGAATCTCGAGTTCTCCGGCGCGAAGTGGAACGATGTCGTACACGAAGTGGCGCTTGACCGTCAGGCGCGCTCCCGCGTCGAGGCTGGTGCGCGGGCGCCGTCTGAAGACGTCGGCCGCAGCGACCGGCGCCAGCGGATCCTCGACGATCCAGAGCTTCCCCTCGCCGCGCAACATCACGGCGACACGGATGCTTTCACCGAGGCTGGCGGGCTGCGGCGTGATGACGCGCTCGACTGCTAACGGTCCGACGAGTCCTGCAAAATTGCTCGGTCGGTCGCGGGTCGGCGGCGGCTCGACCCGCAGCGTGACGTGCGGTACGACGATGACGCTGACCTCTTCGCCGGTTTGGCAGCGCAATTGCGCTCGCGTCGGGCTGAGCGTTCCTGCACGTTCAGGGAACAACGCCCGGCGCTCCTCGTAACGGCGAATCGGAGCGCTCGGGTCGGCCGGCTCGGCGATGTCGGGCAACCACTCCGCGTGGAAGCCCGGGAAGGTCGGCGGCTCGACCCAGTCGACCGAGACCACGTCGTGGCGGCGCGCGATGCGGACGTGGTAGCCAACCTGCTGTCCTACGACCGCGTGCTCGACGTCGAAGCCGGCCGTCGCAGTGCAAGGCGCCGGTTCGCCCGCGCCTGCAACGCCGCAGGCGAGAGCCGCTGCGGCCAGCGCCATGCGAAATCCGGACCGCTTCCGTTTGGGGATGCCGATTCGCTGCTTCACCATGCGGGTCTCGTTGAACGCTGGCCGGATTCATCGGGCGTTGCTGCTGCAGCGCGGAGCCAGGGGCGTGCGTCGTCTTCAGCGCGCTCGAGCCAGCGACGACGCTGGGCATCGCTCATGCTGGGGATTTCAGGGACGCGATCGCCCGCTTCTTCGGCGCTCTCCCCCGAATCGGATTCCGCGTCCGCAGCCCCGGGCTGCGACACGCTTTCAGGGCCGGGCTCCAGCTTCTGCGCGTCCGCGTTTCGAAGCGTCCATTCGAGGTTGAAGCGAGCCTGGTCGTCCGACGGGTCGATGTCGAGTGCCGAGAAGAAGGCGTCGCGCGCGGCGCCGAGGTCGCCGTTGGCAAGGGCAGCGACACCGAGGTCGTAGTACGCCACTGCAGCGACAACGTCACTGCGCGCGTACACCGTGGAAGCTTGGAAGGCTCGCATCGCGGCTTCGTTCCGCCCGGCGTCGAGGTGCGCGAGGCCGATTTCGAGCTGCGCGCGCGAGTCGCCGAGGCGCGCGCGGGCTCGTGTCGCCGCCGCATCCGCCGCCTGGCCTGCGGGCGCTCGAGGGTCGCGGCCAGTACGTTTCGGGATCTCGGTGCCATGCGCACCTGCGGCCAACATGACGGCCAGCGCAGTGGCACACGCTGCCGCCGTGCGCTGCCGCAGCCACGCCCGCCGCGGGCGAGGCAGGCCCTCGAGTAGCAGCAGCGCAAAGGCGAGTAGGGCGAAGGGCGCGGAAGCGACCGCTGCAACTCGCTGTTCGACCCAGCCGTCGGCCGAGGCTGCGCCTGCGTCGCGTCTCACGGATGCGGCGGCGCGCGCAAAATCGATTCGCCCCCAAGCGTCGCCGAGGAATGCTTCGCCCTTCGTTGCATCCGCGAGCCGTGCGAGGCGATCGCGCTGCCGCCGTGAACGCACGATTTCGCCGTCGCGGTCGCGCAACGGTCGTTCGCCGTCGGGCACGACTCCGCCGACCTCGCTGCCGAGCGCGATCGTCACCACGCGCGCACCGAACGCGAGCGCCGCTTCGGCGCCGAGTTCGCGACTCCGGTTCGAGTCTTCACCGTCGCTCGCGACGACCAGGACCCGCGGCCGGTCGCTGCCCGCTTCGAACGCAGTCAGGGCCGCGTCGACACCCGCGTTGAGCTTCGAGCTCGCGGGTTCGATCAAGTCGGTGTCGAGTGCTGCGAGCAGGTCGACGAGGGCGTCGTGGTCCGGAGTGAGGGGAGCTAGCAGCAGGCCGCGCCCCGCGAAGGCCGCGAGGCTCGCGCGGTCGCCAGGCGCGAGACGGACCAGGATCTCTTCGACGGCTCGGCGCGCGCGGTCGAGTCGGCTCGGCGGAATGTCGCGTGCGTCCATGCTGCGCGAGACATCGACGAGGAACACCACGTCGACTCCGGTAAAGGGAACGCGGATCACCTGCTCCCCGAATCGTGGCCCGAGCAATGCGACCGCGATCGCGACGCCTGCAATGAAGAGCGCAGAGTCGCTGGACAGTGCGCGCGGTCGCGGCGGCGACTTTCCGCCGAGCAGTCGGCGGCAGCGGCGGCGCGCAAGTCTGCCGGCTACGACCAGCGCGATCGCACACGCAAGGGTCGCGATCGCTACCGCGTTCAGCCATTCGGGATGGACGAGGGCGGCAGGGGTCACGGGATGCGCCTCCGAAGAACTCGTGCGATCGCAATTTCCGTGAACAGGCAGACGCCTGCCAGGGCGAGCAATGGCTCCGGATGCTCGCTCGATCGGAAGCGCGGCGGCAGGCGCCGCGTCACGCGTTCGAGCGCATCGATCTCGTGATAGACGGCTTCGAGTTGGCCGGCGCGTCGCGCGGGAAAGAATCGTCCACCGGTGGTCGCCGCAATTTCCTCGAGGGACTCGCTGTCGACGTCGTGGCGTTCGAAGCTCAGGTCGGTCGCCGACCCGGACTCCTTCGCGAACACCGGGATCTCGGCGCCCGCGGTTCCGATTGCGACGGTGTGCACGCGCACGCCCTCGGCGCGCGCCACCGCGGCCGCCACTTCGAGCGAGAGCGTGCCGGCATTGTTGCGGCCGTCGGTGAGCAACACGATCGCGCGCCCGGCGACCGGTCCGTCGTCGGTGGCGCTCGCGCGCCCGGCGACCGCGCGTTTGACCGCCAGCCCGAGCGCATCTCCGAGTGCGGTTGCTTCGCCCGCGATGTCGGCTTCGATGCGATCGAGCGACGCACGTAGCAGTCGAGCGTCGCTCGTGAGCGGGCACGGGGTGAAGGCGGATTCGCCGAAGACCACGAGTGCGATGCGATCGCCAGCAGCCGCACGCGTCTCCGCGAAGCGCGCAACGACGCGTCGCGCGAGTTCGATTCGGCTGCTCCGCTCAGCACCGATCTGCGTGTCGATCGCGCGCATGCTGCCCGATGCATCCACGACGAGCACGAGATCGAGGCCGTGACCCGGCTCGGGCGGTGCGCGGTGGATGACGACCGGTTTCGCAATCGCGATGGACAGTGCGACCAGCGCGCCCGTGCGTAACACCAACGAGCCGAATCGCACCCGGTCGCGGTGCGTCGCGCCGGCGACCTTCGCTTCGGCGAGGCCCGGCCATTCGATCGAATCCGCACGCCATCGCGCCATGATGAAGGTCGCGACAGCGACGAGCGGGAGCAGTGCCCACAGCCATTCCGGGTTCGCGAGCGTGGCTTCACCTGCGGCGAGGCTGAACAGCTCGGCCGCGCTCATCGCAGCCCCTCCGGGGGAGTCGTTGCCTCGACGAAGGCACGGGCGCGTGCGAGCGTCGATGCGAAGGCTGTGCTGCGGCGATCGCCGGCTTCGTCGTCGGCGGGCCGGAATCGCAAGTCGTCGAAGTCTTGCAGTAGCTCGACGAAGGTTGGCCAGTTCGAAGTCGCGCCGTACGGCGGCTCGAATGCGGCCAGTTCTTCGCTGGTGCGCATACGCGTGCGCGCGCCGAAACGACGTCCCATGTATTCACGGAGTGCGGCCGCCGCGCGGTGGCTCGCCGCCGTGGGGCTACCGGCGAGTTCGGCGGCGCGATCGAACTCTCTCTGCGCTGTGTTCCACGGGGCGGGCGGGGCTTCGCGGCGGGTGTGGGCCTTTCGGGCGCGCCGTCGCGCGAAGAGGAGGAGCGTGGCCGAGGCGAGCGCGAGCGAGGCGGCCGCCACGGCGAGGGCGCGCAGCGCTGGTCGTTGGGAGCGCTGCAGATCCGGTGCGGCACGCGCGCCGAAGGGAGCGGTCCGATTCGGATGCTCGCCCATGATCGAGCCGACCTCGAGTGCAATCGGGGGCAGCTCGAGCGCGGTCCGCACGGCATCGGTTGTGACGACGGTGAGCTGCAGCGCCGGCCATTCGAAGCGACCGATTTCGAGCGCGCGCAGCTGCACGCGGTGTTGGTGGAGCCAGCGCCGGGGCTCGCGAACGACCGGCAGCCTCCGCCAATCGAGGATCTCGAAGCCCGCAAGCGATTCCGGCGGATCGAAGCGAAGCACGCGCTGGCCGGGAGCGGTCGTGACTGTGATGTCGATCTCGGGACGGTCGGCGATCCGGATTTCCGCGGCGCGCAGCACGGCGGTTGCGCGCGGCCCGACGGGGGGCGTCGTGCCGCGATCGCTGCAGCTCGCAAGCAGTGTGATCAGCGCGAGTCCGAGGAGTCGGCGCGAGGACTTCAAGCCAGGATCCGGCCGCGTCTGCCTGCGCGCTCTTCGAAGAAGCGTCCCAATGCGTGCAATGGATTGCAATCGCTTCGCAGCCACAGGGCTTCGGCGCCGCTTCGCCGCAATTCGATCGAGATCCGCCGGCGTCGGGCCAGCGCCGCCGCGTGGTAGCGTGCGCGTACGCGTCGCGATCCAGTGTCGAGTACGACGGTCTGGCCCGGCAGTTCGGCGTCGGCGAGTCGCAGCGGACCGACGTTGGGAAGCTTCTCTTCGCGTGGGTCGACGACGACCCCCGCAATCACGTCGCAACGCTGCATCAACGGCGCGAGGGCCTTGCGTAGATCGCCGGCCTCCCCGCTCGTCGCGAACAGGCTCCGGTCGCGGAAGTCGGAGAAGAGCACGACCGTCGCGGGATGGCGGGTGCGTACGAGCAGATCGCGCACGCCCGCCGCGATCCAAGTGTCGCCCTCGGGGGTGGCGGCCGCGGCTGCGGTCGCGCGAATCAGTGACCAGGTGTGGGCCAGGCCGCGTCCGACCGGAACCCGCGTCCGGACGCTGCGGTCGAAGGTCGCAAGTGCGGTGCGGTCGCCCGCCCTGCCCGCGGCGGTGGCGATCAACGCGAGCGCGTGTGCCGCGGCGGTGGCCTTCGAGTGACCGTGCCTGCCGAAGCGCATCGAGGCAGAGGTGTCGAGCGCGAAAATCAGAGTATGGTTGCGTTCCTCGCGGAAACGCTTGATGAAGGGCTCGCCGGTCCGCGCGGTCGCGACCTGGTCGATGCTGCGCACGTCGTCCCCGGGCACATAGGGGCGCGATTCCTCGAATTCGAGCCCGCCGCCGCGAAACGCGCTGGCGTAGTTGCCTGCGAACAGGCCGGTGGCCTCGCGACGGCTGCGCACCGCGAGGCGCCGGGCCGCTCGGTCCAGGTCCTTCGATTTGATGTCGTCGGCTTCGATTCTCGGCGATTCGTGCACGCGCCAGTGTCCCAATCAGCCCCAGCCTTCATGCTAACGCGGAAGCAGCTCGGTTTCCGACGGGAGCCGATGAGAGCGGATGGGAGCGACTTGGGAGTGAATTGGGTGCTGCTAATTCCGCCTCACTGCCGCAAACTAGTTCCATGTTCTGGTCTTGGGCATTTCTCGTCGTCACCCTGACGGGTGCTTGGTTCACCTTCAACGCATACGTTCCACACCGCAGCACAGGCCCTTTCATCGTTCCGAGCTTCTTCGCTGGTTGGCTCACATCGGAACTCTCCCCGCACCACTTTGCGTGGCAGCTGGCGGCGACGATCTTCTTCGTCTGGATGGGAGCGCTCGATGCATGGCCCGGCCAGGTCGGACTCGCAATCACGGTCTTGTCCTGGGCCGGACTCGCGGCGCTCGTGCCGATCTCGCGGCGATCCGAACCGGTCGTCGAAGCATCGCTCGCGGCCGGGCTCGGCGCTGATTACCGCGCGGCGATCCTCCCCGAAGTAGCGGCCCGGATGGAGGCGGCGGGCCCAGCAACCCACAGCTTGAATCCCTTTCGCTTCAAGCATCCCGATGTCGTGGTGAAGCACGACATCGCCTATCTGCCCGACGGCGATCCGAAGCACCGGCTCGATGTCTACGCGCCGCGCGAAGGCGTGCAGAATGCGCCGGTGCTGCTCCAGATCCACGGCGGCGGCTGGGTGATCGGCAACAAGCGCGAGCAGGCGCTTCCGCTGATGTATCACCTCGCGTCGCGCGGTTGGATCTGTGTCGCGACGAATTATCGCCTGAGCCCGCGCGCGACCTTCCCCGATCATCTCGTCGACCTGAAGAGCGCGATGCATTGGATTCGGGAGAACATCGCGGAATTCGGCGGCGACCCGGATTTCGTCGCGGCCACCGGAGGTTCGGCGGGCGGCCACCTGTCTTCGCTGCTCGCACTCACGGCCGGTGATCCGGAGTACCAGCCGGGATTCGAATCGGTGGACACCAGTGTCCGCGCGTGTGTGCCGTTCTACGGGATCTACGACTTTACGGACGAGTACCGTCTGCAAGCGTATTCGGGACTCGGTGGTTTCGTCGAGCGGACGGTGATGAAGAAGAATCAATCCGAAGACAGGGAGGCGTTCCGCCGCGCCTCGCCGCTACACCGCGTCCACGCAGGCGCGCCGCCCTTCTTCGTGATTCACGGCAGCCACGACAGCCTCGCCTCGGTCGAGGAAGCGCGACATTTCACGGACGTGCTCCGCAAGGCCTCGCACGAGCCGGCCATCTACGCGGAGATCCCGGGTGCGCAGCACGCGTTCGAGATCTTCCACTCGCTGCGTACCACTCACGTGGTGCGTGCGGTCGACCGTTTCCTCTCCTTCGTGTATTCGGACTACGTGCGGCGGCGCGAGGCAGCCTGAGCTTCCGAGTTGTGGCTCGAAGATTGGGTCCGGCACGCCCGTTGCAGTATAGGCCCGCATGCAGCGTCGCCTTCGGAGCTTCAATCCCCCGCACTGTCCGAACCCCGACTGCGATTCCCATGCCGATTCGGGAACTTGGCGCTTCAAGAAGAAGGGCTTTTTCGAACGCGCCAAAGGTCCGCGCCGCGTTCAGCGGTACGTCTGTCAACACTGCCGCCGTAACTTCAGTTCACAGACCTTCGCCGTCGACTATTGG
>CAXMSF010000098.1:0-8435 GCA_964196055.1 uncultured Gammaproteobacteria bacterium | reverse complement strand
CACGGCGCCGGCCGCCCGCACGAGGCGAGGCGCTCGGGGTGGTCGAGGTCGTGCTCGTCCTTCTTCAAGTGCGCGAGCACCATCGGCGCCTCGCTCTGGCCGTAGCACTGGAAGAAGATCTTGCCCCACTTGCGGATGCCGTCGGCCAGCCGCGTCGGGCTCATCGCCGAGGCGCCGTAGAAGAGGGTTTCCAAGCTGGAGATGTCGGCCGTCTCGGCGCGCGGCGAGTCCATCAGCACGTAGACCATCACGGGCACCAGGAAGGTGCAGGTGATCTTGTGCTGCTCGATCATGCCGAAGAACTCGTCGGGCGAGAAGCCCGCCATCGCGTACAGCGCCCCACCCTTCTGCAAGGTCGGCACGAAGACCGCGGCGGCCGCATGCGACAGCGGTGTCGCGACCAGCATGCGGATCTCGTCCGGGAACTCCCACTCCGCGCACTGCACCATCGTCATGTAGGCCGCCGAGCGCGCCGCGGCCATCACCCCCTTGGGCTTGCCCGTCGTACCGCCGGTGTAGACCAGCGAACTCACCGTCTCGGGATCCACCTCGGCGGGAACCAGCGGCTGTGGCGTGAACCGATCCGCGAGCTCGCCGTAATCCTCACCGCCCTCGCCCGGCCCGAAGGCGAGCAGATTCTTCAGCGTCGGCACCTTCTCTTTCAGCTCGCGCGCACGCTGCCCGAACAGATTCGGGTCGTAGACGAGGGTTTCGATCTCGGCGTCGTTGCACACGTAGGCGTGATCGTCGAGCGAGCCGAGCGGATGCAGCGGCGTGCCGCGACAGCCGCTGATCATCATCGCGGCCATGTTGTAGAGCACCTCGGGCCGGTTCGCGGACAGCACCGCGACGGGCGAGCCCTGCCCCACTCCTTTCGAGCCGAGCGCCTGGATGAACTGGCTGGTGCGTTCGCGCACGTCCTTGTACGACGCGACGGTGTCGCCGAGGAAGAGACACGGGCGATCGTCGTAACGCTCGAGGCCGTCGACGACCATCCGGCCCATCAGGGGAAGGTGGTAGAGGGGATCCGAGGACATGGGAAGCGCTCCTGAGGCGTGGCATGTCGTTTCGTCGGCGCGCTCGACACGGGCCGGTAAAAGACTCTAGACGAGGCGGGAGTCCTCGACCAAGGCCGCGCTAATCATTCTTCGGTGTCTCCGCCTCCGCGGCTTCCGGTTCGCCCCGCCCCAAGACGTCGCGCGCAATCGACCAACGGCGTTCTCGCCCGGTCGGGCCCTTGCCCTCGAACCAGTAGCCGAAGAGTGACCTGATGGTGCGGTCGCGTTGTTTGAGCAGGATCCAGGCATCGAGGAAATCCCGCATTCTCACATCGCCCCGCGCGACGGCGTAGCCAAGCGGGACGCGCAACACGTCGGGGTGCGGAACCGCCACGGTATATCGGGGATAGATGAGGGTCCAGGCGGATCCCGACTCGGCCGCGTGCACCAGGGCGTCGAAGCCCTCGCCCGTCGCTTTAAAGAAGACCCGCTGCGAGTCGAAGCGTCGGGCAGCACCGGTCGGGCGTCTTCTCGGTTTCGCTTCCATCGGCCACACTCAACCCACCCGATCCGGATCGCCGCGGGGCACCGGCAGCGACCGCACATGCAGGTCGCGCTGAGGAAACGCGATCTCGATGCCTTCGGCGCGGAATGCCCGGTCGATCGCCATGTGGAGTTCGTGGACGATCTGCAGGTAGTGCGCGACGTCGGGGCTGAAGACGCGCAGCTCGAAGTTGAGTGAACTGTCGCCGAAGCCGCGGAACAGCACGTACGGTCCGGGATCCCGCAACACCAGTTCGTTCGCCTCCGCGACTTCCTGCAGCACGCGGCTCGCCCGCTCGGTATCCGACCCGTAGGCGATGCCGACCGGGATCTCCGCGCGCAGAACCGAGTCGGAGAGCGACCAGTTGACGAGCCGACTGGTGATGAATTCCTTGTTGGGAACCACCAACTCCTTGCGATCGAAGCCCGTGATCCAGGTGGCGCGGATGCGAATCTTGGTGACGGTTCCGCTGATGTCGCCGACGGTCACCGTGTCGCCCACGCGGATCGGTCGTTCGAAGAGGATCATCAGACCCGAGATGAAATTCGCGAAGATCTCCTGGAGTCCGAAACCGAGCCCGATGCCGACCGCAGCAAAGAGCCACTGCACGCTCGACCAACCCACTCCGACCACGTTGAGCGCCACCGCCGCGCCTGTGATCGTGACCGCGTACTTCGCGATGGTCGAATAGGCGTAACGCTCCCCGGCGCTGGTTCGGAGCTGCCGGAACATCGAGACTTCCAACAAGCCGGGGAGATTTCGTGCCAACGCAAGGGTTGCCGCAGCGACGACGAGCGCGAGCAGCAGATCCGCCAGCGTGGTCGGGACGACGCGTTTTTCGACGCTGGCAAGGACCTCCCCCGCCGCGTTCGTCGTTTCGACGGAGGCTGTGACGGTCGTCGTCCAGAGTTCGACGGATCGCAGCGCGCCGGCTGCAGGGAGCAGGTCCGCCCAGATCATCCAGACCCCGACCAATGCGGTCAGCACGGCCGCGTTTCGGAGAACCTGGTGCGTCTGCTCATCCACCGTTGCGAGGGCGACCGCCGACTCCTCCAATTCGGGTTCCGGAGCGTCCGGCGACGCGCTCGGCTTCTCTTCCAACGCGGCCGCGGCGGCTTCCCAGCGCCTGAGGGCCAGCCGTCGGTTGGCCAGCAGGAACCAACGAGCGCCCAGTTGCTGGGCGAAGAGGACCAGCACCAGGAAGATGATCGTCAGATGAACGGACGCGGCCAGCTGGAGCGAAGTCCAGTAATACCCGCGCAACGCTGCGACCGAGAGCGAAACGACCGCGACGACCGCCACAACGTGCAGCGCGCGCCAGGCCGAGGCCGGAACGACGACTTCCGAATTCGCGTCGCCGAGCCGCCGCAACGCGCCGCGGCCCGCACGCAGGAGCAGGTGACTGAAGACCACCAGCGCTCCCATGATCAATAGAAATGCGACTCGGCCGACGGATTCGTTCCAGGCGTCTTCGCCTCGAACTTCGAAGACCGCCACCACGAAGACAGCGGGAACCGCCACGCTCGCTAGCCAGCGGAGATGCCGCCGTAGAGCCCGGACCGGTTCTTCCGGCCAGTCGAGGTGCGCCTCGGCAATGCCGCAACGCCGCAGCAGGTGGCGCGGAACCAGCAAGGAGGCCCAGATGAGGGAAGCGACCATCAGTCCGTGGGCGATACAGCGCACGAACTGCGTGGCGTCGGTCGATCCCCCGAGGCGCCAACCCAGGATCGCGAAGAACGCGGGCCACCAGAACGCGAGCAACAACGACAACACCAGCGCCGCACCGGTGGGAACGCCGCCGATACAGTTCGGGGCGCTGGCTTCTTCGCCGAGCTTCACGATTCGCTTGCTGACCCGGGGCCACACCAACGGGACTGCGAGCAGGAGCAGCGCCAAGCCCACCACCGCGAGCGGAGCCTCGACGACCATCGCGCCGAAGGCGCGCATGACCTGCCCCCAGAAACGCGGCGACCACAGCCAGGCGATCGCGGCGCGCGCATCGCTCAACGCCGTCAGAGACAAGGGCTTCCCGCTGGGAATCCAGAAGACGCGTTCATCGATGAAATTCAGCAGCGTCCCAGTGCGGTTGACGAGCTCTCGTTGGCGAGCGTCGAAATCGACGAGGTGCTCGAAATAGCTGGAGGAATCCGCGATCAGGCTGTCGAGGGTCTCGCGCTGCTTCGCCAGCAGATCCCGCAACAGAGCGGCCGCGGCATCGCGGTCCTCGGGGGAAAGGTCCGACTCGAAGCCGGCCAGCAACTGCGAAACCTGCCTCTCCACATCCGCTAGAGCCTGGCGCCTTTCGACCAGCTCGATCTGGTCGAGCTGGGCCTCGCCGATTTCATCGCGGCGCATGCGAATGAAGCGCGCGTACTTCCCGACGTCGGGTGCATCCGAGCGCGTCTTGCGCAGCACCAGCCCGACCGAACCGGACAGCCCGCCGGCCTCCACGTTGCGACGCAGGAACTCGAGGTCGGCAACCACATCGGCGACTTGCGCCTCGGCGCGAGCGCGCTTGCGCCGAGTGTTCTCGATGCGCTGAATCAGACCATCGTCGCCCGTTCGCCGTTGAGCCAGTTCCCGATTCTGCTCAGCGAGATTCCGCACCATTTCCAATACCGTCGGCGGCATCGCCTCGGCGGATTCGAGCAGGCGTTCGGCCTCCTCATTGGCAATCTGAGCTTCTCCATGACGCCGCATCGCCAGCGCCGCCTGCAGGTCTTCGGTCCATCTTTCGAGGGAAGGTATGCGCAGGAGCACACGCTCGCGTCGCCTCGCCAGCAGCTGCCCGCGCGCTTCGTAGCTGCGGAGTTCGGCCTCGTACGCATCGATCTCGTGGCCGAGCACCTCGCGGCGAAGCAGCGCAAGCCGCTGCAGTGCCTCGGCGAAGCCGGGCTCGCTCGCGGGCGGGATCGACTCGCTGTCGAGCGCGAGCAAGCGCTCCTTGGCGGAAGCGAGCAGCTCGGGGATCTGCTTGCGCCTTTCGGCTCGGCCGGCGGCCTCCTCCTCCAGAGCCGAGGCCTCCTTGCGCGCGAGAACGAGATCCTGCGTCGCGACGAGCAACTCGGTCTCGAGTTCGGCAAGGGAGGCCTCCGCGTCGACGCTGCGGACCTCGCCCCGTCCGAGATCCGCGATCTCTGCATCGATCGAAGCGAGCACCTCGGGCGCGCTCTCGCGCGCCAGCGCGAGTTCGACCGCGCGAGCCAGCCACTCCTCGCCGAGCGCTTCCAGGCGCGCGATCTCGGCTCTGGCATCGGCCTCCGCGGATGCCGCCGCGCCGGTCTCCGGGACTTCCTGCGCGCTGGATACGCTCGCCAAGGCGAGCACGACCCATCCAATCAACAAGAAGGCGAAATTTCGCCCCCTCGCAGCCCCTTTCCCATCAACGCGATACGGCATCTCGCCCCGCCATTCATCGAATACACGCCCGACCTGCGGCGATTGTACCGGATGCCACTTCGTGCGAGCATTCCGGCCGTGAACCTTCCGCTCGCTCTGTTACTGCTCGTCGTCCTGGTCGTCGCGCTCGGAGTCTTCGAGTACCGGGTCCACGCCCGGCAGATCGCGTCGATTCCGATCCGAATCCACGTGAACGGAACGCGGGGCAAATCGTCCGTCGTGCGACTGCTCGCCGCGGCGTTGCGCGAGCACGGAGTCAGCGTATATGCCAAGACGACCGGCTCGCTGGCACGCCTGATCGCGCCCGACGGAAGCGAGTTCCCGGTCTACCGGCCCGGCCTGACCAACGTGATCGAGCAGCTTCGGATCCTGGCGATCGCAGCCCGCGAGGGCGCTGAAGCGGTCGTGATCGAGTGCATGGCCCTCCAGCCCTCGCTCCAGTCGCTGAGCGAGCTCCGCATGGTGCGCTCGACGCACGGCGTGATCTGCAATGCGTGGCCCGATCACCTAGACGTGATGGGACCGAGCGGACGCGACGTCGCCCTCGCCCTCGCAGGCACCTGCCCGGTCGGGGGAACGCTCTTCACCTCGGAGAAGGAGCACCTGGCACTCTTCGAGTCGGCGTGTGCCGACCGCGGGAGCCAGTTGGAGGTCGTCGGCGAAGATGCCGCGGCGGAAGTGAGCGACGGCGAAATGGCCCGTTTCAGCTACCTCGAACACAAGGAGAATGTCGCGCTTGCACTCGCGGTCGCCGCAAGACTCGGCGTCCCGCGCGACACGGCACTCGACGGAATGGTTCGCGCCGCACCCGATGCCGGCGCGCTGTGCGAGTACGAACTCGATTTCTTCGGGCGACATGTCGTCTTCGTGAACGGCTTCGCGGCCAATGACCCGGTCTCAACCGAACGAATCTGGAACCTCACGATGGCGCGCCACCCCCTCGTGCAGACGCGCATCATGGTGATCAACTGCCGGCTCGATCGACCCGACCGCTCGCGCCAACTCGGCGAAGCCATCCCCACCTGGGCGCCCGCGGACCAGTACTTCCTGGTGGGCACTGGGACCTACGCCGCGGCTCAAACCGCCGTCGCGGCCGGACTCAGCTCCACGCTGCTCACCCCACTCGAAGGCGAGAACCCCGCAGTCGTCTTCGAAGACATCCTCGGCGCCTGCGGTCGAACCGCGGTCGTGATGGGAGCCGGCAACATCGCCGATGTCGGTTTCGAATTGCTGCGATATTTCCGCAACCGGGCCCGTCTGCCCGAGGATTCCGAGGTCGACGCCGCGTGAGTGACGCCCACGTTCTCTACATCGGCATCGGCCTCGTCGTCAGCCTGCTCTATGCGGAGATCTTCGGCGTCGCCCCAGGTGGCATCATCGTGCCGGGTTACCTCGCGCTCGGTATCAACGATCCGATCATGGTCGGACTCACACTCGCAGTCAGCCTGCTGACCTTCTTCATCGTGCGGGTGCTCGCGACGGTGATGATCATCTACGGTCGACGCCGCACCGTCCTGATGATCCTGATCAGCTTCCTGCTGGGCTCGCTCGTCCGCGCCGGGCTCGGCGCCGGAACGCCGGTCGGCCCATTCGAGATCGACGTGATCGGATACATCGTTCCCGGCCTGCTCGCGATCTGGATGGACCGCCAGGGAACCGTGACGACCGTGAGTTCCGCCATCACCGCGACCATCCTGACCCGGCTCACGGGTCTGCTGATCCTGGGAGGCTAGGCGTGCAGAAGCTCTACTGGCGACCAGCCCGGATTTCGAGCCTTGTGCACCTCCTGGTGGCGATCATCGCGGTTGCCATTCTGCTCTCGGTCGAGCGATTCCAGGTCGTCCAGGTCCAGCACCACTTCGAGAAGAAGCTGCAAGCAGCCAACCGAATGCATCAAGGGATGGAAGCCATCCGCCTTCACCGGATCAAGAATGTGGTTCCGGTCGACCGGGAAGTGGACCCTGCGGACTCGGGCATGATCGGCGCGGCAAACTCCTCGATCACGACCAGCACCGGGTCGCTTACGGCGAAACGAACGACGGCGAACCCCAATTGGGCAGCCGTCATCGTCGACCAGCTGCTCGAAGCCGGGGTCCAGCCGGGCGATCTGGTCGCGGTGGGGGTTTCAGGATCCTTTCCGGCCTTGAACCTCGCCGCCTTCGTCGGCGCAGAGGTCCTCGAGCTGGATTTCGTGTCGATTGCCAGCGCGGGAGCCTCGAGTTTCGGCGCCAACTTCTCGGCGCTCACCTGGCTCGACATGGAACGGGTGCTGATCGATGAGAAGATCATTTCGCGAGCTTCCACAGCGGGCTCGCTGGGCGGAACGTTGGATCGCGCCATCGGCATCCCGGCGTCGGGGCGGAAGCGACTACGTGCGGCGCTCGACCGCAATGACATCGCGGTCATCGATGTGGACGAAGAGATCTCGAGCATCGACCAACGTATGAAGGTCTACGGTGATTACGCCGCCGGCCGCCGCATCGCGGCCTACATCAATGTCGGTGGCTCGTTGGTATCGATCGGCCCCAAATCTGCAAAACGCCTCTATCGCCCGGGCCTCAATTTCAAGCCCAACCCGCGCGGAATCGGCGTAGACAGCGTGATGATGCGCTTTCTCCGGGACGGCGTACCCGTGATCAACATGTCGAAGGTGGTCGCATTGGCCGATCGCTACGGAATGCCGGTCGAGCCAACGGAATTGCCGCCGGTGGGTTCCGGCCTCGTCTTCGAAAAACGCGAACACAGCCGCCCGCTCGTCGCCGGCCTGTTGATCTTCCTGCTCTTCACCCTCTACGCCTTGTTGAAACTCGAACTCGGCGCGCGGATCTCGGCACTCGGGGGTCGACGTCGACAGATGGAGCGCATGGTCTGATCCGACCACAGCGCGAAAGGAGTGCGACTTGAAAGTTGTCGAGCCCAGCGAGTCCGTCCACGTGATCGAGCGACGCCTCTTCATCGGGACGGTCGACGCCTCCGGGTGAGGGGCTAGCTCTTCGTGTACGACTCCAGCACCAGCGCGTTCTTGCGCAAGCCCGAACTACGCACACGACTCATCCCACTGGACAATCATGTGATCATCAACGTGCTGCCGGAAGGCGTTGCGTTCGATGCGCTCGCCTACAGCCACGACACGGACGGCAACCTGACGCTCAGTGACGGAACCGGCTTCGAACTCGACATCAGCGAATACAGCTCCCGGGAATGATCCACATGCGGGCCAGACACGACCGTGAGGCCGATGGCCAGCTCGCATACTCCGAGCGAATCGGCCCCAGCGAAGCGCCGGCGACGAGCATCACCAGCCCGGCCGTCAACAAACCGACGTCGAGCGCCATCGTCGGTGCCCTGCTTCATTCGAGGCCCGACATCAGCAACGAGGCGAAACCGAGGAACGAGGCAAAGCCCACGATGTCCGTCACCGTGGTGAGGAAGATCGACGACGACTGCGCCGGGTCCCGTCCCAGGTGACCAACGCTGTTGGAATTGACACCTAG
>CAXMSF010000097.1:0-52714 GCA_964196055.1 uncultured Gammaproteobacteria bacterium | reverse complement strand
CCTGTCGAAGCGACCCTCGACGTGCTCGCGGACGTCCTCGACCGCTGGCGCGACCCCGAATCGAGCTGGCGTCGCGCGCTCGAGGCGGAGCTGCCCGAAGCAACCGGTTTCTCGCCGGAGGTCGTTCGCGAGGGGCTGCGGCTCGGACTCGAAACCTGGAGCGGCGCGAAGCTGCGCGAACTCGTCGAACGCGAACTCGGAGAACCGAAAGGTCTGACGCGCGACGACGCCTTCGTCTCGGGATTCGACACGACAGCCGTCGTGCTCGCCGGTTCGATCCCGATGCCCACGCTGCTGGCGCTGATCGCGCCGCTGGCGCTGCACTCGCCCGTGCTAGCGAAGACGGCGAGCCACGACTCGCTGACAGCACGCCACGTCGCTCGCTCACTCGCGGAGTCCGACCCGCTGCTCGGCCGTTGCATCACCTGTATCGAGTTCCCGAGTCATGCGAGCGATTGCGTCGATGCACTGCTCGCCGCGGACTGCGTGGTGGCGTTCGGCTCCGACGAGACGATGGCAGCAATCCGCTCGCGCATTTCGCCGAGCCGGCGACTGATCGAGTACGGCCACCGACTGAGCGTCGCGGTCGTCGACCCGAAGCAGCTGTCCGATGCAGATCTGGGCGACGCGGCTGAGCGCCTTGCGCTCGATATCGCCATCTGGGACCAGCTCGGTTGCCTGTCACCAATCGCCGCATACGTGATCGACCCTGTTGGCGATGCGGCGACGCGCTTCGCCGAGCGAATTGCGGGTTCACTCGCCGACCTCGAAGTGCGACTGCCACGCGGCAGAATCGACCCGGCGGCCTCAGCACTCGCATCGCACGAGCGCGGCGAGGCAGAGATGCGGGCCGCGGCAGGCGCACCCGTCGTCGTCCACACGGGGCAGGCGGGCGAGTGGAGCGTAATCGCCGAGTCGAACGCGGCCGCACGTCCCGCCCCACTGCACCGCTTCATCCGCATCCATCCGGTTTCGAACCGCGACGCCCTGCGCGCCGCGCTGCTGCCTTTGTCGCGGCACCTGGCCGCCGTCGGGCTCGCTGGTTTCGGAAGCGCCACTCGCGAAACCGCCCGCGGCCTGGCCCAACTCGGCGCCTCACGGATCTGCGCGCTCGGCAGCATGCAGTCCCCGCCGCTCGCATGGCGACACGACAACCGCGGGGTTTTCCCGCCCCTCGCGCGTCTGGCGGATCTGGAAGACCCGCCCTGAACGCCGAAGTCGAGACGAGAAAATGTCTGCCGCGGGGCCTCGATTCCGTGTAGGCTGACGGTCGTTTGTCCGTTCGTTGATTCTGGAGGTAGTCGAAGTGCTCAGGGCTTCGAGCGTCGCCATGTTGCTCGCGCTGGCATTCGCGTTTGGATGTGCGTCGCCGTCGCTCGGTCCCGCAAGGCGCCCGCCGATGCGCCTCGCTCCAGCAGCTGAGCCCGGCCCGCTCGACCAGGCGGCCAACCCCTTCCCGAACTGGCCCATCGACCCCAGCGTCGCACTCGACCTGCTGCGCAACGGCGAGGCCGAGATCCGGTCCGTCAAGGCAGCCGGCGGCGGCACCACGGGCGCGGAGCGCCACGAGGTCTTCTACCCCGCGCGGAACATCCAGTTCAAGGTCAAGTGGAAGGCGATGCCGGTGCTCCGGCTCGACGGCTTCAACAACTCGCCCCGCAAGGAGATCGCCTCCTTCGCGATCCAGCGGCTCTTCCTCGATCCGGAAGATTACGTGGCCCCGTCGGCCACGATGCGCTGCTACCCGATCGGCCCCTACCGCGAGACGCACCCGATGGCCGCTCCCACGCTCGACGAGATCGACTGCGTGCTCGGCGTCGCGTCGGTCTGGGTCTTCGACGTAACGCTCCCGGACATGGCCTACGACGAGCAGCGCTTCCTCACCGATCGCAGCTACGCGACGTTCATGTCGAATCTCAACGTCTTCAGCTACCTCCTCGATCACCGCGACGGTCGCGAAGGCAACTTCCTGATCGCGAAGGACCCGAGCCGCCCGCAAACCTTCTCGGTCGACAACGGCATCGCGTTCGGCCCGCTCTTCTACAACTACTTCGTCAAGAACTGGAACAAGTTGCGCGTCGCCGCGGTGCGGGCGAGCACGATCGAGCGCCTGCGCACGGTCGAGCGCAAGGACCTCGACTTCCTGGCCGTCGTCGATCAGCTGCAGGTGGACGACGATCGCATGCTCGAGCCGGTCCCGTCCGGCCCGGCGATGGATCCGAACGACGGCGCCACATACCGGGACGGGGTGGTGCAGTTCGGGCTCACGACGCGTGAGATCGACGGCGTCTACAAGCGGATCGGCAAGTTGATCAAAGGCGTGGACAGCGGAAGAATCCCGGTCTTCTGAGGCGGCTCGGCGACGAACGGAGAAGCAGCTGAAGATCCATCTCGTCACTCCCAGAAACCCGGAGAGTTTCTGGACCTACGACGGGATCCTGTCGACGCTCGGCAAGCAGTGCATCTTCCCGAATCTGTCGACGCCCACGGTCGCCGGGATGACCGGCTCGGAACACGAAGTCACGCTCTGCGATGAGAACGTCGAAGAGATCGACTTCGATGTCGACGCGGATATCGTCGGCGTCACGGGCTACATCATTCACAAACCGAGGATGATCGAGATCCTCTCGGAGTTCCGGCGCCGAGGTCGATTCGTCGTCGTCGGGGGGCCCTTCGCATCGCTCTGCCCCGAGGAGCTTCGAGAACACGCGGACGTCGTCTTCGCCGGCGAAGCCGAAGAGACCTGGCCGCAATTCCTGCACGACTACCAGGCCGGTGTCTGGAAGAGCGAATACCACCCCAGCGAGAAACCCGACATGAGCCTCGCACCCATGCCGCGATTCGATCTCTTGAAGGTCGACCGCTATCACGCGATGACGGTCCAGTTCGCGCGTGGCTGCCCGTTCAACTGCGAGTTCTGCGACATCATCGTCGTCTACGGACGCCGACCGCGAACGAAGCGAGTCGATCAGGTGATGGCGGAGATCGCGCGCTGCCACGAACTCGGCGCGACGCAGGTCTTCATCGTCGATGACAACTTCATCGGCAATGTAGAGCTCGCCAAGGAGCTCCTGCGGAAGATGGCGGATTGGGGGCACAGCCGGGGCTACCCGATCGATTTCAACACCGAGGTATCGCTGAACGTCGCGAATGATCCAGAGCTCCTCGAGCTGATGCGTGCCGCGAACTTCACGACGATCTTCATCGGAATCGAGAGCCCCCGGCGCGATTCACTTCGCGAGACACGCAAGAACCAGAACTTGCGCGGTGACATGATCGAGAGCATTCGCAGGGTTCAGGCGCACGGAATCCAGATCCAGGCGGGCATGATCGTGGGCTTCGACGCCGACGATCCCTCGATCTTCCGGGAGCAACTCGACTTCGTGCAGAAAGCGCGAATTCCGGTTTCGATGACGGGCATGCTCCAGGCCCTACCGAAGACACCACTGCGCGCGCGCGTCGAGCAGGAGGGCCGCCTGCTCAGCGAGAGCACCGGCGACCAGTTCATGTTCTCCAACATTCTGCCGGTCGCGATGAGCCGCCTCGAGCTGTACGAGGGTTACGCCTGGCTGCTCTCCGAACTGTATGATTTCGACAACTACCGCGAGCGGACGCTCGCCTTCCTGCTCCATCGCGGCGACCAGGTGCACGGCGGCCGCAACATCCGCAAGGGCGACCTGCGTCGGCTCGCTCACGTGCTCGACACCATGCTGCTGCGCGGCGGGCCGCGGCGGGCCCGGTTCACATTGCGACTGCTCGGCGAGACACTGCTGCGCCGACCTTCGGTCTTCAAGGAGGCCGTCTCGTTCGCGCTCGTCCACATGGCCTTCCATGACTACATGGGTCGCCTGAGCGTGGATATCGACGCATCGATCCACGAGGTTCGATCGCTCGAAGCGACACCGGAATCCACCCGGGCGCTCCGAGACGCCCCGGCGAGACCCACTTAACCATCCGTATATAAAGATGTTTTTAGACCTTCCCTGAATCTGAGAGGAATTAGGTCTATTCTGGTCCGGTATTTACAGGACCGCTGCGGTCCGATATTGTTTTCGACGCTTCCTTCAGCCAATCGGGACCCCAGATGATCCGACTCAGCCGCATCACCGACTACGGCATCGTGTTGATGGTTCGCCTCGCTCAGAACCCGGACGATGAGGCGCGCAACGCGCGCAATCTCGCCTCCGAGGCGGATTTGCCGGTCCCCGTGGTGAGCAAGGTGCTGAAGACCCTTGCGCGCGAGGGCCTGCTTTCGTCGCAGCGAGGATCGAAGGGCGGGTACACGCTCGCACGCAACGCTGAGGACATCTCGGTCCCCGAAATGATCACCGCTCTCGAGGGCCCGATCTCACTCACCGAATGCAGCGTGCACCCCGGTGCTTGCTCGCAAGAGTTGTCCTGCGACGTGCGCGAACCGTGGCAGCGGATCAACTCCGCGGTTCACGGCGCACTCTCGAAGATCACGCTCGCCGACCTCACGACGCCGGAACTAGCGGGCTCCATCGTTCCCCTGAGCGCCCTCCGAGTCGACCTCGAATCGGCCGGATTGGAGTGACCGTGGCGGAATCCGAAAACCACGAGCTGCAGCGCCTCGCCGATCGCGAGTACGAGTACGGCTTCGTCACCGACATCGAGTCGGATTCGATTCCGCCCGGCCTGTCCGAAGACGTGGTGCGCCTGATCTCTGCGAAGAAGAACGAACCCGAGTGGCTGCTCGACTTCCGGCTGAAGGCGCTGAAGCGCTTCTTCGAGATGCTCGCCAACGGCGAAGAACCGACCTGGGCGAAGCTGCAATACGCTCCGATCGACTATCAGGACATGATCTACTACTCGGCGCCCAAGCAGGCCAAGAATATTGGCAGCTTGGATGAAGTCGACCCGGAGATCCTCGAGACTTACGAGAAGCTCGGCATCACGCTGAACGAGCAGAAGCGCCTACAGGGCATCGCGGTCGACGCGGTATTCGACAGCGTCTCGGTGGCGACGACCTACAAAGAAGAACTCGAACGACAGGGCATCATCTTCTGCTCCTTCTCCGAGGCCGTCGAGCGCTGTCCCGACATCGTGCGCGAGTACCTGGGCTCGGTGGTTCCGTATTCCGACAACCTCTACGCAACGCTCCACTCCGCGGTCTTCAGCGACGGCTCGTTTGCCTACATCCCCAAAGGCGTTCGCTGCCCGATGGAGTTGTCGACCTATTTCCGCATCAACGCCGCAAACACCGGGCAGTTCGAGCGCACCCTGGTCGTCGCCGAGGAGGGTGCCTACGTGAGCTACCTCGAGGGCTGCACCGCACCGCAGCGTGACGAACATCAGCTGCACGCGGCGGTGGTCGAACTCGTTGCCGTCGGCGACGACACCGAGATCAAGTATTCGACCGTTCAAAACTGGTATCCGGGCGACAAGGACGGCAAGGGCGGCATCTACAACTTCGTGACCAAACGCGGTGCCTGTCGCGGCCGACGCTCGAAGATTTCGTGGACGCAGGTCGAGACCGGCTCGGCGATCACCTGGAAGTACCCGAGCTGCCTGTTGATCGGCGACGAGTCGGTCGGCGCATTCTACTCAGTCGCGATGACGAACAATCGTCAACAAGCCGACACCGGCACCAAGATGATCCACATCGGCCAGGATACGAAGAGCACGATCGTTTCGAAGGGCATCTCGGCCGGACACGGCGAGCAGTCGTACCGCGGGCTGGTCCGAATCGGCCCGAAGGCTCACCGCGCTCGCAACTACTCGCAGTGCGATTCGCTGCTGCTCGGAGACCGTTGCGGCGCCCACACCTTTCCCTATCTGGAAGTCAAGAACTCGAGCGCAACCGTCGAGCACGAAGCCACGACGTCGAAGATCGGCGAGGACCAGCTCTTCTACTGCCGACAGCGCGGCATCTCGGAAGAGGACGCGATTTCGATGATCGTGAACGGCTTCTGCAAGGAAGTCCTGCGCGAACTCCCGATGGAGTTCGCGGTAGAGGCCCAGAACCTGCTCGGCATCAGCCTCGAGGGAGCCGTCGGTTGACGCCGCCCAACGCCTACGAAGGACCCGTCATGTTGAAGATCGAAGACCTCCACGCCCGCGCCGGCGGCGCCGACATCCTCAAGGGGATCGACCTCACGATCCGTCCGGGTGAGGTCCACGCCATCATGGGGCCGAACGGGTCGGGCAAGAGCACCGTCGCGAACGTGCTCGCTGGGCGCCCCTCGGTCGAGGTCACGGGGGGCTCCGTGGAATTCGAGGGCCGCGACCTGCTCGCGCTTTCGCCCGAAGAACGCGCGCACGCGGGCATCTTTCTCGCCTTCCAATACCCGGTCGAAATTCCCGGAATCGCCAACAACTACTTCCTCAAGGCGTCGCTGAACGCACTGCGCACAGCCCGCGGCGAAGACGAACTCGACGCCTTCGACTTCCTCGAAGTCGTGCGTGAGAAAATGAAGCTCGTGGAAATGGACGAGAAGTTCATGAGCCGCTCCGTCAACGAGGGTTTTTCCGGCGGTGAGAAGAAGCGCAACGAAATCCTCCAAATGGCCGTGCTCGAGCCGAAGCTCGCGATCCTCGACGAGACCGATTCGGGCCTCGACATCGACGCCTTGCGCACGGTCGCGAACGGCGTGAACGCATTGCGCACGCCCGATCGCTCGATGATCATCATCACCCACTACCAACGTCTGCTCGACTACATCGTCCCGGACTTCGTACACGTGCTCGCACGCGGCAGCATCGTCCGCTCGGGCGGCAAGGACCTCGCGCTCGAACTCGAAGAGAAGGGCTACGGCTGGATCGAAGACGAGAACACCGTCGCCAAGCCGGGAGCCAGCGCGTGAATGCGCTCAGCGACCAGTGCAATCGAATCGTCGCGGGCTTCCGCGATTCCGCCATGGCCAGGCGGCCCGGTGCACCGCCCTGGCTCGAGCCGATTCGCAGTGCAGCGATCGACCGCTTTCAGGAACTCGGCTTCCCGACCCGCAAGCGCGAGGACTGGAAGTACACCAACGTGGCAAACATCGCCGACTTCTTGACGAAGGGCTTCGACCGTTCACTGCCGGAAGCGGTCGCGGACGCCGACGAATTCGACAGCTCACGACTCGAGCACGCACTCGTATTCGTGAACGGCCGCTACGACCTCGAACGATCCCACACAGGATCCCTGCCGAGCGGCAGCGTGATCGACAGCCTCGCACGCGTATTGAACGAGCAACCCGAATTCGCAGAGCCGATGCTGTCTCGAACGGACCCAGGTGATCGCGCCTTCGTGGCGCTGAACGCCGCCTTCCAGCAGGACGGCGCGTTGGTATCGATTCCGCCCGGCGCGACGATCGAGAACCCGATCTACCTGATCTTCGTCAGCACCGAAGCTGCAAACGAGTGCATCGACCATCCGCTGAACCTGATTCGGATCGGTGAGGGCGCGTCCGCGACCGTGGTCGCGCGCCACGTTTCGATCGGCAATGCCGCCTACACGAAGAACGTCGTCAGCAACATCGAACTCGCGGACGGTGCGAATCTCCAGCACGTAGGCTTCGAGATGGAAAGCGAATCCGCGTTCCATCTCGCGACGCTCAACGCTCGCATCGGACGCGACGCACACTTCACCTCGCACGCGATCTCGCTCGGCGCTGCCCTCGCGCGCCACGAGATCCGAGCGACGCTCGAAGGTCAGGGCGCCGAGTGCACGCTGAACGGACTCTACATCGCGAGTGGTGACCGGCATGTCGACAACCAGACGCTCGTCGACCACGCCGAACCCCACGGCACGAGCCGGGAACTCTACAAGGGAATCCTCAGCAACCGAGCGAAAGGCGTCTTCAACGGCACCGTAATCGTCCGGCCCGATGCGCAGAAGACGAGCGCCGAGCAGTCGAACCCGAACTTGCTGCTCTCCGGAAGCGCCGAGGTCGACACCCGCCCCAACCTCGAAATCCACGCAGACGACGTGAAGTGCACCCATGGGGCGACCGTGGGGCGACTCGACGACGATGCGATGTTCTTCTTGCGCGCGCGCGGCATCTCGGAACGGAATGCTCGGCAAATGCTCAGCCATGCTTTCGCATCCGAGGTGATCGACCGGATTCCGGACGAGCCGCTGCGCGATCTCATCAGGCAGCGCGTCGAAGAATCGCTCCTCATGGCCGGGCGAGAAGCGGGATGAGCGCCGCGAACGAGCAGGCACCCGTCGCGGGCCTCGACGTCGAACGCGTTCGACGCGACTTCCCGATCCTCGGCCAGCAGAGCCACGGTCATCCGCTCGTCTTCCTCGACAGCGCCGCGAGCGCGCAGAAGCCACAGCAGGTGATCGACGCGATGTCGGACTTCTACAGCCGCGACTACGCGAACATCCATCGCGGTGTGTACGAACTGTCGCAGCGCGCCACCGAGGCCTTCGAGGCGGCTCGCGACAAGGTGCGCGCGTTCCTGAACGCCGGCGAAGCGCGCGAGATCGTATTCGTACGCGGCACCACCGAGGCGATCAATCTCGTCGCAACGGCGCACGGCCGCGAACACGTCGGAGCCGGAGACGAGATTCTCATCACTGCCATGGAGCACCACTCGAATATCGTGCCGTGGCAGCTGCTGTGCGAGGAGCGCGGCGCAAATCTCGTGGTCGCGCCGATCGACGATCGCGGCGCACTGCTGCTCGACGAATTCGAGAAGTGCCTGTCGCCCCGTACCCGGATGGTCGCGGTCACTCACGTATCGAACGCACTCGGCAGCGTGAACCCCGTGCGCGAAATCATACGCCTCTCCCACGAGCGCGGCGTGCCCGTCCTGGTCGACGGCGCGCAGGCGGTGCCGCACGGACACGTCGACGTACGCGAACTCGATTGCGACTTCTACGCGTTCTCATCGCACAAACTCTTCGGCCCCACCGGCATCGGCGTACTCTACGGCCGGTCCGAGCTGCTCGAATCCATGCCCCCCTACCAGGGTGGTGGCGAGATGATCCTCAGCGTGAGTTTCGAGAAGAGCACCTGGGCCGAAATCCCGCACAAGTTCGAGGCCGGCACACCCGACATCGCAGGAGCCGTCGGGCTCGGCGCCGCGATCGACTACCTCGGCGAAGTCGGATTCGACCGCATCGCCGCACATGAGCGCGACCTGCTCGAGTACGGAACCGCGCTGCTCGGCGCGATTCCCGGCCTGCGGTTGATCGGTACCGCCGCCGACAAGGCAGCGGTGCTTTCCTTCGTCCTCGACGGCGTGCACCCCCACGACGTCGGCACCATCCTCGACCAGGAAGGCATTGCGGTCCGCACCGGACATCATTGCGCGCAGCCGGTGATGGATCGCTTCGAGGTCCCCGCGACCACCCGTGCCTCGGTCGCGCTCTACAACACCCGCGCGGAGCTGGACGCGCTCGCACGGGCGATTCTGAAGACCCAGGAGATATTCGCCTGATGTCGGAGCTTCGAGAGCTCTATCAGTCGGTGATCCTCGATCACAACAAGCGCCCGCGGAACTTCGGCGAGGTCGAGGGCGCGAACCACAGCGCTGACGGTTTCAACCCGCTGTGCGGCGACAAGATCACCGTGACGCTCGAGCTCGGGGACGACGTCGTCAAGGACGTCGCTTTCAACGGTGCGGGTTGCGCGATTTCGACGGCTTCGGCGTCGCTCATGACCGAGAGCATCAAGGGCAAGACCGTCGACGAGGCGCTGCAGCTCTTCGAGGGCTTCCACGACCTCGTGACCGGCGACCCGACGATCGAAGTCGATGCTTCCGGGCTGGGCAAGCTCGCGGTCTTCGGTGGCGTTCGCGAATTCCCCGTCCGGGTCAAGTGCGCAACGCTTGCCTGGCACACCATGAAGTCGGCCCTGGATGGGTCCGGCGAGATCGTAAAGACGGAGTAGGACATGTCAGAGCTTTCCGCCGAAGTGCAGACTCCGGCCGATACGGCCGCCCCGGAGCAGATCCGCGAGCGGGTCATCGCCGCGCTGCGGACGGTCTACGACCCCGAGATCCCGGTCAATATCTTCGAACTCGGCCTCGTCTACGACGTCGCCGTCGCCGAGGGCGGCGAGGCCCGCATCCGAATGACTCTCACGACACCGATGTGTCCGGTCGCGGAGGAACTCCCGATCGAGGTCGAGAGCAAGGCCCGCGCCGTCGACGGCGTGACGTCCGCCCGAGTCGACCTGGTCTGGGATCCCCCCTGGACCATGGAAATGATGTCGGAAGCAGCCAAGCTCGAACTCGGAATGCTCTAGCGCCGGACGCCGTGCTCACCCTCTGTTTTTCGGCTTTCTTCTGTTTCGGCGTCGTGCTCGTTCTCGCAGGCGCAAGCCAGCCCGAGATCGCCGCCGACCTCGGGCTCGACCTCGCACGCTCGGGCCTGCTCGTCTCCACGCTCGCAATCGGCATCGGCATCGGCGTGGTGGGCGCTGGGCCGCTATTCGATCGCCACGCGCGCCGTCCCCTCTTCGTCGGCTCCACCCTGCTCGCAGCAGCGGCACTGATCTTCGTCGACGCGGGCATCGGCTACACCCGCCTGCTCGTTCACCTGATCGCGATCGGCATCGGGATCGGCGCCTACGACACGCTCATCAACGCCCTCGTCATCGAACGCTATCGCGAGCGCGCGGCTCGCCCGATGACCCTCGTGCACGCAGGCGCCACGATCGGTGCGATGGTCGGCCCGCCCCTGATCGGCTTCGCAGCCGCGCAGCTTCATTGGACCGCGAGTTTTCGCTGGACCGGCTACATCCACCTCGTGTTGGCGGCCGCCATGCTCGTCTACCCCTTCCCGAAGCCCCGTGCGCGACTCGTGAGAAGGCACAAGTCGGACCGGATGTTTGGCCTGCTCGCCACACCCGCACTGCTCCCATTCGCAGCGATCGCGTTCGCGTACGTGGGTGTCGAAGCCTCGATGACGGTCTTCGCGGTGCCGTATGCGAAAGACGTACTGCAACTCTCACCGGACCACGGCCGCCTCGCCATCAGCGCGTTCTGGTTGGGGCTTCTGGTGGGTCGAGTCGGAAGTGCTGCCTCGGAGAAGTGGCTGCAACCAAGGCTCTTCGTTGCGGCGGGCATACTCGGAGCTGCCTGCATCGTGGCGGGCGTCGTGTCGAAGTCGGCTGAGGTGCTCGCAATCTTCGGACTCACTGGTTTCGCGTGGGGCTGCGTGTTTCCCCTCATGATCACCCTCGCTGGGCGACAATTTCCGAGGACGCCGGGCACGGCGGCGGGTCTCGCAGCCGGCTTCGGTGCCGCAGGGGGCTTCGCGGTGCCGTGGTTGACGGGCGCAGTCGGCGATTCATGGGGGGTCACGAGTGCGGTCGGCAGCCTTGCATTCTGGTCCCTGCTAATCGCTGCAGGCGGTGTGGCGGCGGCGCGCCTGCGACCACCACCGTTCGAGGACCTTCATTGAGCGCCCGCACGCATTAGCAGCGCGAGCACCCGAAGGCGCGGAGACGGCGGTTCGGGCGCCTCACCCGACACACCAGTGCTATGTTTCCGCGCGCCGCGTCGGGCGCAATGGCCCGCGGACGCGAAGGCTTGCGAGGAGTCGAACGTGCAGGCACAGACGACGCAGGCCGATCGGTCGGGCCCGGTGTTGATCACCGGCGCCAACGGAAATCTCGGGCGGTGCCTGATCCGGCGCGCGTTCGAAGTCTCCAGCGGACCACGGCCGGTACGGGTGGTCGTTCGCTCGGAACGCGCTCGCCAATCGCTCGCCGACATCGCAAATCTCGATGTCGTCGTGCTCGACTACTCGGACAGCGAAGCTCTCGCACAGGCGGCCGAGGGCTGCGACTCGGTCGTGCACCTGGTCGGCATCATCAAGGAAGGCAGCACCAGCAGCTATGAGGCCGCCCACGAGGCCACCTGCACCGCACTTGCGGACGCCGCAGCAAAGGCGGACGTCCGGCGGATCGTCTACCTCAGCATCCTCGGCTCGCAGCCCGACGCCGATAACGCTTGCCTGGCGTCGAAGGGGCGCGCAGAGAGGATCCTGCTGGAAGGCCCGATCCCGACACTCGTACTGCGCGTCCCGATGGTCCTCGCACCGGGCGACTACGCATCGAGAGCGCTGCGCGGCCAGGCGCGGTCGCGCATCGTTCCGTTGCTGCGGGGCGGCTCGGGGCGCGAGCAACCGATCGACGCGAACGATGTCGTGAAGGCGATCCTTCATGGCCTCGACCTGCCCGGCGCCGGCAACCTCGCACTCGACCTCGCCGGCCCGGAATCACTCTCGCGTCGCGAACTGCTCGAACGCTGCGCCGCCCTCTACGACAACCACCCCCTGGTGCTCCCCGTTCCAGCGTTCCTACTGAATGCCTTCGCACATCTGCTCGAGATGCTGACCGCGAACCCCCCGTTGACGCGCCCGATGGTCGGCGTACTCGACCACGACGACGACATCGACCCCGGCAAGGCGTGCGAACAACTCGGGTTGAGCCTCACGCCACTGGACGAAACCCTCGCGAAGTGCGTGGGCCCGGAGACCGACAAACCGTGAGTGAAACCGCCGAAGGCCAGGCACCGTCCCGACCGTCCGCATGGAAACGCGGCATTCCGTGGCTGATCACGATCGTCTGCTTCGCCTACCTCTACACCCGGCTCTCACACGCTGCCGAGCGCGAGGGACAGGCAACTCTCGAATACCTGCTCGCGACCTTCCAGCGAGTCGACTGGCCCAAGTGGCTGGCACTCATGATCCCGTACTCGGCCTTCTACTTCTTGATCGATTCGCTCGTGGTGTGGCGTGTGGTCAACTGGTTCAACACCCGCGTCGCGTTGCGCGACATCCTGCCGATCCGCGCGAGCAGCTACATCTTGTCGATCCTGAACGAACAGGTCGGCAAGGGTGCAATGGTGCTCTACCTGAATCGACGCGACGGCATACCCGCGTGGCAGGTGGGCTCGAGCATGCTGTTCATCATGTTCTGTGAATTCTACTACCTGCTCATCTGGGCGACGGTGGGGGTCACGATTCGCGGCGATTCATTCCCCGAAATCTTCCACACGATTCCGTGGATCCTCGCAGGCGCTTTGGTCTTCTTCATCGCGTGGGTGCTGTACTTCAACGGGCGGATCATCCAGGGACTCGCCTGGCGCGACCGCGACATCCTGCGCGCGTTTCGCATGGCGAGCCCCTGGCACTACGGTGCGTTGATCCTGCTGCGCTCGCCCGCGCTGCTAGCGGCAGTCGTGATCTACACGCTCGCACTGCGCCTGTTCGGCATCGACGCAGAATTCCTCGACATGCTCGGCTACCTGCCGGTGATCTTCTTCGGCGCGGCGACGCCGGGCCCCATGCGCTCGGTCGCAATCGTGCTGTGGGTAACACTGTTCCCAGAGCACGAGGGCGAGATGGCGACCTTCGGCTTCGTGCAGCACAACTTCTTCATCTTCTTCAACGCGGCGATCGGCCTGCTGTTCCTGCGCCGCGCGAACCGCGAGCTATTCGGCGGGCCGCAAGACGCGTAGCCGGCTCAGTATCGAAATCACCGTCGAGGCGACGAGCAGCCAGCCGAGCGCCATCACGAGCGCCGGGCCGGGCCAGCTGAAACCGAGCGTGTCGCGGATGATCGGCGTCGCGACCGCGACGTAGTATGCGATCCCGTTCCAGTGGCCCAGTCGGCTCGCGCGCGGTTCGCGCCCGTCCGCGCCGCTGGAATCGACCGCGTACTGCACGAATGCGAGAGCGATCAACGGCGCCAGCAAGTGGGGCAAAGCACCGACGCACGCAAGTGCAGCAGCCCCGATGCTGACGAAGACCGCGTCGGCGGAGTGATCGATGAGCCGCCCGTGCTCGCTGACCTCGCCGCGGCGGCGCGCAACACGGCCGTCCGTCACGTCGGTCGCGACCGCGACCCAGAAGATCACCGTTGCGACCGCCGCTTCGCCTTCGAGAATCGCGAGAGCGAGCGCAGGTGCAAGCAGCACGCGCAACAGAGTGAGGGCATTGGCGCGGGTGAAGCGGATCCGACGCGTCGACATGCCTCCGAACTGTACCCGTCGCTGAGACACTGTCGACTTCGCCTGTACCGCGGCTACTCTGCACTCCCTGCTCATCCAACAGGAGCTTCAGAGTGATCAGCACCCCGACCCGCGCGGCCGTCGTCACCGCGCTGCTCGCGCTCGCGGGCTGCTCCGGCGGCGACACCGGCGAACCCGATACCGCCGTGACCCGCGGTGAGAGGACGTACAAGCACGTCTGCCTTGCATGCCACGCGGCCGACCCGAAGCAGGACGGCTCGCTGGGTCCCGCGATTGCGGGATCGTCGCGTGAACTCATCGAGGCGCGCGTCGTCCATGGAAGCTACCCGGAGGGCTACACGCCCAAGCGAAACAGCCAGGCGATGCCGAAGCTCCCGCACCTCGCGGATGCGGTCGATGATCTCGCCGCGTACCTGAACCAGTAGTGCCCTAGCGCACGGCTGCTTCTACTGACCCCGGGACGGGGCCGGCTGGAGCGCTGAAACACGCGCGAGGAGCGGGAGCAGTCTGCTTCCGCGCCGCTCGTTCGGGCGCGGAAGCAAGGCTGCTTCGCGGTGTGTTCTTCTATTAGAGGAGGATGCTCGCCGCCAGGTAGAGCACCAGCGTCACTCCGATGCCACCGTGGATGGTGCCCTTCACGGTCGTGAGCATTTTCTGCGACGGCGCACCCGGGCCGATCAAGCCGTTCACCTCGACTGCGCCGATCACCACCAACGCGACCAGCCAGTAGAGAGCGGGGCCCGTCAGGCCGACGTCGAGGCCAGCGCCCAGCGACGGAAAGTGCGTCGCCGCGGCCATGAAGAACAGCATTGGAATCGAGAGGAAGGTATTCGTGCGCGACGCCATGCCGGCCTTGCCACCCGCGCCCGCGGCGGCCGGATTCGCCTCGCCACCCGACGCGACCTTCTCGGCGTTTGCAATCACGATCTTCTGCGCCGGCCAGATGATGAACCACACGTTGGCCCACATCAGCGTGCCCATCAGACCACCGGTCAGAATTCGCGTCATGTAGCCGGAAGTGAGGGGCATGCCTTCGTGCCCCACCTTCGTAAGGATGATCAGCCAGCCCGTAACGAAGGTGAACATCGCGCCCCAGCGGAACCACCACAGAGCGTTCGGAACCAGACCGCGCGTCATCGCACCCTTGGCCTGGCCGCCCAATTCCGATCCGAAGAAGGGCGTCTGGATGAAGTTGAAGTAATAGAGCACCCCAATCCAGGTAATTCCCGCCAGGAAATGGAACCACCTCAAGAGGAAGTACCAGCCCTCCATGCTGAAGATTTCCACGTAGATCTCCCCTCTCTTCCGGGCTCGACATACCGACGGCGCCGCACTGGTGCGGGCATGGCTGCGAGCAACGGCTCCACTCTAGCCGGATTCTGCGAATGCGTGAATGGATATGTGACGTCGGTTGGGGATTTCCGCCACGGCGGGGGCCGATCACGGCGGGGGCATCATCCCTCGTCCCAACACTGGACTCGATCGAGGATACGTTGCCAGCCGAGTTCCTCAAACAGCGTTTGCACCGAGACGCGATTCGCGCCTCGGTACTCGAGCGCGGCCAACGACGCGTCCGTATCCGGCACCTCGCGAAGCACGCTCGCCAGCTCGCGCGTGCGCAGCGCACGATCGCGGTGCTCGTCGATCAGGGCCGCGACACGCTTCGCCCCCCGCACCCCGAGTTCCGCCCAATCGTTCGGGTTCGCGGAAATGTGTTCGATCTGCCCGAAGGCCTGTAGCGCCGCACTCGCACCCTTCGGTCCGACACCGGGCACACCGGGCAGGTTGTCGACGCTGTCGCCCACGAGCCCGAGGTAGTCCGGAATCTGGGCCGGATCGACTCCGAACTTTTCACGCACGCCAGCGGCATCGCGAAGTTCGTCGCGCGCGAGGTCGTAGAAGTCGACACGGCCGTCCTCGCGAACGAGCTGCGCGAGATCCTTGTCACTCGTTACGATGCGCGCAGACGCACCCTGCGCCAGGACCTGCTCGGACGCCGTGGCGAGCAGATCGTCGGCCTCGTAATTCTGTTTCGAAAATACTTGCAGCCCGAATGCGTACGCGACGCGTGTGCAGAGTCCGAACTGCGGCACCAGGTCTTCCGGCGGCGCACCGCGTTGCGCCTTGTACTCCGGCTCGATCTCGTTACGGAAGCTGGTGCCCGAGTAGTCGAACGCAACCGCCGCGTGCGTGAATGCAGTGTCGGCATAGTACTTGATCAGCGTGTTCGCGAAACCGTAGGCGGCGTTCGTCGGCGTGCCGTCGGGTGCATGCATCGGCGGCATCGAATAATAGGCACGGAAGATGTAGACGGAGCCGTCGATCAGGTGCGCGAGCGGTCGCTTCCCGGCCAAGAGCCTGCGGTCCGTCTCAGGCCCGCGGGCCCATGCTGCGCTCTTCGAATATGGTTTCGGCGATGCGCCGCGCGGCCTTCACCAGCTCCATCGTCTGCGTCTCGCCATTGCTGCGGCGGATGAAGTCGACCTCACCCTCGGCGAGCCCCTTCGGTCCGACGGTGATCCGAAACGGGATCCCGACCAGATCGGCGTCCTTGAATTTCACACCGGGTCGCTCGTCACGGTCGTCGAGCAACACTTCGATGCCCTCGCCGACGAGCGCGTCGTACAGCGCGTTGCCCGCCTCGGAGGTTGCGACATCCTTGGGCTTCACGACCGTGATCACGACTTCGAACGGTGCGATGGACAGCGGCCACTGAATTCCGGACTGGTCGTTTCGGCGCTCGACCACCGCCGCCATCGTGCGTTCGATTCCGATTCCGTACGAACCCATCACGATGGTCTGAGATTTGCCGTTCTCGTCCAGGATGTTCGCGTCGAACAGCTCGCTGTACTTCGTGCCCAGCTTGAAGATGTGGCCGATCTCGATGGTCTTTTCGACCGCGAGCGGCGCGTCGCACATCGGGCAAGGCTCACCTGCCTTCACCTCGCGCACGTCGAGGTACGATGCGACCGCGATATCGCGCGCCACATCCACACCGCGCACGTGATGGTCGTCTTCGTTCGCGCCGGTCGTCATGTCCCGCCGGCCCTGGAGCGCAAGATCGGCGACGATCCTGCAATCCGACACTCCGACTCCGCCGAGACTACCCGCCCCCGCGCCGAGCGCGCTGCGGATCTCCTCGTCGGTCGCGGGACGCCACTCGCTCGCGCCGATCCCGTCAGCGAGCTTCTGCTCGACGAGCGCATGGTCGCCGCGCAGCAGCACCAGCAGCGTCTCACCGTCGACGACGTAGACCAACGTCTTGATCTGCCGGTCGGCCGGAGCACCGCCCGCGAATTCGACGAGATCGTCGATCGTTCGCACACCGGGTGTCGCGAATTTCTCGGGCGCGCCCTGCCCCGGGCCATCTTCTACCGGTACGATTCCCGAAGTCGCCTTTTCGATATTGCCCGCGTAGCCGCAGCTTCCGCAGACCGCGATCCAGTCTTCGCCGGCATCGCTTCCGATCATGAATTCGACCGACTCGCTGCCCCCCATGCTGCCCGACGACGCCTCGACCGCAATCGCATCCAGGCCGCAACGCCCGAAGATCTTCCGATAGGCCTCGAAGTGTCGCTGAAACGCGAAGTCGAGGCCCTCACGCGTCACGTCGAGCGAGTACGAATCCTTCATCGTGAACTCACGCACACGCAGAACGCCGGACTTCGGGCGCGGTTCATCACGAAACTTCGTCTGGATCTGATACCAGATCTGCGGCAGCTGCTTGTAGCTGCGCAACTCGCCCGCGATCGTCGCGAAGATTTCTTCGTGCGTCATGCCGAGCGCCAGGCCGGCTCCACGGCGGTCTTCGAGACGGAACATCTCGTTGCCCATGCTTTCCCAGCGGCCGGAGCGCTGCCAGATTTCCGCGGGATGGATCGCGGGCAGACGGAACTCCTGCGCGCCGATCGCCTCCATCTCGTGGCGCACGATGGCGGTGATCTTCGCGCAGACACGAAGGCCGAGCGGCAAGAGCGAGTAGATCCCCGAACTCAACTGGCGGATGTAACCCGCGCGCACGAGCAACTTGTGACTGACGGCCTCGGCGTCCGCCGGGTCATCTCGGAGTGTCGGAATAAAGGCCTGGGACCAGCGCAACGGGCGCTCCTTGCGGGGAACATGGAAACTAACCGACGCGGCCCGGACGCGCTTGCGGGATCCAGCACGCGTCCTGCGGCGGCATCAACGCCCGTCGGCCGCACCTTCCTCTTCGATGTAGCCGAGCTTCTCGAGCAGCTTGCGCGACTCCCGATCCGGAGAGACGGTCGCATGGTCGAGTGCGAGGGCTTCGTACTTCCGGCGCTGTTCAACGACGCGCGCGTGAAGACGGGCCGCCAGATCGGCTTCCTCGATCACGATATTGTTCTGTTCGGCGGGGTCTGCGTCCAGATCGAAGAGCAGCATGCGAGGCAGCTTGTCGCCCTCGAACGATTCGATCCAGATGTATTTGTGACGTCCTTCACGCATTCCGAAGATGTGGTACGGACCGTAGCGTTCGAGGCGTTGTTCGAGATACGCGGTGCCCGGGTCTGATCCGCCGAGGGAGGGCAGGATCGACCGACCCTGGAGGGACGAGTTCGCCTCGATCCCGAGGAAGTCGAGCGTAGTAGGGAGCAGGTCGACGGATGACACGATCAACTCGTTGCGACCCGTCGGCGGGGCGACATACGGAAAGTGGAGTGGCGGCGGAAAGCGGATCGCGAGCGGCACATGGGTGAGGCTCTCGTACAAGCCGTAGTTGTGCCCGAATCGACCGTGTTCCCACATGCTCTCGCCGTGGTCACTCGTAAACACGATCAACGCGTCGTCGTAGTCGCCCGCTTCTCGCAGGAATGCAGTGAGATTACGCAACGCATTGTCGACCGCACGCACGGAGGCGTCGTAGCGCCGTCGCGTGCTCGTGCGAATCTCCTCGGCGGCGGAATCCGTCATGTCGTCGGGGCGAAAGCGGAAGGACTGTTCGTGGTCTAGGCCGGCCCAGTCGGCAGCCTCTTCGTCCCATTGGAAGGGAGTGTGGGGGTCGATGTACCAGAGGAGCGCAAAATAGGGCCTGCCGTCGGTGCGGCGAACGCGCCAGTTGAAGAAACTTTGATTGACCTTTTAACTCGACAGACGCTTCCACATTTTCGTGGAATTGAATTGGTCGAAGCCCTGATCGAATCCATTCTGGCTGCTCAAATGCGGGTTCGACAGGGCGCCGAACGTTTCGAAACCCGCGTTCTGCAAGACCTCCGACACGAGAACTGCACGCGAATCCAATACGTCGTGGTAGTCGCGCAGCCCGTGGGTACTTGGGTGCAGGGATGCGAGAATCGCCGGAGCGCTCACGATCGTGTGCGAGGCCTGCGAGTAGCCCTGGTCGAAGACGAGGAGTTCGTCCGCCCACTCCTCGAAGAACGGGCTGGTCTCGCGCTCGTGCCCGTAGAGGCTCATTCGATCAGCACGAAGGGTGTCGCAAACAACCCAGATGACCGTACCCGGGCCGCGGACGTTCGCCGGAATCAGTGCGAGCGACATTGCGAGCGCGGCCGCAAAGGCACCCCAGAACCAGCCGCCGCTCCGGTGGAGCGTCGTGAAATAGATGATGAGGGTGATGCCGACGGCGACCCCACCGTTGATCAGCGCTATCCGCCTCCAGGCATCGGCGGGCGCCCAGTTGGCGAGTTCATGTTCGATCGCCGTTACGCACAACGTCCACGCGATCGCGACGGCTGTCGCAAAGGCTACGCGGAGCACGCGATCATTCTCCCGCGCTTCCCGCAATGAGCGGAGCGCCGTCGGGATTCCGACACGACGGATCTCCACACACCGTCTGCGCCAGTTCAACCGCGGCAGCGATCCGATCCGCGCAATTCAAGAACAGCATCGCGGCGGCAACCATAGCAGAGACCCGGCGCCTAGAGTGACGTGCCGAACTCCGCAACGGCCTCGGAGAACGCGACTCGCACCTTCTCGAATATGGGCCCGGGCCGGCCACCTCCGATCGCTCGAGCATCGAGCGATCGGATCGGCACGATCCCCGCACCACTTCCGGTCAGAAAGGCTTCTTCGGCCGCGAAGAAGTCGAAGCGGCTGAGTGTTTGTTCGCGCACGGGAATCCCCAATGTAGTAGCGAGTTCCATCACGGTTGCGCGCGTGACGCCCTCGAGAGCGCCATCGGTTGCAGGCGGCGTCAACAACACGCCGTCACGCACCACGAAGACGTTCGCGACACTCGTTTCGGCGATCATGCCCTGCGCGTTCAACATCAAGGCCTCGTCAGCGCCGCGCTGCCGCGCTTCGAGCTTTGCGAGTACGTTGTTCAGATAATTCAAGCTCTTGATGCGCGGGTCGAGCACATCAGGAGAGGGCCGACGAAGGCTCGAAGTCACGAGGTCGAGGCCCGAAGAGAGCTTGTCGAGAGGATAGATCCGCACGTGATCGACCATGCAGATCAGACGCGGCTGCGGGCAGGTCGTCGGGTCGACGCTGAGTGAGCCATCGCCACGGGTGGCGATCAGTCGGACGTAGGCTTCGTCGGCGCCGAACGCGCGCACCGTCGCGAGCACGATCGCGCGAACCGCGTCGATGCCACCCGGCAATTCGAGTGCGATACCGCGAGCCCCCGCTTCGAAACGCTTCATGTGAGCGTCGAGACGGAAGACACGATTGCGGTAGACACGGATGCCCTCGAAGATGCCATCGCCGTACAGCAGGCCGTGGTCGGTTACGGGAATTCGCGCCTCGTCCCCCTCCACGATTTCACCGTCGATCCATACCTTCACCGGCCCGTCCCCTCCATGCGCGCCGCAACGCGCTGCGCGGCCGCGCACGTTCGTTCTGCAATCGTCTCACTGCCAAGTTCGAGATATCGCTGCGACGGAACCGCGATCGCGACGGCCGCGACGAACCGACCCGAATGCTGGACCGGCGCGGCGACCACCGACAAGCCCGGCGTCCATTCCTCGCGGCTCTCCGCGTAGCCGCGTTCGCGCACATCCGCGATCTCGTCAGCGAGGCGCTCCTTGGTGGTGATGGTGTGCTCGCTGAACGCCTCGAGCGGCTCGCTTGGCTCGGGCACCGCGGCTGGATCGAACGCCAGGAAGAGCTTGCCGACCGCTGTCGCGTGGACCGGCACGCTTGCACCCACCGTCGGTGCAGCGCGCAGGAATCCCGTTCCCTCGGCTTTGTCGAGCACGATCAATCGCTCCGCGCGCGCCGCCACGAGGAAGCAGGTTTCGCCGAGCGACTCGGCAACACGTTCCAGAACCGGCCTGGCGGCCGCAACCACCGGCTCGCTCTCGAGTGCACCCACACCGAGCGCGATCAGCCCGAAGCCCGGCCGGTAGCGGCCGCGCTCGTCGCGTTCGACGAGCCCCCGGCGGCCGAGTGCTGCGAGCAGCCGGTGCGTGCTCGACTTCGGGAGACCGAGCGCGCGTCCGATGGCCGTCACACCGCGCGGGCCGGCCTCGGCGTGCAGGTGAAACAGCACATCCACAGCCTTTTCGACGGTGCTTTGGGAATCCATCGATAACGCTCCGAGTTTCGCAGGAATCTGTTCCGATATTCGGAACGCCGTTCCGGAATATTGAACACAATCTACACCCCCGGGTTCCGGCGCACAAGCAGGGCCAGAAGATCCGCGCTTTCAGGAATCGATCAACGCCAGGACGCCGGTGTGGGTGAGCAGCTCGGGGGTGCCTGCAATCGGCCCGATCTCGCATGAACCGAACAGGCCCGCGATGGGCGCGTCGCGGAACGCGCGCTCGAGATACGCGGCCTCGAGGCCTGGAAAGCCGAAGAACTCGGCGCCGCGCGCGCAGCATTTGAAGTACAAAGCGAGACCCGGAGCTTCACCACCAACCTGCGCCAGCATGGCCTTGAGATCCTCGCGCGCTGCCTCGGGCTCACGCTGCGCGAACGCGATCCAGTCACCCGCTTGGACCTCGTCCGCGATTGCGAACGCCTTTTGTTGCTCATCGAAGCCGACCACGTGGCGCACGAGGTAGCCGCCCGGCTCCAGTGAAGCAGCCTCGCCCCGCGGTAAAGCCACCAGCAGAAATGCGGCCGCGCGGCGCAGGTCACCGGCGAGCGGGTCGCGCGCGACATCGCGATAGACATCCAGCGCCGGTCGGTCCTCGATCCCGAGGACCCAGTGGCCGCGCGTCCGTGTCACCCGCAGCGCTTCGGTGACCGGGCGGCAGGCCTGGGTGACACCGATGCGCGGCGGTCGCTCGGCTCGCAGCACCATACCCGCCAATCCACCTCGTTCGGCGCGACGGCCGCACCACTGCAGCGGAGCACCGCCCGAGCCAACCGCGCCGGCCCCCACGACGCGAGCGGGTGAGAGTTCACGGCAGACACCTTCGAGCAACGCATCCGATCGCACCGCGGCCGGATCCGGCAACAGCACGATCAGGTCTTCGGCGCGCGGCGGCCCACCCAACAGCGATGCGATCTCGGCCCCCGCGATCGCTTCGTCCCCTGCGAGGTCCGAAACCAGGAAGGGCTTCGCCTCGAGGCCCGCCTGGGCAAGAATAGCGACCGCGTTCTCATTTTCGATTTCGCGCCCGGCCGCCAGCACCCCGGTCCCGGATGCGCCCACGATCGCCTCGGTCCCGAGGCAACCGACAGCGGCGTCGAGCAGCTCGGGTATTTCGTTCGCGACGCCCGCGCCGACGAAGAGCAGCGCGGAATCCGGCTGCAGGCCGTCCGCAAGTGCCGCCTCCGCGGCCGCCTCTACGGCTTCCCGCACCGAGACGGCTGTCGAAATTCCAGCTCCGGCTCGCATCGCGCGGGAGTATAGGCTCGAGCGCCCATAGGCCGGTTCGAGCCGTGGACTTTCCGGGTCGAGGCCACTCGGCTAGGATCGCGTCGCCGCGCCCTCGCATACCCTCCTGAGTGCGGCATTCCTCCCGGAAATCTGCACCCAAACGGCCCGTCGTTGAGAACGGCCCGACGGAAGCACTATTGAGGCAGCAGTTGGCGGACTTCGAACGGATCGAGACCCGTGACGACCTGGACACGCTCGTCCAGGACCTGCTTGGCGAGAAGGTGTTGGCCTTCGATACCGAGGCCGACAGCTTCTACCACTATTTCGACAAGACCTGCCTGGTTCAGATCGCGACTCGCCAGCAGATCTATCTCGTCGACCCGCTCGCCTTCGGCGGGCCCGCGGAACTTTCGCCGCTCGCGCCCATCATGGCGTCGCCCGACATCCGCAAGATCTTCCACGCGGCTGAATACGACATATTCGTACTGAAGCGCGACTGCGCGTTCGAATTCCGCGGCTTGTTCGACACCATGATCAGCGCGCAGCTGCTCGGCTATTCCTCGGTCGGCCTGGCCGGGATCGCCGAGCGTCATTTCGGCGTGAATCTCCCGAAGGACGAGCAGCGCTCGGACTGGTCGCGCCGCCCGCTCACGCCGAAGCAGCTCTCCTACGCAGCCTCGGACGTGCTGTACCTGATCCCGCTCGCGGAGAAACTCGAGAAGGAGCTACGCGCGGCGAAGCGACTCAAGTGGGCCCAAGAGGACTTCGAGGCGCTGGTGGAGCGCCAGTGGCCGGACCGTGAATTCGACAAGCTCGGCTATCTGCGAATCAAGGGGGCGCGCAAGCTCGACCCCAAGGCACTCGCGATTCTGCGCGAGCTGTTCCTGATGCGTGATGCGCGCGCGCGCGAAATCGACCGCCCCCCGTTCAAGGTGCTCGGCAACCGCGCGCTGCTCGAGATCTCGGAGAATCCGCCGCACAAGCTCGAGGACCTCGCGGAAGTGAAGGGCATCTCCGATCTGATCTTGCGGCGGATGGGGAGCGAGCTCATGGCTGCGGTTCGCGCGGGCAGGAAGAAGCCGCACGGGCCGATCCCCAAGCTGCCGGGAACCGGCCGCCGGCGCATGGACCGTCAGGCCGAACGACGCCTCGCGGCGCTGAAGAAGTGGCGTGCGAAGCGTTCTGCCGATGTCGAGATGGACCCGGGCGTGTTGTGCCCGAATTCCGCTCTCGAAGCGATCGCCTGGCGCGCACCCGAAACCCCCACGGATCTCGAAGGCTTGAGCGAATTGAAGGGCTGGTTCGTGCGCGAGTTCGGCGCCGAAGTCACCGAAGCCAGCCAGGCTGCGGACGTCCCGAGCAAGGATTGACGGGCGGCGTCCTGCCGGGGCCCTGAACGAAGAACCCCCCGGCTGGTTATGCGGATCCGACCGGGGGGGAGCCCAACCACTCAAATGGGCAGGAGCTTTTTCGATCTGGCCCTCGAAGACTCGCTACAGGCGGGGTGCCGAGTTTGGGAAGGGTACCTGCGGGGGTTCCACGAGACTTCGAGGAGCTGGAAGCGCCGAACGTGCGCGCCCGCTTACGCCCGGCGCCTCCATTCCAGATCGTACTAGACCCTTCTAAAGCAGGTTACGTGCCAATCCGCGTCGACCGCCAGCACCCCTGCAACCCATTGAAATCAAAGCGTTTTATGGGTCAGCTCAACAAGGAGGGGGTGCGTCCAAATATTGCATCTATTGGATATACTAAGAAGCTCTCTTTCGATATCTAGAGTTTAGTCTTTATATTTCAACAGGTTGAATGGTTGACGCCCTTTGCGGCAGGTGCATCCGATGGATGCACCTGCATGGACCAGCGATGTGATCTCCAGCGGCATCAGGTCTCTAACGCGGGTGAGCTAAGATCGCAGCGTGTTCGCCGAACGCCGACAGCGGCTGCGGGAATCGATGGGGCCCGACGCGGTAGCGGTTCTGCTCGGCGCGAAACTCGCGACTCGCTCGAACGACACCGAGTTCCCCTTTCGCCAGGGCAGCGACTTCTGGTACCTGACGGGCTTCGAGTACCCCAACGCGATGGCGGTGCTGCGCACGGACGGCGGGCCCGAGTTCAGCCTCTACGTCGAGCCGCGCGACCCCGAACTCGAAACCTGGACAGGCTATCGCCCGGGCACTGAGGGTGCGAAAGCCGACTACGACGCCGACGAGGCGTTCACGAACTCCGATTTCCTGCCCGCACTCGGCGGGATGTTCGACAAGGCGAAGCGGATCTACCATCAGCTCGGACGCGACAGCGCGGTCGACGCGCGCATCAGCGGGACGCTCGAATCGATGCGCATGCACTCGCGCCGCGGTCTGGTTCCCGCCGAAGCAATTCACGACCCACGCACACTCGTGCACGAGATGCGACTCCTGAAAGAACCTGCGGAACTCGATCGCATGCGCCATGCGGCCGCGATCACTCACCGAGCGCACATCGCCGCCGCGGCGCTCGCACAGCCGGGCCGCTTCGAGTATGAACTCCAAGCCGCCATCGAATTCGAGTTCCGGAGCCGTGGTGCGGCCGGGCCCGCCTACGCGAGCATCGTGGGCGGCGGCAAGAACGCGGCCGTGCTCCACTACATCACCAACAACCAGGTTCTGAACGATGGCGAGCTGGTGCTGATCGACGCGGGCTGTGAGTGGAAAGGCTACGCGGCGGACGTGACGCGGACCTTCCCGATCGGCGGACGCTTCACGCCGGAACGACTCGCGATCTACGACATCGTGCTCGCCGCACAGCTCGCCGCACTCGATCGCTGTAAACCCGGCACGACACTGCCCGAGATCCACGACGCCGCAGTGCGGGTGATCACCGAGGGTCTCGTCGAACTGAAGCTGCTCGCCGGCCCGGTCGACGACGCAATCGCGAACGAAACCTTCCGGCGCTACTACATGCACAGCACCAGCCACTGGCTCGGCCTCGACGTACACGACGTCGGCAGCTACAAGCAAGCCGGCGAGAATCGCGTACTCGAAGCCGGTATCTGCCTGACCGTCGAGCCCGGCATCTACATCGCAGCCGATGACGAGAAGGCCGATGAGGCCTTCCGGGGCATTGGTGTCCGCATCGAGGACGATGTGACGATTACGCCCGAAGGACACGAGAATTTGACGAGCGCCATTCCGAAAGCTCCGCGCGAAATCGAGGCGCTGGTCGGCGGCAACTGAACTTCTCCAGACGACAGACCCCTTCCGAAGAGGACACGACCGAATGCCCGACATCGAATCCCTGCTCGAAGAAAAGCGCCGATTCAAGCCGAGCTCCGAATTCGCGAAACAGGCCAATTGGAACAAGAAAACCATCCGCGAGTACCGCGCGCTCGGTGCCAAGAACCCGGAGCGCTTCTGGGCGAAGATGGCCCGTGAGAACGTCAGCTGGTTCAAGCCCTGGAAGAAGGTTCTGAGCTGGAAGCCACCGTTCGCGAAGTGGTTCGTCGGCGGGAAGCTCAACGTGTCGTACAACTGCCTCGACCGGCACCTCGAGGGCAAGAACGCCTGGCGGCGCAACAAGGCCGCGATCATCTGGGAGGGCGAGCCGGGCGACACGCGCACGCTCACCTACGGCGATCTCCACCGCGAGGTCTGCCGCTTCGCCAATGTATTGAAGGACCGCGGTGTCAAGAAGGGGGATCGCGTCGCACTCTACATGCCGATGATTCCCGAGCTCGCGATTGCGATCCTCGCCTGCACGCGCATCGGCGCACCGCATAACGTCGTCTTCGGCGGATTTTCCGCAGAGGCACTTCGCGACCGCATCGTGGACGCGGGCGCAAAGGTCGTAATCACCGCCGACGGCGGCTACCGGCGCGGCAGCCCGCACGCACTCAAACCCGCGGTCGACGATGCCGTCGAAGAACTCGATTTCATCGAGAGTGTGATCGTCGTTCAGCGCACCGGCACGGATACGAAGATGAAGTCGGGGCGGGATTTCTGGTGGCACGACCTCATCGCGGAAGCGAGTGCTGACTGCGCGCCCGCGAAACTCGACTCCGAGCACCCGCTCTTCATCCTCTACACCAGCGGCACCACCGGAAAGCCCAAGGGCATCCTCCACACGACGGGCGGCTACCTCACCCACGTCACGACGACCTCCAAAGCAATCTTCGACCTCAAGGACGAGGACACCTACTGGTGCACCGCTGACATCGGTTGGATCACTGGCCACTCGTACGTCATCTACGGACCGCTCGCGTGCGGCGCGACGACCCTGATGTACGAAGGCGTGCCGACGCACCCGGGGCCCGACCGTTGGTGGGACATCGTCGAGCGCCACCGCGTTTCGATCTTCTACACCGCACCGACTGCGATCCGCACTTTCGTACGACTCGGCGACGAGCACCCGAAGAAGCACGACATGTCGTCGCTGCGGCTGCTCGGAACCGTCGGCGAGCCCATCAACCCTGAAGCGTGGATGTGGTACCACAAGGTGATCGGCGGCAAACGCTGCCCGATCGTCGACACCTGGTGGCAGACGGAAACCGGCGGAATCATGATCAGCCCGCTGCCGGCCGGCGTCGAGACCGTCCCCGGCTCCGCGACGCTGCCGTTCCCGGGCATCAACGCCGAGGTCTACAGCGATGACGGTGATGCCGTAAAGCCTCCCTCGGGCGGCTACCTCGTGATTCGCAAACCATGGCCCGGCATGCTGCGCGGCATCTGGGGCGATCCCGAACGCTACAAGGAAACCTACTGGAACAACTACCCCAAGACCTACTTCGCGGGTGACGGCGCCCACCGCGACAAGCAGGGGTACTTCTGGATCATGGGCCGCATCGACGATGTGATGAATATTTCGGGCCATCGCATCGGCACGATGGAAGTCGAGAGTGCGCTCGTCTCACATGGCGACGTTGCCGAGGCCGCAGTCGTCGGTCGGCCCGACGACATCACGGGCACCGCAATCGTCGCATTCGTGACTCCGAAGGGGACCGTCACCACCACCGATGAATTGAAGGGGGAGCTGCGCAAGCACGTCACCAAGCAGATCGGCGCAATCGCCAAGCCGGCCGAAATCCGCTTCACCGACCAGCTGCCGAAGACGCGCAGCGGCAAGATCATGCGCCGCCTGCTGCGCGACCTCGCGAGCGGCAAGGAGGCGGTGGGCGACACCACCACGCTCGAGGACTACAGCGTGCTCGCGCGACTGCGCGAAGCCGACGAGGGTTAGCAGCCCGGGAACCCGAAGTGTTTCCCGTTACGACGTGGAAGCACTTGCCGCCAATCGGAAACGGTCAACAGCAGACGGATCCCTCGGCTGACTGCGCACAACCGAGAATTCCGTTCTCTCTCAGGAACTGTTTGACCCCCGGCGCGCCGCCGATGGTGAGCAACACGGCTCCATCTCCGGGCTCGAAGCCGAGTTCGAGCGAAAGGAATGGGCAACAGCGGCGTTCGAGTAGAATCAACTCCAGCACCTGCTCGCACAGGTCGGGATCGTTGGGAAGCCGGAGTCGGTATCCGAATTCAGCCTCATCGATTCCCGTCGCGCTCTGCTCGATCGTTCGAGCCAGCTCCGAACGCCGGGCACGCTCGGAAGAAGAAAGCGAGTCGAGGTTGCAGGCAACCGGCGGACTCGTACCAGGTCCACTCATCTAGCTGCCTCCTCCGCTTGGGCGGGCCGCTCCTTTTCGCATTGGAGAGCGAGCTGCCGCGCTCGGAATACGAACTCCGGTGGCACCTGCACCTCGACATCGAGCATCGTGGTCGGGAGCTCCCCGAGCGCGCCCATGAGGGCCTCGCCGCGAATGGAAACCGGGATCCCCTCGCCTTCGAGCACACCACGGACGAGGTGGGCCTGGATACCATCCGCAGCCTTGTAGATGGTCACCAGCTCGCGGTACGTCGGCGGCTCGGGCTGATGAGCTTCACCAAGAGCGAGGGGCGTACCGCAATCGGAGCACACGTCCACCGCGTCGAGAAACTCGGAGATCCGGCCGTAGCGAGCGAAGTTCTCACATTCAGGGTTCGGGCAGTGCTTCATTTCCGTGACCGTTGCACGTTCTCCACCGAGTCGTTACCCGCGACCAGTGCGCGGGTGCCTAGGGGAGTTCCCGCTTGCGCACGACTGCGGGAACCAGTGGGGGCATCGAGGACACGAAGGGTCGCATGCTTGACATCCATTCCATGATCTCCGGGTAGTCGAGAATTCCTTCACCGCCGCGGAATCCAGTCATGTAATACAACGCGAATTGGGGGTAAGCAGCCAGGTCGGGCATCGAGGGAGAGCTGCGACCTGCAATGAAAGGTCCGCCGCCAAGGTGTGCAATGAACTGGCGATACAACTTCCGCTTCGTTTCGGCCAGGGGACGTCCGTCGTCCGCCATCTCCACCAGGCGGCGTACGAAGGCGACCCGTTTGATGAAGAACGGCCATGCCGCGCGCAATAGCGCGGGAATTCCGCCGCTCGCGGTCTTACCCATCACATGAGCCAGCATCCAGCCGTTGTAGAGTCGGTCGAAACCCTCGCCGGGGAAGAATCGGAAACTCCCGGGAATCAGACAGTGCGAGACCCAATCGTCGATCTTCAGCAGCTGCTCGCGCTCATCTCCCGATTCGGGTAGCAGTCGCGGCAGCTCGGGGAATCGCTCGTCCAGCCACAGCCCGATCGGCGTTGAATCCCCGCGGCTCTCGTCGCCGATCGTCACGACCGGAATCTGGTGACCAATGGGCAGATCCTCGCGGAGTCGAAGCGGGTGGATGTAGAAGCACTCGAACGGAATCCGCTTGTAGAGCAGGAAGCAATGGACCTTCGCCGCGAACGGGCTCATCGCATAGGTGAAGAGCTTGACGGGCGGAAATCCGCTTTCCATGCCGAGAGGCTACCGCAGCTCGGCTCGGTGCCCCGCGTCAGGCGTTTCCCTGCGCTCCCGACGAAAAGGTCTCGCCACCGGATACCAGGTACCGGAGCTCCTCCGCGGTCGAGCGGCGCCCGAGAATCGAGTTTCGGTGCGGAAATCGCCCGAACTGCTCGATGACCGCCTGGTGGCGCTCGGCGTACTCGACGAATCCCTCGAAGCGATCGCCGAGCTGTGCTGGCGCCCGCAGAGCGAGGCGCCGAAACGACGCAACGCTCTGCGCCTGGGCTTCGCGATCCTCGGCGTGCTCGAAGGGGAGATAGAGGAAGGCCGCTTCCACTGGATGCAACCGGCCGTCCACCTCACGCGCGAGGGCTTCGCGGGATGCGGCGAGGGCGACAGAATCGTACGCGAAAGACCGGGGAGTTCCGCGGTAGAGGTTTCGCGGAAACTGGTCGAGGACGACCACCAGCGCCAAGGTCGACCGCTCCCCTCGGGTCCATTCGGTGAATTCACCGTGTTGCGCTCGATCCGGAAACGTCCCGAATCGTTCCCGGATCAAGTCATCGAAACTCGGTTCCGGTGCAAACCAATGCAGGCAAAGGTCGGCAACCGTCTGGGGATCTTCGAGATCGTCCCCGAACCAGGTTTCCAGTACGGCATCGGAGTTCGTAGTCACGGTTCGTTCGACACTTCCCGATTCAAGAATTCAGTTTGCCGAGTAGTTCCATGAAGCAGTCGACGCTGAAACGAATGATCTGGGAGACGCGCCGACAGCGACAGCCGCGGTCAATCTTCCGTCGCCCCGGGACCTGCCGCACGATTCGTCTTCTCGGTGTTCTCCAGGTATCCGAGCGCCGACAGCGTCGCGCGTTCCCAATCCGTGAGGTCGCGCACGACCGCGCGCGGTGCCGCGAGCTGTTCGGTCAGAACATCCATCCGGCCTCGGTGCGCCGCCGCCACCTCCGGGTGCGCGTCCGCCACGTCGCGCGTTTCACCCGGATCCAGAGAGAGATCTACCAAGCGATACGCGCCGTCCACGCGGCGCCAGTAACTCTTCCAGCGACCAGCCCGGTAGGTCCGATACCACGCCTCGGCCAGGAAGAGCTCGTCCGAATCGAGATCCCGCTCCTCCGAGCGCCCGTGGCCCACGAAGCCTGCCAGCAGGTGGTAGACGTCCTCCGACCGGATCGGCACTTCGTTCGCCGCGACCTCGGCGCCCACCACCACCAGTGGTATCTGCAACACCGGTTCGAACGACGGGTTTCAAAAGTGTGTCGGCATCGACTGCAGCAGGTGAGGCTCCCCCAGCGCCTCGCCGTGGTCGGAAATGAAGACCAACAATGCCTCGTCCCACAGGCCGTGTGCCTCCAGTTCGACCTGAAGTTCCCCGATCGCGCGATCCACCGCCTCGACCGATTCCCGGTACGACATCATGCGCAGTTGCTTCCAATCGTGAACGTCCATGTAGTGCACGTACAAGAACGTCGGCATGTCGGGCCGTGTTGCAAGCAGCTCCCGCACGGCGGCATTCACGTGCGCGCCGGTGCGCTGACTCGCACTCAGGTTGGGATTCTTCAGAACGAACTTCTCGTTCCCGCTCCCCACCTCCACCCAGCGATCGAAGCCCGCGTCGAAACCGGCCGGGCGAAACAGCAAGCGGTTCGCCACCACGGCCGCGCTCCAATAGCCCTGCTCGTGCATCACCTCGCCCAGGGTGAGCAACCCGTCCGGCACGCAGCCTTCCTCCCCCTCCGCCGCGAAGCGCGCGAGGCCGCACCAGTTCGGGGCGATGCGCGCGATCGATCGCTCGGGGTCACCCGATTCGAGACTCGGAGTGCGGCCGCTGAAGAGCGCCCCCATCGATTGCGTGGTCTGGTGGAAGCTCGCGATTGCGTTCTCGACCACGACGCCGCGCGCCGCGAGGCGCGCGATGTTCGGTGTCGCCACATCCGAGCCGTAGATCGACAGGTGATCGCGCCGCAGAGTGTCGACGACGATCAGGACCACATGCTGGGGTCGCTCGCGCGGCCGGTCTTCGGCCCCGCAACCCGCGACCGTCAGCACCGCAAGCAATGCCAGCAGCCACCGCGCCGCGCTCTCGGCGAACGCCTTCAGGCGCCCTGCTCTTCGGGCGCGGGCGCCACGGCACCGTGACGACCTCGGAACCACTTGCCGTCCGCCCCGCACGACAGCTCCACGACCTCACCGAGGACCGGCTCACCGTCGGGCAGCGCTTCGCCGAGCAGCTTCTGCGTGATCGCGCGGATCGTTCCCTTGTGGACCACGATCAGTGCGCTCGCGACGCCGCGGGCCGCGATTTCGTCGAGCGCCCGCTCGACGCGCGCCCGGAACTCCGCCCGAACCTCGCCGCCCGGGAAGTCGAAGTTCGCGCGATCGTTCTGCCAATCGCCGTACAGAACCGGATCGGCGGCTTCGATCTCCGCCTGCGTGAGCCCTTCCCAGCGGCCGAAGTCGACTTCGCGCAAGTCCGCGAGGAGCTGCACCGCCGCGCCGCCCGAGACGATCCGGGCCGCCTCCCACGAGCGCTGGAGTGGGCTCGCGAACACCTGATCGAAGGCCTCGCGGCGCAGCGCGAAGCGAGCCCGGCGCATCTGTGCACGGCCCGCATCCGCGAGCCCCACGTCGTTCGCACCGTGGTAGCGAGTACTCGAATTTCCCTCGGTTTCTCCGTGACGGACGAGGACGACGTGGCGCAGATTCGACATGAGACGCTCCGTGAGGTCAGCCGGCGGCAGTCGGCTGAACCCGAGGATCGGCAAGGCCCAGCGCTTCGTCAATGTGATTTCTGACAGAAGCGCCCGGCTTCGCTAATGAGACAGGGAGGGGAGGGGTGCTGTGACGCTGCGAGGCTGGGTCGGATTTCTATTCCTGATTCTGGTGGCCGGAATCGGGTTCCTGGCGTGGGAACGCGCCGAGGGCGAGGCGCCGACGATCGATGCGCCCGGCGCGCTCACGGTCGCCGCCAGTGGCCACGATGTCGAGCTCACCCTCGCCGACGCCCGCTCCGGGCTGCGCTCGCTGCGCGTCACGATCCGGCAGGCGGGCGAAGACACCGATCTCGTCAGCGAGGAATTCCCGGGTAGTCTGATCGGGGGAGCCGCCTCCGTAGAGCTGACACGCACAAAGCGCTTCAACATCGACCCGAAGGCGCTGGGGCTGGTCGACGGCGAGGCCGTCCTGACCGTCGTGGTGAGCGACTGGTCGTGGCGCGGCAGCTTCCGCGGCAACACGAGTGAGCTCGTGATTCCCGTGACGATCGACCGCAAGAAGCCCCGTGTGCAGGTGCTGACCGGTCTCAGCTACATCAAACGCGGCGGCGCCGACGCCGTCGAGTACACCGTCTCGGAGACCCCGGTGCGCGATGGCGTGCAGGTCGGCGACGAGTTCTTCTCCGGCTTCCCCCACCCCAACATGCCCGGACGCCGCTTTGCGCTGTTTGCGGTTCCCACCACAGCCCCCGAGAAGGCCTCGATTCGCGTGATCGCGGAGGACTCCGCGGGCAACATCGGCAGCGGGCGTTGGTCGGTGGTGCTGCGCGAGCGAGTGCTGCCCAAGGCCAGCGTGTCGCTCCCGCAGCAATTCCTCGATGTCACGGTGCGCGACCTCGCCGAAGCCAACGACCTCGCCGCCGAAGACCCACAAGCGACCTTCCGCCACATCAATACCGTGATGCGAAGCGAGAACGAAGCGAAGATCCGCGAGATGACCGCTGACTCCTCCCCCACTCCGCTCTGGGAGGGTGCGTTCGATCAGCTCACCAACTCGAAGGTGACGAGTCGCTTCGCCGAGCAACGCACCTACTTCGCCGGCGGCGTGAACAACTCGGAAGCCATCCACTACGGCTACGACCTCGCTTCTACCTCGATGGCGGCCGTGAACGCGGCCAATCACGGGCGCGTGGTCTTTGCTGACGACCTCGGCATCTACGGCAATTGCGTACTCCTCGACCATGGCCTCGGGCTCTCGACTCTCTACGGCCACCTGTCGCAGATCGACGTGAGCGTTGGTGACGAGGTTCAGAAGGGCGAACCGCTCGGCCTGTCGGGTGCGACCGGACTCGCGGGCGGCGACCACCTCCACTTCGCGGTCCAGGTCGGCGGCACCTACGTCGACCCACTCGAGTGGTGGGACCGATCGTGGGTGCGCAAGCACATCGATGTGCGCCTCGAGTCCTCGAGCGCGGAGTAACGCGGCCCGGCCGCAATCGTCGGGGGACGACGTGAAACGCCAACGCCGCGCGCTGCTCAGCTGGTACGACGCCAACAAACGCGACCTGCCGTGGCGCCGCACCCGCGACCCATACGCGATCTGGGTCTCCGAAACGATGCTGCAGCAGACCCGGGTCGACAGCGTGATCCCATACTATGAGAGATTCTTGAAACGCTTCCCCGACATCGAAGCGCTCGCGACCGCCGACAGCGACGACGTGCTCGCCGAGTGGGCCGGCCTTGGTTACTACTCGCGAGCCCGCAACCTGAAAGCCGCCGCGCAGCTACTCGCAGATTCGCACGGCGGCCGCATGCCCGATGACGTCGACGAGCTGCGCAATCTGCCCGGCATCGGTCGCTACACCGCGGGAGCGGTCGCCTCGATCGCGTTCGACCGAGCCGCGCCGATCGTCGACGGCAACGTTGCGCGCGTGCTCGCGCGGCTGCTCGGCATACGCGAAGACATCAAGAAGCCCGGGGTCGTGAAGCGGCTCTGGGTCGAGGCGGAAGGGCTCGTGCAGGGCCCGCGCCCGGGCGACTTGAACCAGGCTCTGATGGAGCTCGGCGCGCTGATCTGCACACCAGCAGAACCCAGCTGCGGGCGCTGTCCGCTGAGCAAGGATTGCGACGCGCACGCGCAGGGCGACGCAGCCGCGCTGCCCATCAAGCAGAAGAAAGCCAAGGCGAAGCGCATCGAGGCCACGGCGGGCTGGCTGGTGCGCCGAGGCAAAGTGCTCGCGGTGCGGCGCCCACCCAGAGGGTTGCTGGGCGGGCTGTGGGAGCTGCCGGGCGGTGACCTCGAACACCGCGAGGAACCCGCAGCGGGTTGGACCCGCAACCTGCGCGAGCGCGTCGGTCTCACGGTCGCCCGAACTGAGTACGTGGGCTCGATCGAGCACATCTTCACGCACCGACGGCTCGAGCTGCATTTGTTCCGCAGCGATCCGCCCACCGGTCGCACCCGACTCGACGGTTTCGACGCGCACCATTGGCTCGCCCCCCACGCGCTCGCCGAACTGCCGATCAGCAAGCTCACCCGAAAGGCCCTGGCGGCGCTCGACGTAGACTTGCCGCAGGCTCCGAGCCGGGCGAAGTGAGCGGCGGCAAGCGCGACGACGACCCCAGCGAGTTCGAAGCCGCGATGGGGGATGTCGAAAGACTCGCGGGGCGCGATCGAAAACTCGCGCCGGTACCGCCACGAGCCGGGAAACAGCTGCCGCACGAACGCGAGCCCGTGCGCTTCGAAGGCCTGCGCAACGCCGAGCGACTCGAGGGCCGAGCACCGGGAATCGACCGCAAGCTGTTGCGTCGGTTGCGCAAGGGTGCGTTCGAAATCGAACTGCGGATCGACCTCCACGGCCTGCTCGCCGCCGAGGCTCGCGAATGTGTGCGCGAGGCATTGCTCGAGGCCTTCGCGGCCGGGCGGCGCTGCGCGCTCGTGATCCATGGCCGAGGGCTGCACTCCGCCAACCAGCCGGTCTTGAAACGCACGCTGCCAGATTGGCTGGCCGAGCCCCCGCTAGGCGAACGCGTCATGGCGTTCGCGAGCGCCATCCCCGAGCACGGCGGGCTCGGAGCAACCTACGTGCTGTTGCGAAAGCCCTGAACGATGCACTCGCGAAACCATCAGGCGCGTCGCAGCCGAACTCGAAATGCTCGCGTGAGTGCGGCCACGCCGGAGAGGGGCCTTGCGGCTCGGTTGCACGCTCTCGTAGACTCCGGGCCAATGCCGTTACATTTCGTGATTCGTCGGATAGTCGTCGTCGCGTTCGGCGCTGCGGCCCTTCTAATTACTTCCTCGACCGCTTTCGCCGGCTTCGAAGAAGATCTGGCACGCATCGACACGGCGTTGCAGAAGAACCCTTCGCGGGTGCTGGGCCAGGCGGTCGAGTCGTGTGTGGGCCGGCGCGCGTTCGCCGTCAACCTCTACAATCGTGGCTACACGGTCCGGGCCGAACGCCACTTGAGGGTGTGTTTCGACCTGCTCAAGATCCCCGAAACCGTGGCGAAACCGAAGGTCGTCGCTCCGACTCGAGAGGAGCTCCAGGCGAGGGCTCGGCACCAGATCGAGCAAGCGCTGTCACTGACACCGAACATCGTACGCGGCCTGGAGATCTATCGTGATTGCGCCGCCTGCCACATGCCCGAGGGTTGGAGTCTCCCCCACGGCGGCATGCCACAGATCGCGGGCCAGCATCGCAACGTGATCATCAAGCAGCTGGCCGATATCCGGGTGGGCAATCGGGACAATGCGCTGATGGCTCCGTACGCCTCCGCGGAGAGCATCGGCGGCGCCCAATCCATCGCGGACGTGGCGGGGTACATCGAGAGCCTGGAGATCAATGTCGGCCTGGGAAAGGGCTCCGGCAAGGATCTCGAATTCGGCGAACGCCACTATCGAGAACATTGCGCGCGCTGTCACGGCGAGACGGGAGAAGGAAACATCGAGTTATTCGCGCCCCGCATTCATGCGCAGAACTACAACTATCTCGTGCGTCAGTTCGAGTGGATACGCGACGGTCAGCGCCGCAATTCACATCCCGAGATGCTCATCCAGATCCAGGGCTTCGAGGATCGCGAAATCCACGCCATGCTCGACTACGTCTCGCGACTCGAGCCACCCGCGGAGTTGCAGGCGCCGCCTGACTGGAAGAATCCCGACTTCGTCCATTGAGTGACGGCCCGGCCTCGGAGACCCGATGAGACATCCGGGCTAGGGGGGCTATTCTGCCCCCCATGGGCAGCCGCTTCGGAAAGATCTTCCAGATCGCGACCTTCGGCGAGAGCCACGGCGGCGCCGTGGGCGTGGTCCTCGACGGCTGCCCACCGCGCCTCGCACTCGCCGCCGAAGAGATCCAGCGCGACCTCGACCGCCGCAAGCCCGGCCAGAGCCGCCTCACGACGCCGCGCCAGGAGGCCGACCGAGTCGAGATCCTGTCCGGGCTGTTCGAGGGCACCACGCTCGGCACACCGATCGGGATGCTCGTCCACAACCAGGATGCGCGACCCTCGGCCTACGAGCACATGAAGGACATCTACCGGCCTTCGCACGCCGACTACACCACCGAAGCCAAGTACGGCATCCGCAATTGGCAAGGTGGCGGGCGCGCGAGCGCGCGAGAGACCATCGGGCGCGTCGCAGCCGGCGCGGTCGCGCGCAAGCTGCTCCGAGTCGCCGCCGACATCGAGGTGCTCGCGTGGGTGCGCCGCGTGCACGAAGTCGATGCGAAGATCGACCCTGCAAGCGTCACGCTCGAAGCAGTCGAAGCCAATCTCGTGCGCTGCCCCGAAGCCGCCGCCGCGGAGAAGATGACGCAGACCATCGACGCAGCCCGCGAGCGCGGCGACTCGCTCGGCGGCGTGGTCGAGTGCGTCGCGCGCACGGTACCGGCAGGTCTCGGCGAGCCCGTCTTCGACAAACTCGAAGCCGACCTCGCGCGCGCGCTGATGTCGCTACCCGCGTCGAAGGGTTTCGAAATCGGCAGCGGCTTCGACGGCACGTATATGACCGGCATCGAGCACAACGACCCATTTGCGATCGGTTCCGACGGCCGCCCACACACGACTTCGAACCGCTCGGGCGGCATCCAGGGCGGCATCTCGAACGGCGAGGACATCGTGCTGCGGGTCGCCTTCAAGCCGACGGCGACGATCTCCCAGGCCCAGCAGACGGTCGACCGCGAGGGCAACGCCGTCACACTCGAAGCCCAGGGCCGCCACGACCCCTGCGTGCTGCCGCGCGCGGTGCCGATCGTCGAGGCGATGGTCTGTCTGGTACTCGCCGACCATCTGCTGCGCCAGCGCGGCGTTGATCTACTGCCGGCGCTCGATCGCTAATCAGGATCGCGGACTCGTGTCGGAGTCGCCGCGTGGCTGCTGGTTCCAACAGAAGGAATGGTCGGTCTCGAGGATCGTTCCCCAACGGTTCGAGTAGGTCGTCCGATAGCGCTGCGTCCAGTCCTGCAGGGTTGCTTCGGGAAAGAAGCCCCGCGCGAAGAAGGGCTCGATCAGGAGTGTGCAGGAGCGTGAGACCAGCTCGTTCAGATCCCGCTCCTCCAGGCTTTCTCCGAAGACTCGCAGGATTCTCATGTCGGCCTGATGTCTGTGAGGCACGATCGTCTGTCGGCTGTCGACGGCATAGATGGGCTCGAAGGTGAGCACGGGGCCCGGCGATCGGCTCAGCTTCTCGATCAGCTCGTAGTAGTCGGGGTACCGGTTTTCGGTGAACTCCCGAAAGAGAGATGGAACGGATAGGTAGAGATGGCCGAGCACGATCGAAGCGATGACGGGTAACAAGATGCGTCGGCTGAGCAGGGATCGAAAGAGCAGGAACTGGCCGAGGCAGAAGGGAATCGCTGCAGCGACGAGGTAGTGGGGGTAGAAACCTCTCGGCAGGAAGACCGTAAGCAGAAGGATGATGAAGAAGGTGAGGCAGAGCCACCTGATGTGGCGTTCCGAACGGGCGCAACCGAGGATGAGCCCCGATAGCCCTGCCGCGTAGAACACGAGGTCCTTCCAACTGCGGTCGATCGTCCAATTCAATCGAAGCATGTAGTCCATGCTCGGGCGGTCCCTCTGGAGCTCGACGGTGTGTTCGAAGGCACCGGGAACGAGAAGCATGAATGCGAGTGCTACGAGCCCGATCCCTCCCAGAAGCGCCACGTGTGAGCGGTAATCCGTCCAACCTCGGAGTGCGGATCGGTAGACGGAGTAAAGGGCGACGTTGATCCCGAAAGGAATGAACAGGAAGGATCCGACTACGGCGCTTGCTCGAGTAGCGATCTTCCATCCCTGCATGTGGCCGAGTAGGAATACGAGGAAGAGGAGGTTCGACGACTGCCGGATGGCGATGAAGCGAAAGTCCGTCGCGACCATCCGGTGGTAGGTGAAATAGAGGATCACCGTCAGGAGCGCCGCAACACTCGCGTGGCGATCCCCACGGTCTGCAAGGCTTCGCAAGAAGACGAAGAGAAGGAATCCACCGGCGCAGTTGGAGGCCAGGTAGATCAGCCGAAGCCAGTACATGTCTCCGAAGAGCTCGAGCCCGCCTCCGATCAGGAGCGGCGAGACGGGAAGGTGAACGTAGACAAAATCGCGGTAGGGAAGGAAGCCTGAGAACAGGAGGCGCCCTGCCTGTGCGGAGACGCCCTCGTCGGAGTAGGGGAATGTTGCGAGTCCCAGGTTCCAGCTTTGCGCTAGAAAGGCGAAGAGGCAGAGGGCCATCACCGAGATCTCGTACGGCCGGTCTCGCAGCCACTTCGGGGTGCTTCCGCTTTCCATCTTCAGTACCCGGCTTTCGCGCTCGCCCGGTTTCGTCATGGGTCGCCCGCCACGGAAGCGCCGGGGCGACCAGCCGGGGGGGGGCTTGCCCGGATCTCCAACGTCTCCCCTCGGAACCTTACTCGCTACCCACCCAAATCCGTAGTGATCAGACGTCGCCACTTGCCGCTCGATCGTCAGCCCGGATCATTCGTGAATGCGCCCGGTTCGGCCTCCCATACCCCCTCAAGATCTGCGGTCGCGGCTCCGATCATTGAAGCTCGAGCGGAATTCCCGATCGAAATCGAGGTGGTCACTGTGGGGGCGGAGACCGGGATCGCGCGGAGTAGCCGGCCGTTGGCGCTGCTGGAGTCCCTGCGCGCGGGCGGTGCGGATCTGCGTCGGCTGATCTTCGCCTCCGGCACGGACGGCGTCGTGCTCGCGGGCGTGCAGCTGCATCGCGCGATCGTCTGGACCCTCGCCGCACCTCGTGGCCTCGGCCGCAGCGGCGCTCACGGTTCGCTTCCTCACGGCGGGCGCCACGCAGTCGGTCGAGTGGTACAACTTCGGCTTCCTCGATGAACGCTGGCTGGTCCTCGGCTACTGGCTCGGAGTTGCCTCGCTACTCCTCGTGCCGTTGTGGGTCATGCGCACCCAGTCGTTCTGGCCGGATGCGGCGGCGGCTGGAATCGATCGGGGCGAAGCTCACGGCGGGCTGCGCGTCGTGATTGCACTCGTCGCCTACACGCTCTGGCTCGGTCCGCCGTGGAACCTCGAACTGCTGGCGCGGCCGATGGAATGGCACGAGATCGCCCACCTCGGCCCCCTGCAGGCCTTGCTTGCGGGCAGTGATTTCTACCTCGAGTCGGGCACACAGTACGGCCCGGGCATGCAGATGCTGTCGCTCCACTACCTCGAGAATTTCGGCGTCTCGTTGCTTCGCTTCCGCGAATTCTGGTTGTGGATGAACTTCGTGGGTGGGCTGATCGTGGTCGGCTGGATGGCGCGGCTGTTTCCCGCCCTTCCCTTGTTCCTTGGACTGATCGTCTTCCGTTTCCTGTCGCCCTTCCACTTCTTCGAAGCCGTCGAAGGCGGCTCCTATACCTTCTTCTTCGGCTGGGCCAGCTGCGCGCGCTACGCCGGCGCGATCCACGCCGTGCTCGCCCTGGCGTGGATTCTCGGCCGAGCCGAGCCTGCGGACGGCAGCGCGACGACACCCGCCGAACGCATCTTCCTGCTCGTGAGCGGAATCGTCTGGGGCTTCTTCGTCCAGATCAGCCAGGAAAACCTCGGCTGCGGACTCGCGGGCATTGCACTGCTGGCGGCCTTCGCGTGGCTCACGCGTGCCGCTGCACCGCGTCGCCTGTTCGCGATCGCGGGCCCATTTGCCGTGGGCACGCTGATCGCGGTCTTGCCCATCGTCGCTTTGTTCGCGGGAGCGGGCGAACTCGACGGCTTCGTGCGGCGCTATTTCGAAATCGGCTCGTACGTTGCAAGCGGTTATTCGAACACACCCCTCCAGGAATCGTGGAGCACTCCGGCCGGCCTGCTCTTCCGCGCGCTGCCGCTTGCGGCCATCGCCCTCTTCGCCGTGGCGAGTTTCGACCGCAGTCTGCCGAAAGCGCAGCGCACCACCACCGCAGCAGCCGCAGTCCTCACTCTCGCGTGTTTCGCACCCGCACTGTTACGGACCGACTCGTCCCACATTCTCGCGGCCGCGACGCCGGTGGGCTTGCTCGTCGCCGCGGGCTGTTTCGGAATGCGACGCGACGCCGCGCCCGCCTCACGCCTGATCGCGGTATTCGCCGTGCTCCCGCTGCTCGCGTGTCTGCGCTTCGGCAACCTCGCCACCCTCGCCCGGGAACCGCTCGCGCGCGTTCGCGCGTTCGCGGCCGTAGATCAGCCGCGAGAGATCGTGGGTGACCGCGTGGGCTATCGCTACGACCTCGACGCCCCCTACTCGGTCTTCAGCGGACTCACGCTGGGCGAATTTCTCGAACTCAATCGGCGCATCCGTGAAGTCGTCGGCAACCGACGGGTCGAAATCTCGAGTGCGATCGGAACTCGCGGACACTGGTACTTCTTCGGTGGTCTGCGCCCCAACATGCCCGACCCCGAACCCTCGATGACGATCGTCAACTCGCGCCTGCGCGCGCGCTACCTCGCCGAGCTCGATCGACTCGGAATCCCTTGCCTGATATCCACCGGAACGCAGGACGTGGAGTCCCGGATCTATCACGAGCAACCCGGGTCGCGCAGAGAATGGACCCTGCCGACGAGCGAGAAGTCCTTCTACGTCTCCTGCCTGGACGAAATCGGCGCCTCCTGACTTCGCGCGCGGCGCACCGGCAGATTCGGTTACGCTGGCGCAGTGCGGAGTCTGATCCGATTCACAACAGCAGCCTTGGCTGTGGTATTGCTGGCATTCATGTTTGCTCGTCTCGTTGATCGCATGATCTTCCATCCCGAACCCGGAATCGATCTCCGCCCGGAGGACGTGGGCGTTCACGGTGAGGAGGTTCGCCTCACCACCGAAGACGGTGTCCGCATCCACGCCTTCTTCCTGCCCTGGACCAGCGCGAGCCGCGCGATCCTCTTCCTGCACGGAAACGCGGGCAACGCCTCCCACCGACTTCCCAACGCCGCAGAGCTGATGCGACTGGGCAGCCACGTCCTGTTGCTCGACTACCGCGGATACGGCCTCTCCGAAGGAAGCCCCAACGAGTCCGGCGTATACGCCGATGCCCGCGCCGGACTCGCTTATCTGGTTGACGAGATCGGTATTCCGGAGCGGCGGACGGTCGTGTTCGGGAGATCCCTGGGCGGCGCGGTGGCGGTCGACCTGGTGCAGGATCGCGCCATCGCGGGGTTGATCCTCGAGAGCACCTTCCCGTCGCTGTCGGCCATGACGGCGAAGCTCTTCGGCACTGCACTGGCATCGCTGGCACCCTCACGCTTCGACTCGACGCACAAGATCACGCGGCTGCAGGCGCCGTTGCTCTTCTTCCACGGCGATCGCGATGAAATCGTTCCCTACGATCTGGGGCAGCAACTCTTCGACGCGGCACCCGAACCCAAGGCCTTCGAGACGATCCGCGGTGCCGGGCACAACGACACCATCCAAGTGGGAGGAAGACCGTACTTCGAGCGCATTCGCCGCTTTCTCGATGAGGTCGCGCCCCCGTAGCGATGCCGATCCGCCCCCCGGACCCGACTCGCCGGATTTCCTGATTCGTAGTCATCAGATGCCGCCAATCTGCAGCTTCTTTCGCCCTCTCTCCTAGATCCCGAAATCCCACGATTCTCCGTTTCGGTAGACATTCAAAACGTTCTTCGCAATCAAGATCTTGTGGACCTCGTCGGGGCCATCGGCGAGACGCAGGGTGCGCGCTCCCCGATACATCCCTTCCAGGGGAATTTCACTCGACACGCCGAGAGCACCGTGCACCTGAATCGCGCGATCCACGACGCGGTGCATGGCGGCCGGAACGGCGATCTTGATGGCCGAGATGTCCGTCCTGGCATCGAGTCCCTGCTCCATGACCTCCGCACAGCGAATCGTCATCAGACGCGCTGACTGGATGTCGATGTAGGACTCGGCAATGAAGCCCTGGATGAACTGCTTCGTCTCGAGCAGCCCCCCGTGGACCTCTCGCTCCATCGAGCGCTTGACCATCATGTCGAAGGCTCGCCACATCTGGCCCACGCAGTTCATGCAATGGTAGACCCGGCCCGCTCCCAGACGATCCTGTGCCGCCTGATGCCCGGAGCCCTGCTCGCCGAGGGCGTTGCCGAGGGGCACCCGGACGCCGTCCAGGATGAGCTCACCGTGATGCCCGCTGGCCTGTCCCCAGATCGGTACGCTTCGAACGTAGTTGAAACCGGGAGTGTCGGTGGGAACGATGATCTGTGTCATGCGGCCATTGACGTCGATGTCGCTTGCGTCTTCCGTGCGGCACATCACGATCGCGAAGTCGGCTCGCTTCGCGTTCGAGGCCATCCACTTGTGCCCGCTGATCACCCATTCGTCGCCGTCGCGAACCGCCTTCGTCTGGATCGATCGGGGATCCGAACCGGGCTGATCGGGCTCGGTCATGGCAAAGCAGGATTGCATCGTCCCCGCGATCAAGGGCTCCAGCCAACGCTTCTTCTGCTCGGGCGTCCCGTACTTGACGAGGATCTTCTGGTTTCCCGAATTCGGGGCCATGATCCCGAAGATGGGATTGGAGAATGGGCTCCACGCCAGGATCTCGTTCATATAGGCGAGCTTGAGGAAGCCGATCCCCATGCCGCCGTACTCCTCGGGAAGATGCGGTGCCCAGAGACCGGACTTCTTGACGCGATTGAACAGCTCCGCCCAGAGTTTGGTGGTCTCGGGCTCACCGAATCGCGTGAGCTGGTGCTCGTTGGGGATGATGTGATCGGCGACGATTTCCGCCGTCATGGATCGAATCTGGTTGGTCTCGTCATCCAGAGTGGGGATGGGGGAAATCTGCATCTCTTTCTCCTCGCAGTCGTTCGGGCCGGTCTCGGCCCGACTCGCGACTTAGGCTAATTCGTGGCAGCTTCGATCGCTCGACGCAACATCTGCTCTCTATTCCATGATCCAGGAGATGGTGCGGATGCAGCGAATCATGCTGGCTCGTGCCCTGCATGACGCGTTACCGGACCCTCAACCACAGGAGTGCCGCATGGACGTCTCGAGCCTCACCCCCCGGAAGCGCTTGCTCTTCGATGTCGGCTTCATCGGAATGCTCGTCGGCCTTCCGGGCCTCACCTGGTACTTCGCGATCTCATTCGTCCACTACGACGCAACACTCGTCTGGCCCAACGCGGCGTTCTGGTCGCACGTCGAGCCACCGTCGGCAGCGTCGATCGCTTTCTATCTGCTGTGGATCGTGTTCCAGGCGCTGCTCGCGGCGCTGCTCCCGGGCCGCGCGGTCGAGGGCACGCCGCTGCCCGACGGCCGGCGACTCGACTACAAGCTGAACGGTCTGTTCGCACTGGGCCTCACGGTCGCGGCCGCAGCCGCCGCGGTGGCGGCGGGCGTCGTACCAGCCGGCGCGCTCTACGACGAGTTCGGAGCGCTCGTGACGACGACCAACCTCGTGGTGCTGCTCGGCTGCGTTGCTCTGCTCTTTCTCGCACGCAGCCAGGCGAACGAGGAAGAACGCCGGCTGAACCTGCTCGAGGGCTACACGGTCGGCGCCTGTCGCAACCCGCGCATCGGCGGCTTCGATCTCAAGTTCTTCTGCGAGTCACGCCCCAGCATGATCCTGTGGGTGCTCGTCGACCTGTCGCTCGCGGCCAAGCAGTTCGAGCTTCACGGCAACGTGAGCAACGCGATGCTGCTCGTCTGCTTCTTCCAGATCCTCTACGTCGCCGACTACTTCTACTTCGAGGACGCGATCCTCACCACCTGGGACATCAAGCACGAGAACTTCGGCTTCATGCTCGCGTGGGGGTGCCTGGTGTGGATTCCGTTCGCGTACTCGCTCCAACCGCTCTACCTCGTCGCGCATCCCGAGCCGTTGCCGTGGTGGGGGGCCACGGGGGTCTTCCTCTTGAATGCGGTCGGCTTCTACATCTTCCGGTCGTCGAATCTCCAGAAGCATCGCTTCTCGAGCGACCCCATGGAGCCGATCTGGGGCGAGAAGCCGGACTTCATCCAGACCGAACGCGGCAGCCTGCTGCTGACCTCCGGTTGGTGGGGGATCGCGCGTCACAGCAACTACCTGGGTGACTGGCTGATGGGTCTCGCGTGGTCCTTCAGCTGTGGCTTCGGTCGGCTGCTGCCCTACTTCTATCCGATCTACTTCGCGGTGCTGCTGATCCACCGAGAGTGGCGGGATTCGAAGCACTGCGCGGCCAAGTACGGCCGCGACTGGGACCGCTACACCAAGAAGGTGCGCTGGCGGATCATCCCCGGGATCTACTGAACCGGTTCTGATCCAACGCGTCGGCCCGGCCCGGTACTACATCATCCGCACCATCCTGCTGTTTGCCGACACCAAGCCGGTTCGCCTGGATCCGCGCTGACTCGTTGTGGGATCTACGCAGCTAGGGCAGCAGCACGAAGCCGGCGACGAACGCCACCAACGCCGCCAGCATCGCGAGCAGGCCAAGCAGTGCGTGGGCGTCGAACGAGCGCGATTCTCGGCGTTCGAGTCGTCGGCCCAGCAGCATGGCTGCAACGAAGAGCGCGCCGGCGACGATTCCGATCCAGCCATGGAAGGTCTGCAACGGCGCCCAGTCGCGCAGCCACCCCGTCGAAATCGGACCGCCGATGAAGCCCAGCACGATGGCCACGACCGCGGGCTTCGCGATGGCGAGATGCTTTCCCCGCAGGCCGGGGCTGCGCGGGGTGCGAAAGCGCCGGCTGCGCCGCATCGCCAGGCCGCTGCGCAACGCGAGACCGCAGGCCAACACCGCCGCCGTCATCCAGGCGGGGTGAATGTAGGCGAGCCAGCGGTAGGTCGCGTCGTGGGCAGTCGGGTCCAGCTACTCGACCTTTACCACGGAACCGTCGGGCAGTCGCGAAATCAGTGAGTCGAGCGCCGACTGCACCAGGCCCGCGTCGCGTGACTCCAGCGTGAGCATCACCGAGAAGGCCTCCTGTCCGATACGTGGGTAGGAGCCGAGCATCAACTCGGGGAATTCCCCGAGTAGTGCGTTCAGGTCGGCCGCGATGTCGCTCTCGTGCGCCTTGACGTAGACCTTCTTCAACACGAACGGCACACCGCGAAAGCGCGTGCGCGCGGACTCGAACTTCTTTCGCAGCAGCTCGGGAATGCCCGGAAAGATATAGACGTTCTCGACCACGACGAGGGGAAACCAGAGATCGCCCGAGTCGAGCAGCGACGCACCTTCCGGGATCTGCGCCATCTTGAGCAGGCTCTCGTTCGGCTCGGCCGTCGTCGCGCGACGAATGCGCTCCTCGATCGAATCGCAGTGCACCACTTTGCGCCCGAACGCCTCGGCGATGCCCTCGATCGTCAGGTCGTCGTGGGTCGGCCCGATCCCGCCCGAGGTAAAGACGAAATCGTAAGCGTCGCTCAGCTTGCGGACCTCGGTCGCAATCGTGGGGATCACGTCGGGGATCGTAACGATCCGCTCGACCTCGACCCCGAGAATCCGAAGCTCCCGGCACAAATAGTGCGAGTTCGAGTCGACGACCTTCCCCGAGAGGATTTCGTTGCCGATGATGACGATGCCGGCGGTAGGCATTGTCGAGTCAAGATACCAATCGCGCCGACCCCTTCCAAACGCTCTTTTCAGGTCCGCGTCCAATTGCGTATGATCCCGGCATGGATGCCGAAGTCCGCTTCGTCCCGTCGGAAAAGCGAGTCCGCGTCGCCCCCGGGACGCGGCTCCTCGAGGCTGCTCAGCAGGCCGGCCTGCCGATCGCGAGCGCCTGCTCGGCGAACGGCCTGTGCGCGCGCTGCGGCATCCGGGTGATCGCGGGCGAAAACTCTCTGTCGGACGAAACCCACAGCGAATCCGAGACGAAGCGGGTCAACCGCATCGACTCGGAGCTGCGCCTCGCATGCATGGCCATGGTGTCGGGCGACGTGACGATCACCGCGACCTATTGGTGAAACCGAGCCGAGGCGGCACCGGTGTAGTGAGCCCCGAATGAGTGACGACGATCCCAAGCTCGGATTCGAGACCCGCGCGATCCACGCGGGCCAGCCGCCCGACACCGCCACGGGCGCGACGATCGTCCCCGTCTACCAGACGACGACCTTCACCCAGGACGCGATCGGCGAACATCGCGGCTTCGAGTATTCCCGCGGCCGCAACCCGACGCGAGACGCGCTCGAGGAGTGCATCGCTTCGCTCGAGGGTGGGCGCTTCGGCCTCGCCTATGCCTCGGGCATGGCGGCGATCAGCGGCGTGACTCAGCTGCTCTCGGCGGGCGACCACGTCGTCGTCGCGGACGACCTCTACGGTGGAACCTACCGGCTCTTCAGCCACATTCTGCCGCGCTTCGCTGTCGATTTCAGCTGGGTCGACGCGACGCGGATCGACGAAGTCAAGCGAGCCGTGCGGCCCGAGACGAAGCTGATCTGGATCGAGAGTCCCACCAACCCCATGCTGCGGCTGATCGACATCGCCGCCTGCGGCGACATCGCGCAGCAGAACGGTTGCCACCTGGTCGTCGACAACACCTTCGCGACCCCGTACCTCCAGAACCCGCTCGAACTCGGTGCACATTTCTCGGTGCACTCGACCACGAAGTTCATCGGCGGCCACAGCGACGTGATCGGCGGCGCCGTGGTGATCGATGACGAGGAGCTGAACGAAGAGCTGCGCTTCAGCCGCAACACCACCGGTGGCGTGCCCGGGCCCTGGGACGCGTGGTTGACGCTGCGAGGCCTGAAGACGCTATCGGTCCGCATGCGCGAGCACGCGCGGAATGCCGCGCGAGTAGCCGAATTCCTGCTCGAGCGGCCCGAAGTCGAGCACGTCTACTACCCCGGCCTGCCGAATCACCCCGGGCACGAACTCGCGAAACAGCAGATGCGCGGCTTCGGTGCGGTCGTGACCTTCGACATCCGCGGCGGCGCAGCCGCTGCCGATCGCTTCTGCCGCGAGACGCGCCTCTTCTCGCTCGCCGAGGGCCTCGGCGGCATCGAATCGCTGGTCGGCTACCCCTTCCTGATGAGCCACGGCGCGTTTCCCGCCGAGGAGAAGCGCCGCAAGGGCATCAGCGAGGCCACCATCCGGCTTTCGGTCGGGATCGAGAACGCGGACGACCTGTGCGGTGATCTTGCCGACACCTTCGAGCGAGCCACGAGCGCCGGGTGAAGCGCGCAATCCTGCTCGTGGACCACGGCAGTCGCCGAATCGAAGCCAACGAGCAACTCGAACGAATGGCCGAACTGGTCGCCGAGCGCGTTCCCGATGCGATCGTGCATGTCGCCCACATGGAAATCGCCGAGCCCGACATCTCGCATGGTGTCGACGCGTGCGCCGCAGACGGCGCAGACGAGATCGTCGTCCACCCCTACTTCCTGGCGCCGGGCAATCACTCGACGAAGGACATTCCGCGCCTCGTGCGCGAAGCCGCGGCACACTACCCGGATCTGCGCGTGCACATGAGCGAGCCGCTCGGCCTGCACCCGAAGCTCGTCGACGTGATTCTCGAGCGCGTCGAGGCGGCCGGCGATTAGTGGAACGCCCGCCCGGCTCCACCGCACTCGTCTGGTTCTTCGCCCTGGGCGCGCTCGGCGTGTTCTTCCCGTTCTTCAGCATGTACCTGGACGAGAATGCAGGGCTTTCGGGCAGCGAGATCGGCGTGGTGATGGCCACCCTGCCCGCCGTCGGGATCTTCGCCCAACCGCTGTGGGGGATCGTTGGCGACCGGACCGGCCTGCGCACACGGCTGCTCGCTCTGCTCTGCTTCGGAGCCGGCGCATGCTATCTGCTGGTCTGGTCTGCGAGCGGCTTTGGCGCGATCCTCGGCGCAACCGCGTTGCTGGCGCTGTTCGCGGTTGCGGTCGTGCCGACGACGGTCTCGGTCACGCTCGCGCTCACCAGCGACGCGGGCCCGCACGGCTTCGGCCAGATGCGCGTCTGGGGGACGGTCGGCTTCTTGTTGCTCGTCGCGAGCTTCCCGCTCGGTCTCCGCCTGCTCGACTTCGAAGCCGGCGCGTTCGGCTCGGCCGCGAGCGCGTCGGAGCCCGGGCTCGGCTGGCTGTTCCCAGTCGCCGGTGCGCTCACCGTGGCCGCAGGGCTGTTCGCGCTGCGCCTGCCCCGCACCGCGGCATTGTCGTCGCGTTCGGTCGGCGGTGACTGGCGACAGCTGCTGCTCCACCGCCCCTACCTGCATGTACTCGCGTTCGCATTGCTCGGCTATTTCTGTCTTCAGGGCCCGATGGGCATGTTCGCCCTATACGTGCGCGCGCACGGGGGCAGCGCCGAGTCGGTGAGCTGGATGTGGATCGCGATGTTGCTGGTCGAAATTCCGCTGATCGCATTGTCGGGAAAGACGCTCACTCGAATCGGGCCGCGCGGGCTGCTCGCGATCGGCGTACTGGCGGGTGGCCTACGCTGGACGGTCTGCGGCTTCACGGCCGACCTGCGCTGGGTCTACCTCGTCTCGCTGTTGCACGGTGTGACGGTGACCGGCCTCGTGATCGGCGCGCCCCTCTACGTCGAAGCGGTCGTGCCCGAGCGGCTGCGATCGACCGGCCAGGGCGTCCTCGCAATGGTGGGCTTGAGCGTCGGCGGCATCAGCTCGAACCTCGCGACCGGCTGGCTGATCGAGCACGTCGGGCCCGACGCCCCCTACATCGTCGGAGGCCTCGGCGCCCTCGCCCTCGGCGCCCTGCTGCCGCTGATCCTGCCACCCCCGCACGAACTCGAGCCGGGTGAGACCCGGGATTGAGATGGGCGAGAGATGGCAATAGCGGATCGGGCCCGGGGCCCAATCCGCTATTGCCCCCCGCCGCGCTCGAGATCGTAGAGGTGGAGGGCGGCGACCACGAGCGCGTGGTTGACCTGGCCGCTGCGAATCAGCGCAGCCAGCTCGGCCTGCGGCACGAGTTCGACGTGGGTCTCTTCGGTGCTCTCGTTCCGCACCTCGGCGACCTTCACCGCGTCGCGTCCGAGGAAGACGTGCAGCAGGTTGCCGAACAGCGCGGGGTTCGGGTTCACGCCGCCGAGCGGGACGATCTCGGCCGCGCGGTAGCCGGTCTCCTCGAGCAGCTCGCGGCCCGCGGCGGCGGCCGGCGTTTCGCCCGGGTCGACCATGCCACCGGGCGTCTCGACCGTGAAGCCGTCGAGGCCGTGGCGGTACTGCCGGACCATCACCAACTCGCCCGCCGCGGTGATGGGGATGATATTCACCCAGTCCGATGAGTCGATGCGGTAGAAGGGATGGATCTCCCGGGTCCGGGGCGATTCAGCACGCGTCCGGCTCACGCTGAACACCTTGCAATCCTGAAGAAACTCCGTCTCCACCACCCGCCACCGTCCAGGACCCGTCATCCCCCCACTTTAGCCCGGCCCCCCCCACCCCCCCAACAATCGATCGCGGCCCGCATGCCCCACCGCTCGATCGGGGGTCTTCTCGAGCCGGCACGCGCCCGCGATCCGGGGGAGCCTTGCGCTCCCTTTTGAACGGTCGCGAAAGGCTCCCCCGGATCGCGATCGATTCAGGCGCCGCCGATCTCCGCGTGAGCGGGGGTCGGGGGGTGCCTCTCGCGACCGTTCAAAAGGGAGCGCGAGGCACCCCCCGGCCCACGCGGCACCGCCACCCAAACCAAGCGGCGGGCACAGCAGACTCCGCGAAGCGCCGCTCCCGCGATCATTTTCGATCATGCAACGGCAGCTTCACCATCGGCCTTATGCATTCAAGCCGTGCCGAAAGACGCATTCGAGATCCTGCTAGCATGCGAGCCGCAGGAGAGCCCCATTCCTTTCACGATCAGCCAGAACCGCCAACAATCCACCGCGCACCTCTACATGGTGCTGATCGCCACCGCAGTCGGTCTCTGCGGCGCGATCGGCGCGGTGGCTTTTCGCTTTCTCATTCGCTTCGTACAAGCGATCGCGTTCGAAGGCACTGCGGGTATCGAAACGTTGCTCGAGGACGGCGTGTTCGCCGAAGCCGTCGACCCGCTCACGGCAGCTCGCGCGCTCGAGTGGTACTGGCGGCTGTTGATTCCCGCCTTGGGCGGCCTGGTGGTCGGCCCGCTGATCTACTTCTTCGCACGCGAAGCCAAGGGGCACGGCGTACCCGAGGTCATGGCCGCGGTCGCGCTGCGCGGCGGCGTGATTCGAAAACGCATCGTCGCCGTGAAGGCGCTCGCCTCGGCGATTTCGATCGGAACCGGCGGCTCGGTCGGCCGCGAAGGCCCGATCGTGCAGATCGGCTCCGCACTGGCCTCTTCGATCGGCCAGATGTTGAAAGTGTCCGCGAGTCAGCTGCGCGTGATCGTCGCTTGCGGTGCCGCAGCAGGCATTTCCGCAACCTTCAATGCGCCAATCGCGGGAGCACTGTTCGCCGCCGAGGTGATCGTCGGAAACTTTGCGGTCGCGCAATTGTCGCCGATCGTGATCTCGTCCGTGGTCGCAACCGTGGTGTCGCGCTTCTTCCTCGGAAATCACCCCGCCTTCGTAGTGCCGCGCTACGAACTCGTGAGTCCCTTCGAGCTGTTCCCCTACATGTTGGCCGGCTTTGCGGCCGGCTTCGTTGCGCTCGCCTTCATGCTCACGCTCTACAAGACCGAAGATCTGTTCGAAGCGATGCCGATCCCCGAATATTGGAAGGCCGGGCTCGGCGGGCTGATCGTCGGCGCGATCGGTATCAGCTACCCGCACGTATTCGGCGTCGGCTACAGCACCATCACCGATGCGTTGAATGCGGCACTACCCGCAACACTCCTCCTCACGCTGCTGTTGCTGAAGATCGTGGCCACCTCGGTCACGATCGGCTCCGGCGGCTCGGGCGGAATATTCGCGCCCTCGCTCTTCCTCGGCGCGATGACGGGCGGCTTTCTCGGAACGCTGATCCACGAGTGGTTCCCCGCCTACACCGCGTCGTCGGGCGCCTACGCGCTCGTCACGATGGGCGCCGTCGTCGCCGCGGTCACGCACGCGCCCATCACCGCAATCATCATGATGTTCGAACTCACACAGAGCATCAACATCATCCCGCCCCTGATGGCCGCGTGCGTGATAAGCACACTCGTCACCACCTTCCTGAACCGCGATTCGATCTACACCATGAAGTTAGAGCGGCGCGGGATCGACCTGCACGAAGAAGAGAATCTCAACATATTGAAGAGCATCCGCGTACATGACATCTTCGACCGCGAACCCGAGATCTTCCAGGCCTCCGACAACCTCAACACGGTGGTGCAACGCGTGCTCGCGAGCGAGCACACCGAGTTCTTCGTCACGAACGCGCGCGGCAACCTGGTCGGCTCGATCCACCTGCGCAAGCTGACGCGGATGCTCGCCGAGCAGGACTTGCTGCGAGACATCGTGGTCGCCGAGGATCTGCTCGATCCCAATCCGCCGACCGTGCACGCCGACAACGACCTCGACCTCGCAATGCAGATCTTCGCCAGCGGCGTGATCGACGAGATCGGAGTCGTCGCCTGGGACAACCCGAAGAAGCTGCTGGGCAGCATCCACAAGAAGGATTTGCTGCATGCCTACAACCGCGAGGTGATGCGACGCGACATGGCGGGCTCGGTGTCGAGCACGGTGCTCGTCGCGAGCAAGGGCCAGCAGGTCGAGCTCGCGGGCGGCTACGTTCTCCAGGAGGTGCAGCCGCCGCCGCGCTACTTCGGCCATACCATTCGCGAACTCAATATCGGCGCCGAGACTGGCGTGCAGGTGGTGCTGCTACGCAAGCGCGCGATCGCGGGTGGTGGGCGTGAAGCCCGCGTGCCGTCCGCCGACGATCGCATCGACGAAGGGGATCGCCTCGTCATCGCCGGTACGCGGGCGGCCGTCGAAGCCATGGACGTGATCTGAAGCGGATGGTCCGAGTCCGCTTTCGGACTCAGGGCACTAGAGCAATTCGTCTAGGCTGAGTTCGAGGGACTTGGCGCCGGGGTCGACCGGGTTGGGATAGCGACCCTGAAGGTCGCCCGGGCTGCGGGTGCCCGCGTTGCCGTCGCTGTCGAGGCGGGCCGTGAGCTGCAACGGGCCCTGGAAGGGCTGGGTCTGGATCAT
>CAXMSF010000096.1:0-13380 GCA_964196055.1 uncultured Gammaproteobacteria bacterium | reverse complement strand
GAGCGTGGTGTCGAATCGAGCTTCAAGGGCTATGACCCGCACGGTCTCCCCAAATACCCGGCGGTACTGTGCGTTTCGGTGAACGACGAGATCGTGCACGGCATCCCCGCAGACCGCGAGCTCGAGGATGAAGACATCGTGAGCCTGGACTTCGGCGTCTCAGTGGATGGATTCCACGGTGACTCGGCCGTGACCGTGCCGGTGGGCGAGGTCACCACCGACGCGCAGAAGTTGCTCGATGTGACCTCCGATGCGCTCAGTCTCGCGATCGACACGATGGTGCCGGGCAAGCGGCTATCGGACATCGGGCACGCGGTCCAGGAGCGCGCCGAGTCAGAGGGATATTCCGTTGTTCGTGTGTTCGCGGGCCACGGCATTGGTCGAAGACTTCACGAGCCGCCGTGGATTCCAAACTACGGTGCGCCGAACCGCGGGCCGCGCTTGATGCAAGGAATGGTTTTCGCGATCGAGCCGATGGTGAACGTCGGTGGGCCGGAAGTGAAGATGCTCGATGACGAGTGGACGGCGGTCACGATGGACGGCTCTTTGTCGGCGCATTTCGAACACACGATCCTGGTTTCGGAAGACGGCCCCGACGTTCTCACGAGAATCGAAGGTTCCCACTGAACGTGGGCTGGAGAATGGAATCATGAAGGTCAGAGCTTCAGTTCGGAAAATGTGCGAGAAGTGCCGGATCATCCGGCGCCGTGGTGTCGTTCGCGTGATCTGCGAGAACCCCAAGCACAAGCAACGGCAAGGCTGAGAATTCTTCTCCATCGACCGAGTCGGTGGAGTCAAACGGAGGCATATCGTATGGCGCGAATCGCAGGGATCGACCTTCCTCGCAACAAGAGGATCGAGATCGCGCTCACCTACATCTACGGAATCGGTCGCACGTCGGCGCGCGAAATCTGCAAGAAGGCGGATATCGAAGGGACGGTGAAGACGGATGTCCTTGCGGACTCTGAAGTCGTCCGCATCCGTGAGATTCTCGAGAGCGACTACAAGATCGAAGGCGATCTGCGTCGCGAGGTTTCGCAGAACATCAAGATGTTGATGGACATCGGGTGTTACAGGGGGCTGCGGCACCGCCGGGGCCTCCCGGTACGCGGCCAGCGTACGCATACGAATGCGCGTACGCGCAAGGGCCCCAAGAAGACCGTTGCCGGCAGGAAGAAGCCGGCGACCAAGAAGTAGAGAAGGCGATAAATTGTGAAGAAAGGCAAGAAGAAGATCAAGAAGAACGTCCAGTCCGGAATTGCCCATATCCATTCGACGTTCAACAACACGATGATTACCATCACCGACGTCGCGGGAAACGCATTGGCTTGGTCGACAGCCGGCGCGCAGGGCTTCAAGGGCTCGCGGAAGTCCACGCCGTTCGCAGCGCAGGTTGCCGCCGAGGATTGCGCGAAGAAGGCGATGGAGCACGGAATCCGACAACTTTCGGTCAGCGTCAATGGGCCGGGATCCGGTCGGGAATCCGCGGTGCGCGCGCTGCAGGCAGCGGGCATCAAGATAACGATGATTCGGGACGTAACACCGATTCCCCACAATGGTTGCCGCCCGCCCAAGCGGCGCCGCGTATAGCGATCGGTCAGGAGTAGAAGATGGCACGATATACGGACGCGGCATGTCGGCTCTGCCGACGGGAGGGCGTGAAGCTCTTTCTGAAGGGCGACCGCTGCTTCAGTGCGAAGTGTGGTATCGAGAAGCGCGCGTATCCGCCGGGCCAACACGGCCAGGGTCGGACGCGATTCTCGGACTATGGCGTACAGCTGCGCGAGAAGCAGAAGGTGAAGCGGATGTACGGGCTGCTGGAGAAGCAGTTCGCACAGACGATGAAGCGCGCTTCCCGCATGAAGGGCCGAGCTGGCGAGAACCTGCTGCTGCTGCTCGAGCAGCGCCTCGATAACGTCGTCTTTCGAATGGGTTTCGCAACATCGCGTGCCGAAGCGCGGCAACTCGTTCGCCACGGCCATTTCCTGATCGACGGACGCAAGACGACGATTCCTTCCTTCCAGGTGAAGGAAGGCTTGAAGGTCGTGGTTCGTGAGAAGTCACGGAAGATCGCTCGCATTGCGGGTGCACTCGAGACACTGGAGGGGCGCAGCATCCCGCAGTGGGTCGAAATCGACAAAGAGAACTTCGAGGGCACCGTCAAGTCGATGCCTGCACGCGAAGACATCACGATGCCGATCCAGGAACAGCTCATCGTGGAGCTCTACTCGCGCTGACCTTTGGCGAAGCGCGTTGAACGAAATAACTGGGGGAGTACACCCATGAACGAAGCACAAGATCTGGTCGCAATGAATTGGCGGAAGCTCATCAGGCCGCGTCAGCTCGAGTCTGAAGAGAGCGCCGCGACCGAAGCCTACGGTCGTTTCGCGTGCGAGCCGCTGGAACGCGGTTTCGGCGTAACGCTCGGCAACGCCCTGCGGAGAATTCTGCTGTCTTCGCTTCAGGGAGCCGCGATTACGTCGGTGCGGATCGATGGAGTCCTCCATGAGTTCTCGTCGATTCCGGGCGTGATGGAGGATATGAGCGATATCATCCTGAACCTCAAGGAGGTTCGGCTTCATCTCCATGGTGAAGGCCCGAAGACGATTCGCATCCGGAAGAACGGCCCCGGCCTGTTCACCGCGGCCGACCTCGTCGTCGACAACTCCGGCGTCGAGGTGCTCAACCCGGATCACAAGATCGCGACGCTCTCGGCCGACGCGTCGCTCGAGATGGAATTCACGGTCGGCAAGGGCAAGGGCTATGTCCGGGCAGAGATGAACAAGACCGAAGACATGCCGATCGGCGTGATTCCGATCGACTCGATCTTTTCGCCGGTGCAGAAGGTCAATTACACCGTTACCCCGGCACGCGTCGGGCGTGCAACCGACTTCGATCGTCTCAACATCGAGGTTGCGACGGACGGAACGGTGGCTCCGATCGACGCGCTCGCCTACGCGGCGAAGATCCTGAAGGAGCAGCTCACGATCTTCATCAACTTCGACGAGCCTGTCGAAGCTCCGGTGGCGATCGCCGACGAGCCGGTGGCGATCAATCCGAATCTCTTCAAGTCGGTCGATGAACTCGAGCTCTCGGTTCGTTCGGCGAACTGCCTGCAGAACGCGAACATTCGCTACATAGGCGAGCTGATCCAGCGCACCGAGGGCGAAATGCTCAAGACCAAGAACTTCGGGCGAAAGTCGCTGAACGAGATCAAGGAGGTCCTGGCTTCGATGGACCTCGAGCTCGGAACGACGATCGAAAACTTCCCCGATCGCGCCGAAATCGAGCGTTTGCGGGATCGCGAGGCCTGAAATGCGACACCGCGTAGTAGCAGGAGTCCTGGGACGTTCCCCGTCACATCGCCTTGCGATGTATCGGAACATGGTGACTTCTCTCCTGGAACACGAGCGAATCGAAACCACCGATGCCAAGGCGAAGGGCGTGCGTCGCCTCGCGGAGCGCATGATCACTCTCGGCAAGCGTGGCGATCTGCACGCGCGTCGTCGCGCACTCCGGGTGATCCGAAGTCGGTCCGTTACGGCCAAGGTCTTCGACGACCTCGCCGAGCGTTTTCGTGACCGGCCCGGTGGCTACACGCGCATCATCAAGGTTCGCAATCGGGTTGGTGACGCCGCGCCGATGTCGATCATCGAACTCGTGGGGCGGGACGACGAGAAATCCGCGGCGCTGGCCGAGAAAGCCAAGAAGGGGCGAGTCGTCGCCAAGAAGGCTCTGTCGAAGAAGGTGGACGGCGAGCCGAAGAAGAAGGTGGCCTCGAAGAAGAAGGCCGCCTCGAAGAAGAAGACTGCTTCCAAGAAGACGGAATCGAAGGCTGCCTCGAAGAAGAAGACCAAGAAGAAGGCTGCCGCGAAGAAATCCACCAGCAAGAAGAAGTAGACCCTGTCAGACGGTAATCCCACTTCTCCCTCCGAATCGCCGGGAACAGCGCGTGCGGGCGGCCGCGGCTTGTGGCTGGTGGTCGCGGTCATCACGCTGGCTGCGGTGGCGATGCTAGTATTCGGTTCGTCCTCGCCGCCGCCGGTCGGCCGCGGCACTGTCGCGCCCGATTATTCGCTCAGCGGTCTCGATTCGCCCGAAGCGCACTCCCTGTCGAAGCTGAAGGGAAAGGTCGTGCTCGTCAACTTCTGGGCGACCTGGTGCAAGCCGTGCGAAGAAGAGATGCCCGCCATGGAGCGGCTCTACCGCGAGTTGCACCCGGCAGGCCTCGAGTTGGTTGCGATCTCGGTCGGCGAAGAGGCGGAATTGGTGCGCGCGTTTCGCGATCGGCTCCGCCTTACGTTCCCGATCCTGCTCGATCCGGACAAGTCCGCCGCGGTCGAATGGCAGACTTTCGCGTTCCCGGAAACGCTGCTGGTCGATCGCGATGGCACGATTCTCGAGCGCTACGTCGGCCCGCGGGACTGGGACGCTCCGGCCTATGTTGCGCGCCTGGGGCAGTTGCTCGAGCCGAAGCCCAGAGATCCCTGAGCGCTTCTCCTGCCGGTGTGTTGGCCGCTCTGTGGCCAAGGGGATTGCCGCATGACGCGCTCCCAGCTGGCTTCAGCCGCTGTGAGGCCAAAGCTTCCGCGTCCCGTGAAACCCTTCGAGTTTCACGCTCCTAGCCGAACGGCTTGGCTGGCGTTACTCTCGCGCCGGACACCTTGGGGGGCGAAGGTGAGAGGGCTTCTGCTGATTCCGGCGCTGATTGCGCTGGTTGCGGTCTACGCTGCGGTCGATCCCGACTCGGGAATCGGAACCTGGCGACGTATGCGCGCTGATCTCCTGAGCGCGGAAGTGCTGATCGATGGGCTGCGGAATGAGATTGCAGCACTCGAGCAGGGCAACGAGGCACTCGAGAGCGACGAATTCGCGATCGAGACGGCCATCCGCGAAGACCTGGAACTGGCCCGCCCGGGCGAACGGGTCTTGCGACTGACTCATCCGAAAGACTCAAATCCCCGATTTCCTTGACGAAATCAGGTTTTCAAGCGATCCTCGGCCGGTTGTGAAAGAAGCCCTACGCGACATTCTGGAGCGTCATCTGCGCGCTCTGCTCGACGAGCACGCTGACGAAGGCGCACTGCCCGAGTTCGCGCTCGAAGTTCCGAAGAACCCCGACCACGGCGACTTCGCGTGCAACGCCGCGCTGCTACTCGCCAAGCGCCTCGGGAGTCCGCCGCGCGCAATCGCGGAGCGGCTGATTGCGGCGCTCGTGGAAGCGCCCGATCTCGTCGAGAGCGCCGAAGTCGCGGGCCCGGGCTTCGTGAACATCCGGCTCGCCGATGCGCGTTGGCACGACCTGTTGCGCACGGTACTCGCGTACGGCCCGCGCTTCGGCCACGGCGATTCGCACGCCGACCTGAAGTGCCAGGTCGAGTTCGTTTCCGCGAATCCGACCGGCCCCCTCACCCTGGGCCACGGTCGGCAAGCCGTACTCGGCGACACCATCGCCCGTCTGCTGGTCGCGCTCGGCGCGACGGTTACGCGCGAGTACTACTTCAACAACGGCGGCCGGCAGATGCGCGTGCTCGGCGAATCGGTGCGAGCGCGTTACCTGGAAGCGCTCGGTCGCGCGGTTCCGCCCCCGACCCGCGTGCTCGTCGACCCCGAAGCCGACTGGCCCGAGGAGATCGACGGAACGCCCGTGGTGTTTCCGCGTGACGGCTACCAGGGCGGTTACATCGCTGATATCGCCGCGGAGATTCGCGGCGAGTACGGTGACGATCTGCCCGCGGAAACAGAGGACGCGATCTTCCGTGAGACTGCGGAGAAGACGATCTTCGCGGATATTCGCAAGACGCTGGTCGCCATGGGAATCGAGTTCGACGTCTACTCGAACGAGATCGATCTCTACGAAGAAGGCAAAGTCGAAGCCGTCCTGGCGGATCTGCGCGTGTGCGGACTCGTCTATGAGAAAGACGACGCCGTCTGGCTGCGCGCGACGCAGCTCGGGCTGGACCGCGACCGCGTGCTCGTGAAACGGACCGGTGAGCCCACTTACCTGCTGCCCGACATTGCATACCATCGCGAGAAGTTCCGGCGCGGCTTCGATCGTGTGATCGACGTGCAGGGAGCCGACCACATCGAACAGTTCCCGTTCGTTCGCGAGACCATCGGCGCGCTCGACTGCCCAAAAGACCGGGTCGAACTCGTGATGCACCAGTTCGTTACCCTGACCGAGGGTGGCGAGCAGCTGAAGCAGTCCACGCGACGTGCGAACTTCATCACCGTCGACGAGCTACTCGAACAGATCTCGGTCGATGTCTTTCGCTTCTTCATGGTCCAACGCAAGGCCGAAGGGCACCTCGACTTCGATCTCGACCTCGCGAAAGAGACCGACTGGAAGAAGAACCCGGCGTACTACGTACAGTACGCACACGCGCGTACGTATGGGATCGAGCGAAAAGCGAGCGAGATGGGAGTTTCAATGCCGGACGCGCAAAGTGTAGACGCGGCCGCACTTGTGCTGCCCGAAGAAATCGACCTGCTGAAGAAGATCGCCGAATTTCCCGAAATCGTGGCCCGAGCGGGAGAGTCGCGCGAGCCGCATCACGTCGCCTATTACGCGCGCGACCTCGCCGGCCTGTGGAGTCCCTACGTGCAGGACGGCAATCGGCACCGCGTGCTTTCGGATGACGCCTCACTCACCAATGCACGCCTGGGGCTTGCGCTCGCGGTCCGAACGGTACTCGCGAATGCGTTGGACCTGCTCGGCGTGTCGGCACCGGAGCAGATGTAATGGCGCGCACCGTAACTCAGAGCAAGCCGCGCGAAAGAGAAGCTGTTGGATCATCGTGGCTCGCAGCGTTGGTCGGGCTGGTCTTCCTCGTCGTCGCGGGATTCGGAGTCGGGATGGTGGCCGGCGTGGTCTGGGAGGACCCGGGCCTGATCTTCGCGTACCTGGCGGGTGAAACCGAAGAGGTCGCATGGGACGGTTCAACGGACGCCGCGTCCGACGTCGCCGCCCGCGCTCCCGAGCCCGAGCCGCTGGTCGATCCGCAGCTGCGCCGCAACGCCGCGATCGAAGCGGCTGCGGTGCCCCTGGTCGAACCTGCCCGGCCCGCGCCACCGCCGGTTGCTGCGGCGCCCGCGGGGAAGCTCGCGGTACAGGTCGGTGCGTTCGAGTCCAGCGAAGCCGCTGAGCGACTCGCAAAATCGCTGGAGGGCAAGGGCTTCCCGGTTTACGTATCGCCTGGAACGAAGGCAGGAAACGCGCGCTGGCGCGTTCGTGTCGGCCCGCTCGCCACCCGAGAAGAGGCCGAAGCGACCGCAGAGCGGCTCAAGAAGTCGCAGAAGCTTCCGACCTGGATTCTGAACGAAGACGCCAGCTAGGGCCCGAGCCAGAGCGGATCCGCCACATCACGAATTCACCTCCGTCGGCCGATGAGGACGCTGCATGGCAACGCGCTGGATCATCGCTGGAAGCAACGGACAGCTGGGCCGCGCGCTCACACGTGCGCTGACCGGACCGGGGCGCGAGATCGTTGCGGCCTTCGACCTGCCGGAGGTCGATATTGCCGATCCGGAGGCGGTGGCAGCCGTCTTCGCGGGTATCGGGGGTCCCGCCGACTTCGTCGTGAACGCGGCTGCGTTCACGCAGGTCGACCGCTGTGAGACGGAGCGCGACGCTGCGCACCGCGCCAACGCGATCGGGCCCAAGGTATTGGCGGAGGCTTGTGTAGCGGCGGGCAGCCGACTGGCTCATGTCTCGACCGACTATGTGTTTCGGGGCGACGCCAGCGAACCGTATAAAGTAGATGACGCTCCGGACCCGATCTCGGCCTATGGCGCCACCAAGCTGGAAGGGGAGAGTTTCGTGCTCGCCGCAGCTCCCGATTCGCTCGTGGTGCGCACCAGTTGGGTGTTCGGTGAAGGGCGCAACTTCATCGGTGCGATCGTGAGGCAGGGGAAGGCGCGACGCGACGGCAGCGCGACCGGTCCGCTCTCCGTCGTCGACGACCAGAAGGGCCGCCCGACCTACGCCGAGGATCTTGCGACCGCAATCGTCGGCCTGCTCGAACAGGACTGCCGAGGGCTGTACCATGTGGCGAACGCCGGTGTGGCCAGTTGGTGGGATCTCGCACGCGTCACGCTCGACTCGGCAGGTTTCTCCGATATCGAGATCGATCGGGCCCGAACCAGCGACTTGGATCTGCCGGCGCCGCGGCCGCTTTGGTCGGTGCTCGACTGCTCCAAAGTGGAAGCCCGGGGCCTGGGCCTTCGAAATTGGCAGGAGGCGGTTCGAGACTACCTGGAGTCGGATCTATCGCCCCTCTCCGGGCAGGGAGTGTCACAATGACTTCGCGTCGGCTGAAGCGGATCCTGGTTACCGGAGGTGCGGGATTCATCGGTTCCCATCTCTGCCACCGATTGCTCGAAGAAGGTTGCGAAGTAATGGTCTTCGACAATCTACTCACCGGGCGGGTCGCGAACATCGCTTCGCTGCTTGGCCACGAACGCTTCTCGTTCCAGCATTACGACGTCACGAACTACCTCTATGTCGATGGTCCGCTCGATGTGATCCTGCATTTTGCTTCGCCGGCAAGTCCGGCAGATTTCGAGAAGCTGCCGATCCAGATCCTCAAGGTCAGTTCGCTCGGAACTCACAAGGCGCTCGGGCTCGCGAAGGCCAAGGGTGCGCGCATCTTGATCGCGAGCACCTCGGAGTGCTACGGCGACCCCGAAGTGAATCCACAGCCCGAATCGTATTGGGGCAACGTGAACCCGATCGGCATCCGAGGCGTCTACGACGAGGCCAAGCGCTTTTCGGAGGCGATGACGATGGCCTATCACCGTCATCACGGCGTCGACGTCCGTATCGTGCGGATCTTCAACACTTTTGGCCCGCGCATGCAGTTGAACGACGGCCGGGCGATTCCAAATTTCTTCCGACAGGCGATCCTCGGCGAGGACGTGACGCTATATGGCGACGGTTCACAGACACGGTCGTTCTGCTATGTCGACGACCTCGTCGAGGGGATCTGGCGGTTGCTGCATTCGAGCTACGTCGGCCCGGTGAATCTCGGCAATCCGAATGAGTTGAGCCTGCGCGAGATGGCGGAGAAGATCATCTCGATTACCGGCAGCTGCAGTCAGATCGTCTCCCTGCCGCTGCCCCCGGATGATCCGAAGGTGCGACGGCCGAATATCGATCTTGCGCGACGGCTGCTGGATGGTTGGGAGCCGAAGGTCGCGGTTGCGGACGGCCTCGAGCGGACCCACGAGTACTTCGTGGCGGAGCTCGAGAAGAATGGGCGGTCGGGCGACTGATGGACCGTACGCTGATCCGGAACTTCTGCATCATCGCGCACATCGACCACGGCAAGAGCACGCTGGCGGATCGGCTGCTCGAGGAGACCGGTCTCGTGTCGGGGCGTGATCGCCGAGCGCAATACCTCGACAACATGGAACTCGAGCGTGAGCGCGGCATTACGATCAAGGCCCAGACGGTTCGCCTGCCGTATACCGCCTCGGACGGGAAGAGCTACATCCTGAACCTGATCGACACGCCCGGTCACGTCGACTTCTCCTACGAGGTTTCGCGCGCGCTGGCCGCATGCGAAGGTGCGGTGCTGGTCGTCGATGCAGCGCAGGGGATCGAGGCGCAGACCCTCGCGAACGCCTATCTCGCGGTCGATGCCGGACTCGAAATCATTCCCGTAGTGAACAAGATCGACCTGCCGTCGGCCGAGCCGGACCAGGTCGCCGAGGAAATCGAGGAGGTGATCGGGCTCGACGCCGCCGATGTTCTGCATGTCTCGGCGAAGCAGGGAATCGGCATCCGCGAGCTCCTCGAGCAGATCGTTTCGATCGTGCCGCCGCCCAGCGGCGACCCCGACGCTATCACCCGCGCGCTCGTCTTCGATTCATGGTTCGACCCCTATGTCGGCGCGGCGATGCTCGTACGCGTCATCGACGGCAGGCTTAGAAATGGTGAGCGGATCCGGATGATGGCGGGTGGGCTCGAGAAGGAGATCACCGAGCTGAATGTGATCGACCCCAGGCCTCGCCGTGTCGAGCAGCTCGAAGCCGGTGAAGTCGGTGTGGTGATTGCCGGAGTGAAGACGCTGGCAGAGATCAAGATCGGCGACACGCTGACGACGGCCGCCGCGCCCGCCGAGGAGCCGCTCATGGGCTTCCAGGACGTGAAGCCGATGGTCTTCACCGGGCTCTATCCGATCGATTCAGACGGCTACGAGGGCCTGAAGGCTGCTCTCGAGAAGCTCCAGCTCAACGATGCGTCGCTGGTCTATGAACCCGAGACGAGTGATGCGCTGGGTTTCGGCTTTCGCTGCGGCTTCCTGGGCTTCCTGCACGCGGAGATCATCCAGGAAAGACTGGAGCGGGAGTACGACGTCGACCTGATCAGTACGGCTCCGACGGTCCGCTACCGGATTGCGCTCACCTCGGGCGAAGTGAAGGAGATCGAGAGCCCCGCGAACCTGCCGTCGGCGGGAGAGCTCGACCGTATCGAAGAACCGGTGGTGCTCGCGACGATTCATGTGCCGCAGGAATTCGTCGGCGGCGTGTTGCAGCTCTGCCAGGAGCGTCGAGGAGTTCAGCGCGACATGACGCAGCACGGGGCGCGCGTGCAGGTTCGTTACGATTTGCCGTTGTCCGAGATCGTTCTCGACTTCCACGATAGAATCAAAAGCGTAACCCGCGGCTATGGATCCTTCGATTACGAATTGATGGGATACCAGGCAGCGGATCTGGTCAAGCTCGACGTGTTGGTCAACGGCGACCCCGTGGATGCACTCTCGTTGATCGTCCACCGCGAGAAGGCCTACTCGCGCGGCACCGAACTCACACGAAAGCTGAAGGAGTTCATTCCGAGGCAGATGTACGAAGTAGCGATACAGGCGGCCGTGGGTGCGCGAGTGATTGCGCGTACGACCGTGAAGGCATTGCGAAAGAACGTCACTTCCAAATGCTACGGTGGCGACATCACCCGGAAACGAAAGCTGCTCGAGAAGCAGAAGGCAGGGAAGCGGCGCATGAAGCAGGTTGGTTCGGTCGAAATTCCGCAGGAGGCATTCCTCGCTGCGCTGAAACTGGGGGATTCGTGAGCGACGCAGCACCGGAATCGGTCTGGCAACAGATCCGCACCATCCTGATCGCAGTATTGATTGCGCTGACGATTCGCGCGTTCATCGTCGAGCCGTTTCGGATTCCGTCCGGTTCGATGTTCCCGACGCTGTTGATCGGTGATCACCTGTTCGTGAACAAGTTCGTCTATGGCCCGAAGATCCCGTTCAGCGACATGCGCCTGCCGGGCTTGCGTGAGCCCGAGCGCGGCGACATCATCGTCTTCACTGTCGCACGGCGCGGCAACGACACCTTCCCGGCCGATCGTCACCCGGAATATTCCCGCGAGGAGTTCGTAAAGCGCATCGTCGGCTTGCCCGGCGACCGTGTCGAGATCCAGGGCAACAAGGTGTTCGTAAACGGCGATGAAATGGACGTCGAAGCGCTTCCCGAGACCTTTACCGATCCGAATGGCCGCGAACTCGACGTGCTCCGGGTCGCCGTTGATTCGAAGCAATACAAGATCCTCGACGATCCGAATGCGTACTTCCGCGCACCGCGTCCGGTCACCACCGTCGAGGAGGGACGTTATCTCGTTCTCGGCGACAATCGCGACCACTCGAAGGACAGCCGCGTCTGGGGCACGGTGCGCAAGGCCGAGATCAAGGGGCCCGCGTTCGTGCTCTACTGGTCGTGGGATTTCAACGACGGCTGGCTCGAACTGCTGAACCCGCTCACCTGGTGGAAGGCGGAAAAGCGCTGGGATCGTATCGGCGCGAAACTGCAGTAGAAACCTCGAATTCGGTCGAATTTGACTGATCCGGTGCCACCGGTATCTTCTGGATTCAGACCGATCCCGGCACTTTTAATCCCGTCCTGCGAGGCGGGGAAAGCGCGACTCCGATGCAATCAGACCACCCCCCCGGCCCCGAGATTTCCGGGAGCCAACCCACGAACGGTGCCCGTACGATTCTCGACGACACCGGGATTCGCCGCGCGTTGATGCGGATCGCCCACGAGATATTCGAGCGCAACGACGAGCTCGAGAATCTCTACCTCGTTGCGATCCCGAACGGCGGCATCCCGCTCGCGCGCGTTCTCGCTTCGAATCTGAAGCAGATCGCCGATGTCGAGACCACCGTTGGAATTCTCGACACCACGCTCTACCGCGACGATCTCGCCACGACGAGTGAGCGTCCGATGTTGCGATTGACCGAGATGCCCTCGGCGGTCGACGACCGGACCGTCGTGCTGGTCGATGATGTGGTGAAATCAGGGCGCACGATCCGCGCAGCGATGGATGCGCTGATGGACTTCGGGCGCCCCAAGATTGTGCAGGTCGTCGGGCTCGTAGACCGCGGACACCGCGAGCTGCCGATCAAGATCGATTACGTCGGCAAGAACGTGCCGACGAGTTCAGACGAGGTCGTCCATCTGCACGGAAATGATGGCGACCCGTCGAGCGCTCTGGAGGTCGTCGTTTCCTCTATGTCGACCGACGAAGACCGCGTCTCGGAACGGAGTCCGACATGATCGGAAGGGACCTGCTCGGCATCGAAGACCTCGATCGCAGCGACATCGAACGTATTCTCGATACCGCGGAACGGATGCGGGAAGTCGGGAATCGGATCGTCAAGAAGGTCCCGACACTGCGCGGCCGCACCGTGGTGAACCTCTTCTTCGAGGCTTCGACGCGCACACGAGCCAGCTTCGAAATCGCGGGCAAGCGGCTCTCCGCCGACGTCGTGAATTTCTCTCCCGCGAGCTCGAGCCTGAAGAAGTCCGAGAGCATCCTCGATACCGCGCGGACTCTCGATGCAATGGATCCGGACCTCGTGATCGTCCGGCATGCGGTCGCGGGTGTTCCGAAACGCGTCGCTGATGTTCTCGACGCGCCGGTCGTGAACGCGGGCGATGGAGCGCACGAGCACCCCACGCAGGCGCTGCTCGACATGCTAACCGTTCGGCAGGTAAAGGAACGGATCGAAGGCCTGACGGTTACGATCGTTGGTGACATCCTGCATTCGCGGGTAGCCCGCTCGAACATCCATGGTTTTCTGAAGATGGGAGCCGAGGTCCGCATCGCAGCACCGCCGACGATGATTCCGGTGGGGGTGGAGTCGCTCGGTGTGAAGGTCTTCACCTCGGTGCGCGACGCGTTGTCGGGTTCGGACGTCGTGATGGCCCTGCGCATCCAGAACGAGCGGTTCGCGGGCTCGAGCGTGCCGAGTGTTCGCGAGTATTCGACGACGTTCGGGATCGATCGGGCGAAACTCCACTACGCCAAGGACGACGTGATCGTGATGCACCCCGGCCCCGTGAATCGTGGTGTCGAGCTGTCGCACGAAC